>JAZRFA010000154.1:0-46323 GCA_045661085.1 Bacteroidaceae bacterium
AGTATGTGCAGAAGCTCGTAGGGCTCCACATGCGCCCCATCGTCATTGCCGACGAGGAGGTCACCGACAGTGCTGTGCGCCGTCTTCTCTTCGAGGCGGGCGACGACATTGACGACCTGATGATGCTGTGCGAGGCCGACATCACCTCGAAGAACGAGATGCGTAAGCAGCGATTTCTCGACAACTTCCGCCTTGTGCGCGTGAAGCTCAAGGACCTCGAGGAGCGTGACCGCATACGCAACTTCCAACCTCCTGTCGACGGCGACGAGATCATGCGCACCTTCGGCCTCACGCCCTGTGCCGAGGTGGGTGCCCTCAAGAGCAGCATCAAGGATGCCATCCTCGACGGCATCATCCCCAACGAGCACGATGCCGCCTACGAGTACATGATGAAGAAAGCCCGAGAGATGGGCTTGAGCCCAATTGAAAATTAAAAGTTGAAATTGAAACTTAGGGCGGTTTGTATTCAAACCGAGTGCGTGCTGCCTTCTTCTTTAATCAAGTCTTTCGTCGTGCAACTTTTAATTTTTAATTTATAATTTCAATTCTAAACGAACCGTGCTCCACCATCTCATCGCTCAGGGCGAACACCAGCAGCAGGATTTCAAGTATGAGATTTCCGATGCACGCAAGATTGCGCGCACCCTCTCTGCTTTTGCCAATACTGACGGTGGCAGATTGCTCATCGGTGTCAAGGACAATGGCAAGATAGCCGGTGTGCGCAGCGATGAAGAGATCTATATGGTTGAGGCTGCCGCCGCGCTCTATTGCGTGCCCCCTGTGGAGTGCCGCATGAGCATACACCATGTCGATGGTCACAATGTAGTGATTGCCGAGGTCGATGCCTCGGAGGAGCATCCCGTACGCGCCAAGCTCGATGATGGCACGCTCTGTGCCTTCGTGCGCATTGCCGATGAGAATATCGTGGCATCGCCCGTGCAGATGGCGCTATGGCGCGAAGAGGGTAGGGAGGGTAGTGCCGTGCTTCCCTTCACCGAGCGCGAGCATACGCTATTGCAACTCCTCACCGACGCGCCTGATCCCCTCACGCTCAATCGCTTTGCCCGCTTGGGCCGCCTTCCCCGCCATCGTGCCGTGCAGCTTCTGGCTCAGTTCATCCGTTTCGGCTTGGTGGAGCAACAATTCGTGGGGCACACGTTCGTGTATAAGGCGGTGTAAGGGTTAGCTATGAGCCTTGAGCTATGAGCTTTCAACGAAAACGAAGACGAAGACGAAAACTGCCATCCGGATGGCATCTCATATCTCACTGCTCACCTCTCACTGCTCATCGCTCACTGCTCAAAGCTCATCGCCCACAGCTATCTTCCACTCATCCTTCCAGTAGAGTAGGGGTGTGCCGTCGGTATCGAAGGTGATGGGCAGCCAGATGTGGCGCGAGAACTTCAGGCTACGCGGCATCCAGCGGTCGGCCATGAAGATGTACTCATCGGTACCCTCTATCTTGAATATGTAGGTACCCTGCGAGCGGAACGACTTTTCGGCTCCCTCGCCACGGAAGGGGCTGGGCAGCTGCTCCCATGGACCCCAGATGGATGTGCTCTTGAACATACGTGCCTCGTTGGGGTCCCAGCCTGTGCATCCGCTCGTGATCATCCAGTACACCCCGTCGCGCTTCATGATCGTGGGCGCCTCATTGTGTCCACCCGGGGCGAGACGTATGTAGCGGCCCGTGTAGTCGAGGTAGTCGGGGGTGAGCTCGGCGATGTTGAGTGTGAGGTTCTCCTCGGCCGAGTGTATGTGGTAGGCTGTGCCGTCGTCGTCGATGTAGACCGTCATGTCGCGGCTCATCTGTCCGCCCGGCAGGTCGCGCTTGAGCAGCAGTCCCTCGTGTACGGCACGTCGCCACTCGGGTGTCCACCACTCCTTATATTCCGCCTCGTCGAGTGCCTGGGCGCGCTTGATATCCCTCTTCGTGAAGTCCATGGGCCACTTGCCCGCGTTGGGTCGCAAGGAGCGGATGAAGGTGAAGGGTCCTGTCGGTGTGTCGCTCACGGCAAATCCCACCCGTGCCGCCTCGTAGCCGCGTCCCTTGAGTTCGAGGTGGAAGAGCATCACAAACTGCTTCGTCTGCTTGTTGTACACCACTTTGGGTCGCTCCATGATGCATCCGCGCTCGATGTCGTCGCCCCGGTTCTCCGATACGGCCAGTGCCACGCCCTCGTCCTTCCAGTTCATCAGGTCCTTTGATGAGTACACCTCTATGCCCACCTCGGTGGTGAAGCCGCGTGCGGGGCGGTTCTCGCCATACCAGTAGTAGGTGCCCTCGTAGTAGATGACACAGCCACCATGGGCGTTGATGTGCTCGCCCTTGTCGTCGGGCCACAACTCACCGGGGGTGATGGAGGTCAGGCGCTGTGCTTGCGTGGCGAGGCACACTATAAGTGTCATAATGGCGATGCTTAGTCTTCTCATGGGGGCGTTTGTTTAGAGTGTTGTGTTTCGTGTTATTGGCTGTTGGCTCATTGCTCAAGGCTCCGTAAAGATACGAAAAAGTTTCGAATTGTCCAATTATGTCCTCCACAAAATCATCCTATCTCCCTTTGCTTGGATAATTTATAAGAAAAGTCTATATTTGCATCCATAATTTAGAATACCCATGAAACCCATCATCAATCACTTCACCGACAACGATCTCTACACCTTCACCTGCATGTACTACATCCTGCAGAAGTACCCACGTGCCGAGACCGAGTATCAGTTCTTCGACCGTCAGCGGACGTGCTACCCCGCGGGGTTCGACCGTCTGCTCAGCGAGCAGCTGCATCACCTGTCCGAAGTGACGATTACCGATGAGGAGTGCGCCTTCATGACCCGCAGCTTCCCCTTCCTTCCCTATTGGTTCATCAACGTCTTCCTGCGCGGCTACCGCTTCAACCCCTCCGAGCTCACCATCACCCAGGACGAAGAGGGACACCTCGACATCCGCATCAAGGGCAAGTGGTGGAGTACCATCATGTGGGAGATGCCCATCCTCGCCACCATCTCTGAGCTGATGCACATGCTTAATGGCGATGCCGAGAAGTATGATGCCGAAGCCGAGTATGAGAAGACCCTCCAGAAGGGCCGTCGCATATGGCAGGGCGGACTCACCTTGGGCGACATGGGCACGCGCCGTCGCTTCTCCTTTGCCCATCACGAGCGCGTCATCGACGCCCTCATCGAGTCTTATGCCGAGGTCAAGGAGGTCACGCAGGGTCAGTGCGGCCGCTTCACCGGCACTTCCAACGTCTACTTCGCCATGAAGAAGGGCATTCCCTGCCTGGGCACCATGTCGCACCAGTGCATCTCGTTCGAGGAGATTGTGAGCGGCGTGTTCGAGTGCAACTACAACGTCATGAACAAGTGGTCCGAGGTGTACGACGGCAACGTAGGAATCTTCCTCTACGACTGCTTTGGCGACCACGTCTTCTTCAGCAATCTCTCCAAGCGCATGGCCATGACCTTCAGTGGCTTGCGCATCGATAGTGGGGTAGAGGAGGAGCAGGTGGACCTCATCGTCAATAAGTACAAGCAGCTCGGTATCGACCCCATGACCAAGCAGGCTGTCTTCAGCAACGGGCTCGATATCGACCGCGCCCTCGAGCTGCACCGTTACTGCCAGGGCAAGATTACCGACAGCTACGGTATAGGCACCCACCTCACCTGCGACATCACCGATTGCAAGCCCATGAACATCGTGGTCAAGCTCATCAGAGGCCGCATCACCGAGTCGCGCGAGTGGCACCACTGCGTGAAGCTCTCCTGCGACAAGGGTAAGACCCTGGGCGACCCGCAGAAATGCAGCTACCTGCTCTCTGTGCTCGCCCGATGACCGAGCGACGCTATTTTCATAGCCACTGCCCCATGGGTGGTGGCTTTTTATTTGAAGACAACATAGCAGTAATGAAACAAAAAAGCGACTACTAAAATGGTTCTTAGAACCACTAAAATCAGTAAAAGAAATCCTTTTATCTGTTTTTGGAAAAACCTTTCTGCAATTTTCAAAAAACCTTAAGGCTTTTTCTGAAAAACCTTTCTGCAATTTTTCTATTGCAGGCCTGCGATAGGAAGAATCTCTTTGTCCGTTTTGCAACCTCAGACTTTGCAATTCGCATGTCTTTGTGACAGATGACATTTGTGACACGTATAATACACGAGCGGTAGGGAGAAAAAATAAATAATTAGCTATATGCTACTTCGTGAATTAATTATTTTATTTGCATAATAATCTAAGAAGACTACTGTCATAAACGTCATCTGTCACACTTTTACGCTCTCAATGGAGGCGAAAACAACGCAGCTGTTAATGCGGTAGACAAACCTTTTATTCAATATTTTGCTATATCGAACTCATGTAAAATTTATTAGACGATGCTATATATTTCTCTCAAACAATCAGCCTTTTGTTTCACACAGATTGCACAGAAATTTCACAGAGCATACATCGCTATCGCTCGTATGTGCCTCCGGAATGGCAATAAGCAGCCGGATGGCAAACGCGAGTGTAACGATGCGTTCTTCGTGAGATTCGTGAGATCCGTGTGAGGTTAATAAAATTGATTCTCTAAGAATAGCGAATATAATCCTTATGGATATTTCTGATGCGTCTGTCCTGTGGAGAGTCTTGTTTTAGGCTTGTCCAGCGAAACCGTGACTAATTGTCACGCTTTGAAAATGCGGTTGCCGATGGCAAAAATCATTTCATTTACGGCTATCCATCGTCTTGTCGCAGAAGTATTCGCAGGCGATGGCGATGCCTGACGTAGCGCCATCTTTTAGTTTGTCGTTGATTATCTCATTGGCAAGCAAATGTCCGATGACTCTCAGGTTGAAGAAGTTCCAGCACAACCCCTTCTCTCTCAATACTGCTGGGCTATTAACCTCTGCATGGTTGCGCATCAGGAAACTCCTGTAGTCCTTTACTGCCAGTTGATTACAGTATAGGATCATCTCCAGATTGCCCGATTGCAAGGCTGCATCAATACGCTCCAGATGATACCGTATGCCCTTCACATAGTCCGTGTCGTTGGTCAATATGTTATACACCTCTTTCCTCAATTTAAGCCCCGCCTTAATTTCGGCCAATGGTAGTTTCTCCTCGTTGTTCATAGTCTGTTTCTAATATGATGTATCACTACAACACCGATTTCTTAAGATAGTTTAGCGAATGTTTATTTTTATACATAGAAAAGAGATCTTCTTTTCGCCATCGTTTTATCATCGTTTTCGTTCTCGTCTTCGTAACAAGTGAAACTTGTTTGCATTGCGCACTATTGGACATTCATCTTTGAAAAACTAAAGGAAAAACTTGCGAGCGATTCGGAGAGGTTGTATCTTTGTGGAATATAGCAGAATGGTACCGATTATGACAATGCAGGAATTAAAGCTTTTTGAAGGGCAACAGATAAGGACAATATGGGACGAAGTAGAAGAGAAATGGTACTTCTGCATAAATGATGTGATTGCAGCTTTAACAGACTGCAAGGATCCTATAGACTATTTCAAGAAAATACGCAAACGTGATCCTGAATTGGATGCTTTCGTGAGGGGGACAAATTGTCCCCCCCACCAATTTATCTCTACTGACGGCAAAAGACATTCCGTCAAATGTATGGATATGCAGAGCCTGCTACGCCTCATCCAATCTATCCCCTCCAAAAAGGCCGAACCTTTCAAACGGTGGCTGGCACAAGTAGGTGCCGATCGCATACACCAGATGCAGGACCCCGAACTGGGTATACAACAATCACTTATGGATTACAAGCGTTTGGGCTATTCAGACAATTGGATAAACCAACGCCTCAAGAGTATCGAGATACGAAAGGACCTTACCGACCAATGGAAAGCCCACAATGTAAAGGAAGGTGTGGGCTATGCTACGCTCACTGACATAATCTACCAAGCTTGGGCTGGACTCACCGCACGCGAATACAAGCACCTCAAAGGACTACATCAGGAGAACTTGCGCGATAATATGACCAATGAAGAACTAGTGATGAACATGCTCGCCGAGCTCACGGCCACTAACATCACCAAGGAAGAACACCCCCAAACGATGAACGAGCACGCACAGGTTGCTGCGCGAGGAGGTTCTGTTGCGAGAGTAGCCAAAGAAGCTTTTGAGGAACAGACAGGAAAACAGGTCGTCACGTCGCTGAATATGAGGCAATACCTTGACAATAAGAGCCCAAGATTAGAGTTGGAAGATGGGCGTGAATAACCGAGTACTCCCCCCCACACACCACCGCCCCGAAGCAGGGCGGTATTTTTTTTCTCATCGGTTATCCTTATTTGTTAACGCGCAGCAAGCGAGTACAACACAAGTTTACTTGCTTGATGTTACCCACGAGCGCCAGCAAGCGAAAACAATGTTGCTGTAAACAGTATTTAGACAGATCACACTGCTTCATTCTCTCACGGAGTGTTTTAGGTCTCACGCAGAATCCGCAGACCTTCACAGACCGACGCGGTATGAAAGCGTCGGGTGCGACGGCGGGAGGTTTATTTCCCCTAAGGAGTACGAAGCCTTTGGCGAGTCCCGCATCGCAACTCGCGTGTGTCGGCATGCTGCCGCCGACGCGAATCTCTAAATGACACACTACCACCCCGAGACTGGGGTGATGGTGATGGCTCCTCTTTTTAGTCAATAATACAGATGTTTACCTAATCCATGTATTTCCGCGTTAGTGTCTCTTTGGGTAAACTCCTATATTATCTCATTCTTGTCGCGGTGGACTTATCAATCCGCCGCAAGCGAGTGTGGGGATTTAATCGGTTACGGCTGGTTTGCAATTGGCTCATCATGCCTAAATGTGTACAATTTATGTACAATATATGTACAATTTATTGGCTTAACTCCTTTAGAAACCAGTGCGTTACGATGTTGAAATTGTATATTCTTGTTTCCATTGCTTTTTTTCTGTTTTTTGTGGACTTTATAAATAGGCTTGTTGCGCTTTGACGGTGTACTTCCCTCTGGGCATATGGGGTAGTTGTTTCTCCCATACCATATGCCCCAGAGGCCTTCGAGTTCCTCTTCACAATCGATAATAGTAAGAGCTTATTCTCGGCCTAACCCCTATTTGTTTACCTCATTACATCTATCGCCTGCTCTCCCTGCAGGGGTAGCGTTTTCTTCCTGCAAGGATAATGTTTTCTCCTTGCAGGGATAAGATGTTCTCCTTGCAGGGAGAATGTGTTTTCCCTATAGGGACTGTAAGTAGAAAAACCTACGAAGAATAAAATTCGCAAGCAGGTGCGGTCGCGATAGCTAACCAGGGGGTAACAAACATGCGATTGTTTCGGTTTTTGACTTTGTGAAGACTCCGAAAAAACACGCTTGTAAGCAATTGTACATATTTGATGCCGTAACTCGTTGATAGTTATATGAGATAATACGAAAAATTGTACATAAATTGTACACAAATGGTACATAAATACAATCCGCTTTCCATTGCTTTTCCCTGCGGCCAGCGACCTAAAGGTTCGTGCTCATCCGTGGGCAGATGATCCTTCGAGTGGAGGCAAGCACAGATTGTACTCGGTTGAGAATGTGGGTGTATCACTACAACACCGATTTCTTAAGAAAGTTTGACGGATGTTTATCTTTTAATATAGAGAAGAGTTCTTCTTTTAATTAAATGAACTTTGTATTTCGCTTGCCTTTGCACTATCTTTATGATAAATCATTAAGATACTTGCGTTCGCTGAAAGAATTATTCAAGTAAACTTGATATTTCTTGCTCGCTTATTCGTATCTTTATGATGAATCATTAAGATACTTGCGCTCGCTGAGAAAAATATTCAAACAAGTTTGATATGTTTTCGCTCGCTTATTCGTATCTTTGAATGATTTCGAAGATACTTCCGTTCGCTGAAAGAATTATTCAAGTAAACTTGATATTTCTTGCTCACTTATTCGTATCTTTGTCTTGCAAATATACAAACTCTATGAACCAAGACACACTACAAGCCAAGCAAACCTTCGTACAAAAGGTATACGACGCAGTCGAAGCCTACCTCGAAGCCAATGATTGCACCATCTATGCCAGTGATGGTGTGTATGTAGATGCTCAGCTCGAGCCCACGATTTTGGACGAGGCAGATGCCGAGGATCCCGACCGTTTCTATCCCCTCTGCTCACTCATCCGCGAAGATGAGGAGACTATAGAGGCTGATAAAGCAATGGTTGAGGAGATTGCGGAGCTGTTTTTGTGTAGTTGAATTAAACTGTAGTAATTGAAAGGAGTAGCGATGAGTGCAAACCATTCATATAATAAGTTGTTGACATTGCTTGATGAGTATCGTCGGTTGGGCATTGCGGAACAGATAGACTATCAGAAGTTCTATCTCTACTCGCTCATTACACACTCCACGGCCATCGAAGGAAGCACGGTGACCGAGATTGAGAATCAGTTGCTTTTCGATGAAGGCATCTCAGCCAAGGGGCGCAGTATTCAGGAGCAGATGATGAATCTCGACTTAAAGAACGCCTATGAGCACTCCATGCAGATGGCTGCTCAGCATGTCGACTTCTCGGCAGATATGCTCAAAGGACTCTCGGCATTGGTAATGAAGAATACCGGAAGCGAATATCACACGCTGCAAGGTTCGTTCGATTCCTCTCGTGGCAATCTCCGTCTGTTGGGAGTGACAGCAGGCGTAGGCGGTAGCTCATACATGAACTACCAGAAGGTACCTGCCAAGTTGGAAGAATTTTGCAAGCAATTGAACGAGCAAAGAAAGGCTTTGCTTAAGTCCGATGATGTAGTTGCTAAGTATCTCTTGAGTTTCGATGCACACTTTCAGTTAGTCACTATCCATCCGTGGGTCGATGGTAATGGTCGCATGTCACGGTTGGTGATGAATCATCTGCAGTATGAGTTTGGCTTGATACCTTCGAAAATCATCAAGGAAGACAAGGCTGAATACATCCAGTCTTTAATTGATGCCCGCGAACAAGAGTCGCTGGCTCCTTATCGTGATTTTATGGTAGAGGAGCATATCCGAAACCTGACCCGAGAGATTGAATCATTTAAGAAATCGCAAGTTTCTGACCCGATAAGCACCAATTCTGACCCGATAAATAGGTTCGCTGACCCGATAACTGAGCAACTCTATCAGGCAATTATGAATGACGGTACGCTCTCTTATGCAGCCTATGGCGAGCAGATCGGGGTGTCGGAGGCCACCATCAAGCGTCGTTTGGGCGAATTGAAAAAGTCCGGCCTCATTGTTCGCGTAGGAAGCAACAAGAACGGACACTGGGAAGTGTTGTAATGCAGGTCCCCATTCTTCTCGCTGCAATCGTTGGCTTTCTAATCCTCACACTGCACACACTACGAATTGACCGATTCACCGTGGCAGAGGCTATCCATCGTCTTGTCACAGAAGTATTCGCAGGCGATGGCGATGCCTGCCGTCGCACCATCCTTTAGTTTGTCGCTGATTATCTCATTGGCAAGCAGATGGCCGATGACTCTCAGGTTGAAGAAGTTCCAACATAACCCCTTCTCTCTCAAGACGGATGGATTATGAACCACCTCTACATGGTTGCGCACCAAGAAACTCCTGTAGTCCTTCACCACCTGCTGATTGCAATATAGGATCATCTCTAAATTGCCCGACTGAAGGGCTGCATCAACACGCTCCAGGTGATACCGTATGCCCTTCACATAGTCCGTATCGCTGGCCAACACGTCATACGCCTCTTTGGTCAACTTAAGGCCCGCCTTAATCTCGGCCAATGGTAGTTTTCGTTTGTCGCTCATAGTCTGTTTCTGATATGATGTATCACTACAACACCGATTTCTTAAGAAAGTTTGGCGAAAGTTTACAAAAACTTTACTCCAATATATTTGCTGTGCTGACATATAAAAGAATGTGAGATTTGGACAGGGGTACAATTTGTACCCTAGTTGTGGATTTGCAAGTTCTTGCTATTGTACAGCTACACCCTAGGCTCCACACTAGAATCGTCATCGTTTTTCGTCTTCGTAACAAGTGAAACTTGTTTGCATTGTGCACTATTGACCGTTGTATGATTCTCACACATTAGCGATCTTTGCATAGCCTATTATGCGCATATTTGCGTACAATGCATAGAATGAATTAAAAACACAAATCATGACACTACAAGATAAGGTCGGCAAAGCCATCGTACAGCTACGCAAGGGACGCGGCATCTCTCAAGAGACCTTCGCCTTCGAGGCTGGCATAGACCGCCGCTACATGAGCGACATCGAGAATGGTAAACGCAACATCTCACTCGACATACTCGAACGCGTATGCCAGCAACTCGGCATCAAAATCAGCGAGTTCTTTGTGGTGGTGGAGAAGATTAATGAGTAAAGGAGAAGAGGAATGACAATGAAAGATACACTACCAGCCATATCACTTACTGAAATGGTGGGAGGCAGTAAAGTGAAGATGCAATACTATGGTCCTAACTCACTGAACGAGGATGGTGCTTTCATGCCGTTTAGTGAACAGATGACCATCATCTCACACTATCTCCACAATGAAGGTACACCATACGGCAGCACCTACGAGAAGAAGGCGTTGGCCTTGATGGAGGACATCTATAAGGCCAAAAGCACAAGCAAATCAGGAATAGCGGCAGACTTCAACGAAGCACAGCAATATAGTTTGTTTAACGATTTGTACAAAGTTCCCTTTCGCCCTCATAGAGAACCCAAGTTTACCTTCATAGACTTATTTGCTGGTATCGGAGGCTTCCGTATGGCCATGCAGAACTTGGGCGGAAAGTGTGTGTTTTCTTCTGAGTGGGATGCACAAGCACAAAAGACCTATCTGCTGAACTATGGTGAAGTCCCCTTCGGAGATATTACAAAGGAAGAAACAAAATCATATATTCCTGATAACTTCGACATCCTGTGTGCAGGATTTCCTTGTCAGGCTTTTTCGCTTGCAGGAAAACGTAGAGGCTTCGAGGAGACACGAGGCACGCTGTTCTTTGATGTAGCAGAGATAATCCGTCGCAAGCGTCCTAAGGCGTTCTTCTTGGAGAATGTAAAAGGACTGATGATACACGACAAGGGCAAGACCTTTGAAACTATTCTTAATGTATTACGCAATGACTTGGATTATTATGTACCCGACCCCGAAATCGTGAATGCAATGAATTTCGGAGTACCACAGCATCGTGAGCGCGTATACATCGTTGGATTCCGCAAGGATTTAGGCGTGGAGGAGTTTGCTTATCCCACACCTACAGACAAGACAAAGACATTTGCAGACATTAAAGAGGAGCACGAGGTATCACCCAAATATTACCTCTCCACTCAATACATGCAAACCCTTGTTGCGCATAAGGAGCGCCACGCCTCAAAAGGCAATGGTTTTGGCTATGAGATTATCGAAGACAATGAAGTGGCCAATGCTATCGTTGTGGGCGGTATGGGAAGAGAACGCAATCTGGTGCGTGACCATCGTCTGACAGACTTTACTCCTGTTACAAACATCAAGGGAGAGATAAACCGCGAAGGCATACGCCGTATGACCCCACGCGAGTGGGCACGTTTGCAAGGCTTCCCCGATGACTTTGTTATTGGCGTTGCTGATGCATCGGCATACAAGCAATTTGGCAACTCTGTGGCTGTGCCTGCCATACAGGCTACGGCAGAGAAGATTGTTTCATCATTAAATCTGTAATACTATGGCACTGAAAGGGAATAAGGGAGAATGGAGTGAACTGTATGCATTCTTCAAATTATTAGCAGATGGTCGCCTTTATTGTGGTGATGGTCAGTTAAATCGCTATGATGACAGATTTTACCCTATCTTAGAGATTTTTCGAGACGATTCTCCAAACAGGAACAGCTATAAAATACAGGCTGCTAAGAATAATATTTTAGTAGCAGGCGAAACTATAAGTTTGGAAATATCACAAGAGCGTTTTAGACAAGAAGCATTAGAATTACTCGGGCGTATCAAGGGGATGGATGGCAATACGGACTTCTCATATTTAGAGCCATTCATGGATATGATAGGCAACCATACCGTTAAAGCTAAATCTTCCGACAAAGCAGATATCCGCATAGTAATCCATAATTTACAGACAGGTTCTAAACCCGAACTCGGTTATAGTATAAAATCCAAACTTGGCGCTGAATCTACATTAATTAATTCAAACAAGGATGGCACTAACTTTATCTATAAAGTACAGGGAGTTTCGGATGAAGATGTTTCCATATTCAACTCTTTGGATAAATTCAAAAAGAAGTTTGATTACCTCAAATCGAGAGGAGCAACTATTTTTTACCATAAATCCGCTAACAAGGTTTTACACAACAATCTCACACTATTGGATTTGGGTATTGAACGAATTATTGCTGATAGTTTGATTGACTACTATAGCGGGAATGGAAGAACAGTAGCCGAAATTACAGAGCACATTTCTATATCTGACCCATTAAATATTGCAAGTGACACTGACCAACCAATGTATGCATATAAGGTGAAACAGTTCTTACTTGCTTTTGCTTTAGGCTTAACATCGTCTACCCCATGGTATGGGAATTTTCATGCTAATGGTGGATATATAGTCATAAAAGAAGATGGTGATATTATTTGCTATCACTTCTTTGACCGTAACGACCTAGAAGATTACCTGTTCTTCAATACACGTTTTGAAACTCCAAGTACTTCACGACATCTCTTTGGGGATATCTATCAAGAAAATGGAGAATATTTTCTTAAGTTGAATTTGCAAGTGAGATTTAAATAATTATTGCTATGGAAGAACAGATTCAAAATGTCCAAGATAACATACTTACAGCAATAGAAAAGGAACTTGTAGACTGCAAATATCATTGCTTTCTATTGGGATCTCGTGTGAGATATTTCCAGAAATTAGAGAACTATATAAATATGTTTCTTGCTGTAATGTCTTCAGGAAGTATTGCTGCTTGGACTATATGGAAAAATTGTGGATTTGTATGGGGAGGATTAATCGCGTTTTCTCAACTAGTAAGTGCATTAAGACCATATATCCCTTGGGGAAAATTCGTACATACACTCAATAGTAAATGCTATAAGCAAGAGGCTTTATTTCTTGAATTAGATTCTTTATACACAGATTATAAAGATGGAACGCTGAATAAAGAACATGCCAAAAGTGTTTTGCGAAATATAAAGAAACATCTCAATGAAAATGAATTCTTCGATGATGATGATGACTTCGAATTTAGCCTCCAAGATGTTAAGCAAGCAACAAAGCAGAATAGGGACTTCTTTAAATCAAAATATAACTTATATATTTAGTTATTATGCCTAAACATAGTTCGACAAACAACAACGATTCATCACCCCAATCAATCTATTATTCTCCCAATGTACAAGGAGAGAAAAAGATGCCTAGTTTTGAGTATACTCCAACAAGTCCTCCCCCAAAGAAATAGTATATTATTGTTGGTAACTTGCCGATAACTTGCAAAAGAGAGGAATGGTTGTATAGTAGTATGATGTATTAATGCTTGAATATCAGTGTGATTTGGGTCGTGTCTTTAACTTGCCGAATCACAAAACTCTCATATAGTATAAACTTATGCCCGACAAACTGACCTGTGAGCAACGACACCGATGTATGGCAAGCATACGCGGTAAGGACACCAAGCCGGAGATGCTAGTGCGCCGATGGCTCCATGGTCGTGGCTTCCGTTATAGGGTCAACGTGAAAGGATTGCCAGGCTCGCCCGACATCGTGCTGCGCAAATACCGCACGGTGATATTCATACACGGGTGCTTTTGGCATGGGCATGAGGGTTGCCGTTACTTCGTGCTTCCCAAGAGCAACACGGAGTTCTGGACGGCAAAGATAGAACGTAATCGCGAGCGTGACCTCGAACGACGCGCCCAGCTGAAGCAGATGGGGTGGCACACCATCGTGATATGGGAATGCCAGTTGAAGCCCAAGACACGCGAGGCTACGTTAGCCGAACTGGAGCATCTGCTACACAAGACATATATAGAGAACCTTCGCCCACGCAAGGCGGTAGTGTACTCCTTTGACTCCGAGCCTACACCCCTGGCCGCAGAGGAGCAAGTGGGGTATGACACGAAGTGATTACGCTTACGCTTACGATTACAGAAATTGCACGCAAGTAATGAAGACGAAAATAGGGCACCCACAAGAGATGCCCCTACATAAGAAAAGCCATGAGCCGTGTGCTATGAGCCGTGAGCTTTTAACTATAAACACTACACACTAAACTCTAAACTCTACACACAACTCCTCACTCCACCGCTACCTCATCGATGAAGAGGAAGCCTGCGTAGCCGTGGGCGCCGTGCCATGCGGGGATGACGCGCTCGACAAGGGCCTTGACCTTCACGTAACGGGCCTCGACGGCGGGGAAGGTGAGGGTGTGGGTGTTGATGCCATTGGCGTCAGTCTCGCTCATGGAGGGGAGCTGCTGGTGGTAGACCTCGGCGTAGTCGACTCCGTCTGTCGAGGTGCTGATGATGAATCCACGTGCATCGAAGATCCAGTCGCCCTTCTCCACACAGGTGCGCAGCGCCACCTGGCTGATGGCTTGGGGCTGCTGTAGGTCGATGAGGAGCTCGCAGTCGTTGCCCGCAAAGCCCAGCCAACGTCCGGTGCGATAGTTGCCGGTGCCGCGGAGTCCGTCGACAAGCGTTGAGGCTCCGCCATAGGTGTAGTTCGGGTGGGCAGGCTGTAGCAGCGTGATGGGCTTGCCGGTGGCCTTGTTGAAGGTGATATGCTCTTCAAAGACGCGGGTGGCACCACGATGGCTTATGCCCTTGGCCTTGAACACGCAGTCAGAGGTGATGCTCACCGCTCCCTTGTAGCGGGGCGAGGAGGTGGTGGGCTCGCTGCCGTCGAGGGTGTAGTAGATGGGGCCATTGTCGATGGTGCTGAGGGTCACCACCACGGCATTGCTCACGGTGTCGGTGGTGATCACGCCCTCTACATCGAGGACATGGGTGGCATAGTTGTAGCCCTTCACATCGTACATGTCGAACATCGTGAGCAGGCGCTGGAGGAAGTCGGCATAGTCCTTGGTGCCCTGACGACACCACTGCACCTCGGCAAGGGCGGCCATGCGGGGAAGCTCCATATACTCTACGTGACGGAACGAGGTGACATACTCGGTCCAGAGGTTGGCCTGCACACCGATGATGTGTTGCTGCTCCTCGGGAGTGAGCGAGGGGTGCAGGGGCTCGTAGTTGTAGACGGTCTCGACGGGGACGTAGCCTCCGATGGCGAGGGGCTCACCGTCGCGGTCTTTGGTCTGATAGTAGTCAAAGTACATATAGGTGTTGGGCGACATGATGCAGTCGTGGCCACGCTTGGCTGCTTCGAGGCCGCCTCCGATGCCGCGCCATGAGTGCACGGTGGCGCTGGGGGCGAGGGAGCCCTCGAGGATCTCGTCCCAGCCGATGATGCGGCGGCCATGGGCGTTGAGGAACTGCTCGGCATGGGCGATGACGAAGCTCTGCAGGTACATCTCGGCACTGTTCTTGGCATCGTCCTTGAGGCCTAACCTCTTGATGCGGGCCTGGCACTTGGGACATTGCTCCCAGCGGGTCTTGGGGCACTCGTCGCCACCTACATGGATGTACTCGGAGGGGAACACATCGATGACCTCGGCAAGCACGTCGGTGACAAACTGCAGCGTGGCGTCGTTGCCGGCACAGAGCACATCGTCTGACACGCCCCACATCTGCCACACCTCATAGGGGCCTCCTGTGCAGCCCAGCTCGGGGTAGGCAGCCAGGGCGGCTTGCATGTGGCCGGGGAGGTCGATCTCGGGGATCACGGTGATGTGGCGCTCGGCAGCATAGGCCACGATGTCACGACACTCGTCCTGAGTGTAGAGGAAGGGGCCGTAGGGCTGGCCGTCGTAGGTGCCGCTGTTGCGCCCGATGACGGTCTGCGCACGCTGCGTGCCGATGGTGTTGAGCTTGGGGTACTGCTTCAGCTCGAAACGCCAGCCCTGGTCGTCGGTGAGGTGCCAGTGGAAGCGGTTCATGTTATGGAGTGCCAGCATGTCGATGAAGCGTTTCACCGAGTCGACGGTGAAGAAGTGACGCGACACGTCGAGATGGGCACCACGGTAGCCAAAGCGAGGCTGGTCGGTGATGGTCGCAGCGGGGAGCTTCACCGAGCCGCCCTGCACGGCGGGCAACGCCTTGCGGAGGGTCTGCATGCCATAGAACACACCCGCAGGAGAGGCTCCGGTGATGGTCACCCCATCGGCGCTCACCACGAGGCGATAGCCCTCGGGGTTGGCAATAGCCGTGTCGACGGCAAGGGTGATGGCACCGGGAAGCGGCTCGGCACTGACACTGAGGTCAAGGGCGCTCTTCTCCTTGATATACTCGGCAAGGAGGCTGGCATTGCGCTGCATGGAGGCATCGCCAAGGTATACGATGGGGGTGTTGGCGGTGAGGGTGAAGCCCTGCTCATGGGGCAGCACAATCTCTTGGGGCAAGGGGACAACACGGTAGTCGGCCACGGCGGACTTGCGGGTACATCCCGACAACAGAACTCCGAGAAGGAGAAGGAAAGAAATGGTTTTCTTCATGGTGTATTATCTTGTAATGTGATTTGTGTGCGAAGGTACGCAAAAACAATGAAAAATGTAAAAAATGAACTTGCAACTTAGTAGGATGAAAACTTTTTCTTAATTTTGTATAGTCACAAACTCGGATAGTACATGAAAACGCATACACTCGCCGCACTGCTGGCAACGACACTCCTGCTCTTCGGATGCTGCCCTAAGGCACAGACACCGCAGTATATCACCACCGAGGGCACTCGGCTCATCAAGGAGGGTAAGCCATATACCTTTATGGGATGCAACATGTGGTATGCCTCCATACTCGGCTCTGAGGGCGTAGGGGGCGACCGCGAACGCTTGTGTCACGAACTGGACCTACTGAAGGAGCTGGGCATCACCAATGTGCGTATGCTCTCGGGGCCCGACGCGGGAAGCCTGCTAGCCAACCCCGCCAAGCCCTACCTGCAGACGGCTCCGGGCGTGCTCAACGATACCATCCTGGAGGGACTGGACTTTGTGATCGCCGAGCTGGAGAAGCGCGATATGGAGGCGGTCATCTACCTGAACAATGCGTGGGATTGGAGTGGGGGATATAGCTTCTACCTCAAGGAGTGTGGCTATGGCGACTCGCCCAATGCGAACGTGGAGGGGGGCTATGACCGCTACGTGGACTACTGTGCCGACTTTGCACGCGACACCTGCGCGCAGGCACTATACTATGCGTATGTGGAGCGTATCGTGTCGCGACGTAACACCATCACCGGACGTCCCTATCGGGAGGAGCCGGCCATCATGGCTTGGCAGCTGTGCAATGAGCCACGACCCTTTGCGCGGGATAGCGTCACGAAGGAGATGTTTGCTGGGTGGATAGCCCGCGCTGCAGCACGCATCAAGCACCTTGACCCCAACCACCTGGTGTCGACAGGCAGTGAGGGCATGGTGGGATGCGAGGCGGACATGGCGCTGTGTGAGCGCATCCATGCCGACGAGAACATCGACTACCTGACCCTGCACATCTGGCCCATCAACTGGGGCTGGGCACCGCGCTCCGACCCCGATAGCGGCATCGACAATGCTTGCGCCAAGAGCAGCCAGTACATCGCCCTGCACACCGAGATGGCCACCCGACTGGGCAAGCCGCTCGTGATAGAGGAGTTTGGCTATGCACGACAGGGCAACAGGGCGGGCATCGGCATCCCCACGGAGAGCAAGGATAGATTCTATCGCCACATCTTCGGTGAGGTGAAGCGTAGCATCGCCGAGGGTGGTCCCATCGCGGGCAGTAACTTCTGGGGATGGAGCGGTAGCGGACGTCCACGCCAAGAGGTGTGGCAGGCAGGCGATGACTACCTGTGCGACCCGCCCCATGAGCCGCAGGGATGGTACTCGGTATTCGACTGCGACAGCAGCACGATAGCGGTGATCAGAGAATATAATAAATAGGAATAGACGACGGCAACGACCATGATATTACTCACGCTACTTCTCACCACACTGCTGGGGGCTGTGCCCGCTGAGGGTGAACGCTCAGTTACCGATAGGGTGAACCCCTTCATCGGGACCACTCACTATGGCACGACACACCCAGGGGCTGTGACTCCGGGCGGCATGATGTCGGTGGTGCCGTTCAATGTGATGGGGTCGGACCTCAACCTCTACGATAAGGACCAGCGCTGGTGGTCGGCACCCTATGAGCACACCAACCACTACTTCACGGGCTATGCTCATGTGGCGCTGAGTGGCGTGGGATGTCCCGAGGCATCGGCACTGCTGGTGATGCCTACAACGGGGAAGCTAGACGTGGACTATCGTAGCTACGGGTCGGAGTATACCGACGAGAGGGCCACACCGGGATACTACACCAACCGACTCACCAAGTATGGCATCACGACGGAGGTGACGGCCACGCCACGTACCTCGTGTGAACGCTATACCTTCCCCGCAGGGGAGGGACACATCATCCTGAACCTGGGGCAGGGACTCACCAATGAGAGTGGCGCCATGGTGAGGCGCGTGAGCACGACCGAGGTGGAGGGAGTAAAACTCATGGGTACCTTCTGCTACACCACACAGGCGGTGTTTCCACTCTACTTCGTCATGCGCATATCACACGAGCCCTCGAAGAGCCGGCCATGGAAGTTCCAGCCCAAGATGCAGGGCATAGAGAGCGCCTGGAGCCCCGACGATGGCACATACAAACTCTACGAGAACTACCACAGAGAGATCGCGGGCGACGACATCGGCTACTGCTTCAGCTTTGACAACTTGGAGGAGGGCGAGCAGGTGACGGTGAGCATGGGCGTGTCGTTCGTGTCGATGGAGAATGCCCGCATGAACCTCGAGGCAGAGCAGCAGGGCAAAGACTTTGACCAACTGCTGGCTGAGGCCAAGGAGCAGTGGGAGCACGACCTGGGACGCATACAGGTCGAAGGAGGTACGCCCGACCAGCAGACCATCTTCTACACCGCACTATACCACGCACTCATACACCCGAGCATCATCAGCGACGTCAATGGGGAGTACCCCATGATGGAGCGTGGTGAGACGGGGCGGGCCGACTATACGCGCTACTCGGTGTTCTCCCTGTGGGACACCTACCGCAACCTGCATCCGCTGCTCACACTCGTCTATCCCGAGCGGCAGACCGATATGCTGCGCTCGATGGTGGGCATGTACAAGGAGCATGGATGGCTGCCCCGATGGGAGCTCTTCGGCCGCGAGACCTATACCATGGAGGGTGACCCGGCGGCTATCGTCATCGCCGACAGCTGGGTGAAGGGGCTGCGCGACTTTGACATCCGTGCGGCCTATGAGGCCATGCTCAAGTCGGCCACCACACCGGGAGCGAGCAATCCCATGCGCCCCGACATAGACCCCTACATCGCCAAGGGATATATCCCCGTGGGCTACTTTGCGGGTGACCTCTCGGGCGACAATTCGGTGTCGCACGCCCTGGAGTACTGCATGGCCGACTATGCCATCGCTCAGCTGGCCGACTCGCTGGGCGACAAGCAGCGGGCTAAGGAGTTTGCACGCCGTGCACAGAGCTACCGACGCTACTACGACAGGGAGTATGGCACGCTGCGCCCCATCAGTCTCGACGGCACCTTCCTGGGCGACTTTGACCCCGCCACAGGCAAGCACTTTGAGAATATACCGGGATTTCACGAGGGGTCGGCATGGAGCTATACCTTTGCCTCGACACACGACGTGGAGGGGCTCGCGCGACTCATGGGTGGCAAGCGGGCCTATGTGGATAGGCTGCAGAGCGTGTTTGACAACGGACACTACGACCCCGCCAATGAGCCCGACATCGCCTATCCCTACCTCTTCAGCCGATTTGCAGGCGAGGAGTGGCGCACACAGAGGGAGGTGAAGAAACTGCTCGACGAGCACTACCTGAACGCCCCGCACGGCATCCCCGGCAATGACGACACGGGTACCATGTCGGCATGGGCGGTGTTCTCGATGATGGGTATCTATCCCGACTGCCCGGCGACACCTTACTATACCATCACCACCCCCACCTTCGACAAGGTGAGCATCCGTACCGCGCAGGGCGACGTGGAGATTCGTACACACCGAGCTGACAGCACCTGCCACTACATCGAGCGCATCACACTCGATGGCAAACGCTGCGGCTACCGCGTCGGTCACCACGAGCTTGTGGGGAGCACTATTGAGATAACGACTAAGAGGAATAAATGATGTGCTCACCTAGAGGCATCATCCATAACGAACATATACGACATCATGCAAAAGAGAACCATCTATATCATCAGCCTGCTGCTTACTGCGCTATCGGCATGCAGTAGGCACACCGACGAGGAGCTGCTGACGCGGTATGTAGACCCACGCATCGGAAGTGGTGGACACGGGCATGTATTTGTGGGGGCCAGCGTGCCCTTCGGCATGGTGCAGCTGGGACCGACAAGCATCACCCAGGAGTGGGACTGGTGCTCGGGATACCACGAGAGTGAGTCCTCGGTGATAGGCTTCTCACACACGCACCTCAGCGGTACGGGCATAGGGGATATGTTTGACATCACCGTGATGCCCGTGACAGGCGAGGTGACCTATGCACGCGGCGTCCTGGAGGATCCCGAGAGCGGACTGTGGTCGATGGCCGACCGCACCCGTGAGGTGGCCGAGGCAGGGTACTATGCCGTGCCGCTGACACGCTATGGCATCGGGGCAGAGATGACGGCTACGGCACGCGTAGGCATGCACAGATATACCTTCCCGCAAGGCAAGGAGGCGGCCATTGTCATCGACCTCGAGAACGGAGGCTGCTGGGACCGAGCCACGGAGACCTATATGGAGGCCGAGGGAGACAGACGCATCGTGGGCTATCGACGCTCAAGAGGGTGGGCGGCTGACCAGTGGGTGTACTTCGTGGCCGAACTGAGCAGACCCTTCACCTCCTTCACCCTGAATGGCAAGAACGATATGTATGGACGGGCCGAGCTGGGCACATTGCCGGAGGGCACGCTGCTCATGAAGGTGGCCCTATCGGCCGTGAGCATCGACGGTGCACGAATGGCCATGGAGGCAGAGCTCCCCGGATGGGACTTTGACGCCACACGCGAGGCGGCACGCACAGCGTGGGACAAGGAGCTGCAGCGTCTGAGCATAGAGACAGATAACGAACGGACGAAGCGTATCTTCTACACGGCGATGTATCACGCGATGATGGCACCAGCACTCTTCAGTGATGTCGACGGCCACTATCGTGGTGCCGATGGCAACATCTACCAAAGCGACACGCCTCACTACACCAACTTCTCGCTCTGGGATACCTACCGTGCCAAGCAACCCCTGATGACCCTCATACAGGAGGAGCGGGCGGCACACTTTGTGAACTCGATGCTCGACATCTGCGACCAGCAAGGGCGTCTGCCCGTGTGGCACCTGTGGGGTAACGAGACGAACTGCATGGTGGGTGACCCCGCCATACCCGTCGTGGCAGATGCCATCGTCAAGGGTATCGAGGGGGTTGACCATGAGCGGGCCTTCGAGGCGATTAAGAAGACGGCTGCCACTTCCGAGCGTGGCAAGGGGCTGAGACACCAATACGGCTATATTCCTTGCAACCTCATGAACGAGGCGGTGGCCTATGACATGGAGTATGCGCTGGCTGATGGCGCGGCAGCAGAGGCGGCCAGGGTACTGGGACGGGAGGAGGACCAGGAGCACTTTACACGCATGAGCCACTCGTATCGTACCTACTTTGACGGGCAGAGCGGATTCATCCGAGGAGTCGACGACAAGGGGGAGTTCCGTACACCCTTCAACCCCTACTACGCATCGCACCGCAATGATGATTACTGCGAAGGAAATGCCTGGCAGTATACCTGGCTGGTGCCGCACGACATGGAGGGATATGTCGCCATGTTTGGCGGTAAGGAGCAATGTATAGCCCGCCTCGACTCACTCTTCCTCGCTCCATCGGCCTTGGAGGGTGACCCTTCGCCCGACATGTCGGGCATGATCGGACAATATGTCCATGGCAACGAGCCCAGCCATCATATCTTATATCTGTATGCCCTGCTGGGCCAGCCACACAAGACGGCTCAGTGGGTGCGTGAGGTGATGGATACTCAGTATCGCGATGCTGCAGACGGACTCTCGGGCAATGAAGATATGGGACAGATGTCTGCATGGTATATCCTCTCGGCACTGGGACTGTACGAGGTGGAGCCTGCCAGCGGAAGATATTGGTTTGGTTCGCCTATCATCGACAAGGCTGAACTGTCTGTAGAGGGAGGAACATTCACCATCCAGGTCATCAACAATAGCGATAAGCATCCCTACATAAAATCGGTTAAGCTCAATGGCGAGCCCTATGCCTTGCCCTACATCACGCATGAGGAGATCGTGAAGGGTGGGGTGCTGACCATAGAGATGAGCGATGCATATGACCATGAGACGGAAGCACAAAACAAAAATAAACATGAATAATAACTGTAAAAACATGAAGAACATGAAAAAGAATGTGTTAACCTTAGGACTGCTTGCCTGCATCATGGTGGGCTGTCAAGTGAAACCTCAAGAGACAACAATGAACAACGCACAGGAAAACCAGGTGATCAACACCATCATGGCGAGACGTAGCATACGCAAGTATAAGCCGCAACCCGTGGAGCGGGAGAAGATGGATGTGATACTGAAATGCGGTATCAACGCTCCGAACGGACAGAATAAGCAGTCGTGGGAGGTGCGCGTGGTGGATAACCCCGCACTGATGGAGGAGATCAAGGAGGCGATGGCCAAAGGTCACCCCGACATGGACCCCGCCATGGTGAAGGGATGCCTGCGCAATGCGCCCACCATGGTGTTCATCGCGCGCGACTTGAGCTACGACTTCTCGGCATACGACTGCGGACTGCTGGCCGAGAACATGGTGCTGTCGGCATGGTCGATGGGCATCGGGTCGATATGCTTGGGAAGCCCCGTGAGATTCCTCACCGACAATGAGGCATGCAAGCCTGTGCTCGAGAAACTGGGATTCAGCGAGGGATATGAGCTGAGCCTGTGCGTAGGCTTCGGATATGCCGAGGAAGAACCAGCCGCCAAGCCACGCGACTGGGGCAAGGTGAAGTATGTGGAGTGAGCTGTCGGATGTGAGCAATGAGTTATGAATCGCCATCCGGAGGCTAGTTCCTAATCCTAATTTAATCCCTAATTCATAAAAGATTAAATAAACATTCTATGAAAAGACTAAGCATAGCTATTATGGCATTGACATTGTGCCTCGCTACGATGGCTCAGGACTGGAGGCATCGCGTGAGCCGAGTGGAGGAACACACCATGAAGAGCGAGGTGCTGGGAGCAGAGAGAAACTACACGGTATATCTGCCCGCAGGATATGACCTGAATGCTGAGCAAACCTACCCGGTGCTGTACCTACTGCATGGCATGAACGGGACAAACAAGGACTGGTATGACCGAGGCCATGTGAAGGATGTGATGGATCAACTCACGGCATCGGGCGAGGCGTGCGAGATGGTCATCGTGAGTCCTGACGCAGGTGGACCAGTGAACGAGGGTAAGTGGAACGGATATTTCGACATGAAGGGATGGCACTACGAGGAGTTCTTCTTCACCGAGTTCCTACCCATGATAGAGAAGAGCTATCGCATCAAGGCCGACAAGGCACACCGTGCCATTGCTGGACTCTCAATGGGCGGTGGCGGTGCTACAAGCTATGCCCAACGCCATACCGATATGTTCGGCGCATGCTATGCCATGAGCGCACTGATGCACCTGCCCCCAGCTGACGAGGATGCCGTGAAGGAGGGTAACAAGATGGCCTTGCTCTTCGATGCCGCGCACCGACTGAGCTGTGTGGACTATGTCAACGGGGCTGACGAGGTCACCAAGAAAGCATTGCATACGGTGAAGTGGTTTGTTGATTGTGGTGACGATGACTTCCTCTTCGACTGTAACCTCGACTTCTACCAAGCAATGCGCAGGGCTGGTATCCCTTGCCAGTTGCGTGTGCGCGATGGCGGACACACCTGGGAATATTGGCACTCGGCACTATACATCGCACTGCCTTATGTGTCACGGGTGTTTGGGAAGTGAATGTTTTTAACGTTTAAGAATGCGAAAACAAAATTCATGAGACATATTGAAGACATGGCAAGCAATCATTATCGTGAGGTGAGGACGGTGGAGGAGCTACAGCAGATGCTCGCGACACGGGAGCGTATCGAGCGGTGTGTGTTTCAAGATATGGACTTCTCGGCACTCACCGAGGAGGGTGGCACGGCACGTTACTTTGATTGTCTCTTCATGGGGTGTACGTTCAGCAAGCCTATGCGCATACAGATTGATAAGAGCTGCCTCATATTCTCGCACATTGATGTGCCCTATAACTGCTTTAGAAACGTCCTGTACAGCCCCGAGGATCTGTATGACCATTACACCGAAGGAGCACCTGAAAGCTACCGTGAGTGCTACGACTACAAGGTATATGAGCATTACCTTGCCATGGGCAAGACGGCTACCGACATCAAGGAGACGCTGGCACGTACCCTGCACGACCATGCCATGAGCGATGCCTTGCACGACTTCCTCGCCCAATGGGATGAGCGTCGGGTGGTGGGCATCATGGGCGGACATGGATTGTTGCGCAACGACCCTGCCTACCGCAAGGTGGTGACGTTGAGCAAGCAGCTCACCGAGCAGGGCTTCCTGATGGTGAGCGGTGGTGGGCCCGGGGCCATGGAGGCCACGCACCTGGGCGCTTGGATGGCGGGGCGCACGATGGAGGAGGTGGACGCGGCCATGGCGATACTGGCCGAGGCTCCCTCGTATGAGGATGCCCTGTGGCTCGACACGGCAATGCGCGTGCGTACGCTATACCCTGTGGGTGACTACGTGAGCCTGGGGGTTCCCACATGGCTCTATGGCCATGAACCAGCAACACCCTTTGCCACGCACATTGCCAAATACTTTGAGAACGCCCTTCGCGAAGATGGCATACTCACCATTGCCAAAGGGGGTGTCATCTATTCTCCTGGCAGTGCCGGCACCATGCAGGAGATATTCCAGGATGCTGTGCAGAACCATTACCTGAGCTTCGGGTATGCCAGTCCCATGGTGTTCCTCGGCACGGAGTACTGGAAGGAGGAGATGCCCGTATATCCTCTGCTGCAGCATCTGGCCACGAAGGGCAAGTACCGTAACCTGTTGCTCTCGCTATCGGATGATGAGGAGGAGATCGTGGAAACGATAAAGGAGTTTAGCCGTGAACAATAAATACTACATATTCAATAATGGCCGCCTACTGCTCTGTGATGATGGAGCGGTGGATGTGCCCAAGGAGTTGCCCGAGTGGCTTGTGTGTGAGGGTATGCGTGTCTTTGAGGAGAACGATGAGGCGGTGTGCTACATGGCACGGAGCACGCAGGAGGCATTGTCCGATAACTATCGGTGGGTGGACCTCCGAGAGAGCTTCCACGTGTTGCCCGAGCGGGTATATCGCCAGGCGGGCAAGGCGAGCGAACTGCTCTACTTTGACCTTCAGCACCGCTATTGTGGCATCTGTGGAGCACCTATGGAGTGGGCGAGCAGCATCAGCAAGCGTTGTACACGGTGTGGCGAGGAGCTGTGGCCCAAGCTGAACACGGCTATCATTGTGCTGGTGCGCAGGGAGGAGGAGGCTCTGCTGGTGAAGGCCAAGAACTTTCGCCGCGACTACTATGGCCTGGTGGCGGGTTTCGTGGAGACAGGAGAGAGCCTGGAGGAGTGCGTAGCACGCGAGGTGATGGAGGAGACTGGTCTGCGCGTGGAGAACATACGCTATTTTGCCAGTCAGCCATGGCCCTATCCGATGGGGTTGATGATAGGTTTCCAAGCCGATTATGTGGAGGGCGACATCGCCTTACGCGATGGGGAGTTGTGCGATGCAGCGTTCTTTACACGCGACACTATCCCTGCCATACCCGGCAAGATGAGCATGGCCCGTATGCTCATCGACGACTGGCTTGGCAAGAAGTAGCCGGCGATAACGTTCGCCGATAAAAAATATGTGCCAAGGCCTTTGGGCTTTGGCACATAATGTATGGGGACTCTTCTCGAAAGAAGCTTAGAAGAAGAATCGCAGGATGTCGTTGAAATTGGCATAGATCATCAAGGCGAAGAGGATGACCATACCGATAATCTGCACACGCTCCATGAACTTGTCGCTGGGCTTGCGGCCTGTAATCATCTCGAATAGTAGGAACATCAAGTGACCACCGTCGAGCGCGGGGATGGGAAGGATGTTCATGAAAGCGAGCATGATGGAGATAAAGGCGGTCATTGACCAAAAACTGAACCAGTTCCACTGCGCGGGGAAGAGGCTGCCGATGGTGCCGAAGCCACCGAGCGAGGTGGCACCTTCCTTGGTGAATATGTACTTGAAGTCGCTCACATAGCCCTTCAACGTATTCCATCCGTAGGCGATACCAGCGGGGATGGAGGCAAAGAAACCATACTCCTCTGTGGCGGGAGTGTAGGGGAGGGATACGCTGACACCCATCATGAAGTTCGCATCGGTGGAAACCATAACGGTGTCGAGCTCTCCTGCACGGCTATATACGATGCTGAGGTCGTGGTTGACAATGGCACCCTCTTGTTCTTGCTGGCGCAACTGGTTGAGTGCTGCCGAGAAGGTAATCCATGTGTTGGCTGGAGTGTCGTTGATGCAGAGGACGTGGTCGCCTTTGATAAGGCCGGCACAAGCTGCAGCACCCTCGGGCATCACGCTATCGAGCACCATAGGGTTGAGGTACTGCACGAAGGGTTGGGCATCGCCTTGGAGGTCGAAGAGGTCAAAGTCCTCGGGCATAGTGATGAGTGCCTCACTTCCATCGCGGAGCACGGTAACGGTCTCGGCATTGGCTAAGGCACGGAGCATATCGCTATCGTAGCGCTCGAGGATGGTCTTGTCGGTGCGAACGAGTACGTCGCCGTCACAGAAACCTATGGCCTCGGCACGCTCATTGAATTCCATACCATGCTTGCTCCCATTGAGGGGAATGTAGGAATCGCCCCACTTGAAGAGCACCATAGAATATATGAAGAAGGCGAGAATGAGGTTGAAGCACACACCGCCAATCATGATGAGCATGCGTTGCCAAGCGGGCTTAGTGCGGAACTCCCAAGGCTGGGGATCCTGCTTGAGTTGCTCCATATTGAGGCTCTCATCAACCATACCGGCAATCTCAACATAGCCACCGAAGGGAAGCCAACCTACTACGAACTCGGTCTCGCTACGCTTGGGCTTGAAGCGCAGAAGGGGCTTGCCAAAGAAGAGCGAAAAACGATCGACACGCACACCGAAGAGGCGGGCGAAGAGGAAATGACCCAACTCGTGGATGACCACAAGAATGGTGAGCGAGAGAATCAACTGGAGTAATCTTATTAAAAATACAGGCATGTCTGTTTATTGTTTAGGGTTTACTGTTTTTAGTTTAGTGTTTATGGTTTAAGTTTCCATACGGATGGCTAATTCTTAACTAATGAACTCCTCGGCCATACGGCGTGCTATGGCATCGGTGGCCACATAATCTTCGTAGGTGGGGGTCTTGATGAAGTCGACCTTCTGCATGGTACGCTCGATGATATCGCTCATCTGCAGGAATCCGATGCGCTCTTTGAGGAATGCGGCTACGCACACCTCATTGGCGGCATTGAGGATGCAGGCCATGTTGCCACCACGCTCTAATGCCTCGAAGGAGAGGGCGAGGTTGCGGAAACGTACGGGGTCGGGCTGCTCGAAGGTGAGGCTCGACAGCTTGGAGAAGTCGAGGCGCTCGGTAGTGAGCGGCAAGCGGTAAGGGTAGCTGAAGGCATACTGGATGGGCAGACGCATGTCGGGTGTGCCGAGCTGGGCCTTCACCGAGCCATCGGCAAATTGCACCATGGAATGGATGACAGATTGTGGGTGTACCACCACCTCGATCTGCGAGGGATTGACATCGAAGAGCCACTTGGCCTCGATGACCTCGAAGCCTTTGTTCATCATTGATGCTGAGTCAATGGTAATCTTGGCACCCATATCCCAGTTGGGGTGCTTGAGGGCTTGCTCGCGGGTGGCGTGTTGCAGCTGCTCCATGCTCCAAGTGCGGAAGGGACCGCCTGAAGCGGTGAGCAGGAGTTTTTCGATGGAGTTGCCAGCCTCGCCAGCCAAGCACTGGAAGATGGCCGAGTGCTCAGAGTCAACGGGGAGGATGGGCACACGATGCTCGATGGCCAATTGGGTAACGAGTTCGCCCGCCACCACGAGCGTCTCCTTGTTGGCTAAAGCGATGGGCTTTCCGGCACGGATGGCATTCATCGTGGGACGCAGGCCTGCATAGCCTACCATAGAGGCGAGCACCATATCAATGGGCTCGGCAGTGGCTACATCGGCCAAAGCGTCGGCACCGGCATAGACTTTGATGGGGAGGTCGGCAAGTGCCTCAGAGAGTGTCTTGTAGTGTACTTCGTTGGCAATGACCACCACATCGGGCTGGAACTTGCGAGCTTGCTCGATGAGCAGGTTGACGTTGTTGCCAGCTGTGAGGGCATACACCTCGTAGAGGTCGCTATGCTCCTCGATAACCTGCAGGGCTTGGGTGCCGATTGAACCCGTTGAGCCGAGTATGGCTATCTGTCGCTTACGTGAAGTCTCTGTGTTATATGAGTTGTTGTTCATAGTGTATCTTAGAATGAAATGTATTGTGTGGGGTCGAGGGCTGTGCCTTTATGCCATAATTCGAAGTGCAGATAGGGATCGTTCATCTTCTCGCCTTGTGTGCCTGCTATGCCAAGCACTTCACCTGCCTTGATTTTCATGCTCTCGCGCTTGAGCGTTGAGGAGAGATGCTTGTATACCGTCACCAGATTGCCCACGTGCTGCACTACCACTACGTATCCATTGTTGGCGGTGTATCCGCTCATCAGGATGGTGCCGTCGAGCACGGCGCACACGTTCTTGTCATTGGTCGCCGCTACGTCGATACCAAAATGTAGCTCACCGGGGTTGAATGATTCCATCAGCATACCTCGCATGGGAGGATAGAAATGCAATTCTTCCATTTCGCTTTTGCTCAGTATCTGTGAGGTAAGGTTATACTTCTCGTTCTCTTCGTATTTGCGGGCAAACTCCTTTTCTCGCTCGGTGCGCTCCATAAGGTCTTCGCTGCGTAGGATGGTGAGCGAATCGATGGTGCTTACCGAGTCAATCTTCACCTCGCCACGCAGGATGTCCTGGATGTTCATTACATAGAGTTGGTGACGGCCCACGGCTTCACTCAATGAATCGATGCGCAGAGAGGACTCTACAATTTGTCGGCGTACATCGGGGCTCACATAGCCTGGCATGAATTTTTTCAAAGGGGAGTAGAAGAGTAGGGACGTGGTGACAGTTGCTATGAGAACAACCAACAACATCACGTATATGCTGATGATGAAACGCGATGTGGAGATACGACGCTCTACATCCTTGCCTCCACGCTGTGTGTAAATCACATCGTAGCGGCGGAAGTATTGCTTCCAGAATCCTTCGGTGTCTCTTTTTTTCTTGTTCATCGGTTGTAAAGATACGAAAAAACGTATTGTTATGCCTACTTCTTTAGGTTAATCTAACAATCCGTCAGGTAAATTAAACTTTATTAATCGTTTCTCGTGGTCAATATCTTCAATGAACGTCTCTTGGGCAGGGATGAGAATCTCCTCCCCGTTGGGCCGCTCTACAACGAAAAGGGTATTCATAGTACTCTCGTCTACATCGACAAGTTCGCCCAAGTGACCAAGCTGGATGTCTTCGGTGTCGAAGCCTATGAAATATTGCCAGCTATACTCACCATCCTCGGCCTCCTCGGCATAGGACTTGGGAAAGTATACCTCCTTATTGGTGAAGATAGAGGCGGCCTCATTGGTGTCGATGCGCTCAAATTTGATGAGAGCCACACTGTCGCTCTTGAAACGGTACTCCTCGATGAAGAAGGGCACGAGGATGCCATCCATGGAGCACACGAGGTAGGGACAATCGGTGCGGTCAAACACATCGTCGGTAAATGCCATGGCCATCTCGCCCTGTACGCCGTGGGTGCGGGTGAACTTTCCTATACAGTATACTTCTTCGGGGCGTATCATAGCTCTACACGGGTTATGCGCGCACCGAGACGGTTAAGGCGCTCGTCAATATTTTGGTATCCACGGTCAATCTGGTCGATGCGGTCAATGCGGCTGGTGCCCTCGGCGCTCATTGCAGCGATGAGCAGTGCGATACCGGCTCGGATATCGGGTGAGGTCATCGTGTGGCCACGTAGGCTGATACCGTGGTCGTGACCATTCACTACGGCGCGGTGGGGATCGCAAAGGATAATCTGAGCACCCATCTCGATGAGCTTGTCTACGAAGAAGAGACGGCTTTCGAACATCTTCTGATGGATGAGTACGCTACCCTTGGCCTGGATGGCGGTCACGAGCAATACACTCAAGAGGTCGGGCGTGAGCCCAGGCCATGGAGCGTCGGCAATGTTCATGATGGAGCCATCGATGAACGACTCTATCTGATAGTGCTCTTGGCAAGGGATGTAGAGGTCATCGCCACGCTCCTCGATAATGATACCGAGGCGACGGAAGGCATCAGGGATGATGCCGAGGTTCTCGATGGAGGCTCCCTTGATGGTGAGCTCGCTTCGGGTCATAGCAGCCATACCGATAAAGCTACCCACCTCAATCATATCGGGTAGGATGGTGTGTTCGCATCCATGCAACTCCTCGACACCTGTAATCACCAATCGGTTGCTGGCGATACCCTCGATCTTGGCTCCCATACGGCAAAGCATACGGCATAGTTGTTGTATGTAGGGCTCGCAAGCGGCATTATATATAGTAGTGGTTCCTGTGGCCGTTACGGCTGCCATAATGATATTTGCGGTACCAGTCACAGAGGCTTCGTCGAGTAGCATATAGGTGCCGGTAAGCGTGTCGGCATAGAGTTCATATACCCCTCGTTTCTCATTGTAGGAGAAGGAGGATCCCAACTTCATCAACCCCACAAAGTGTGTGTCGAGGCGGCGACGTCCTATCTTGTCACCACCAGGCTTGCTTATCAGTACACGCCCGAAACGTGCCAATAATGGTCCCATCAGCATAACCGAGCCACGTAGGCTTGAGCAGAGCTTCAAGAATTCATCACTCTCCAGATAGCGTTCGTCGATGTCACAGGCGCGGAAGCTGAATCGTCCTTCGCCAAGTCGCTCCACCTCTACACCCATCGATTGCATCATGGTGATGAGATTGTTCACATCGAGGATGTCGGGTATATTGTTTACCGTAACCTTCTCTCGTGTGAGCAGCGTGGCACACAGTATCTGCAGCACTTCGTTTTTTGCTCCCTGTGGAGTGATTTCTCCTTTCAGGCGATGTCCGCCTTCGATGATGAATGAAGCCATGGCTATTTAATTGACAATTGACAATTGATAATTGGCAATTATGTTAGTATTTCTTTTTGTTCTTTTTCTTTTGGTTCTTGCCGTTGTGCTTGTTTTGTTGTTGCACCGGCGCACGATACACTCCAAGGTTGAGCTTCTCCTCGCTCAGGCAAATTTGTCCGTTGGAGTATTCGCGGATGTCCTCGACAATCTTGTTGTCCTCCACGTTGTCCTTGTTCCAAAGGATATATTCCTTCTTCATCTGTGCCGCAATGAGGCGTAGGAGCTCGTCGCGCTCTTCTCCTTCGGGCATTTCGCAGGCCTTCTTCATCATCTCCTCTATGCAACGGCCATAGTGGCGGTAACGGATACCACCTTTAGGATAAGGGAGTCGCTCGGGAGTGGGATGAAGGGTTGTAGGGTCTACCAATTCGTAAGGGTAGTCGATGTCGAGCTTAAAGTCGGCCATCACGGCAAGGTGGTCCCAAAGCTTGTGCTTGAATTCTGCCACATCACGCAATTGGGGAAACATGTTGCCCATCACTGCTATGATAGTGTTGGCGCAACGTTGGCGCTCGGCACGGTCCTCGATCGTGATGGCGTGATCTACCATCTTCTGCACGGCACGGCCATACTCGGGCAACGGCAAGGACTTTTCTTGTGTATTGTATTTCATTGGGGTCAAAATATCTTGTTTTTTGCAACTGTAGCTACAAATTCCTTCAGGTAGAAGGGCTCAAAGTAGGCTACATCTTGGAATGATTCGTTCAGAAACTCTCTATCGGCCAGGGGGAACATCCAACGTGCTAAGGGCTCAATGCCATCGATGAAGCGGGCGTTGGGGTGTTTGATGACCTCTTTGCACTTGGAGGCTCCGTTACCGAAGAAGTATACGGGGTGCTTGTCGAGGTACTCCTTGTATGAGTCACCATCGATAATGTCGGCACTCACCTCCTTCACGGCATTTAGTGCACGGTCATAAATCGCGGCATACACCTCCATGCGACGGGCATCAATCATAGGACATAACAGGGCATCTTCGGGAAGTTCATCCATGAGTAACACGGGCACGCTCAACACCTTCAAAGTGGGGAGTGCTATCAGGGGGATGTTGCGTCCATAGCAGATGCCTTTGGCCATTGATGCACCTATGCGTAGTCCTGTGTATGAGCCAGGGCCGGAACTCACGGCTACTGCGTCAATGGGCTTGGCGTGGCTATCGGCCATAGAAAGTACCTCGTCGACGAATACGCCCAAGGTCACCGCATGTTGCGGGCCATCGTGGTCCTCTTTTGAGAAAAGCACCGCACCATCTTCGCTCAGTGCCACTGAGCACACATCGGTAGCGGTCTCTATATGTAGTATGCAAGCCATAACTGTTCTGTTCAAATTATAATAATCTGCAAATTTATGAAAAAAAAACGATTCGATGAAGATTCTATAGGTTTACTTGCTTTTCTTTCTATTTTTGAAGGAGATTTCTTGCGAATTATTTTTACATTTGGAGATTATTGTGTTTCTTTGCACTTTATAAGTGTGAATAAACTAAAAAACAGAATACATTATGAATGAATTTGTAAAACATTTGGGTATCATCATTATCATTATTGCCGCTGTAGTATTGATTCTTAGCCACATTTTGGGATGGAACAATATCAATGCAGTGCAATTTGGCTCATTCGGAGCAATGATTGTAGGATTGGTGTTGTATATTTGGCTTAATAAGAAAGCTTAATAATTACCCATAGTGAAATAATAAAGGGAACGCTGCGGCGTTCCCTTTATTATTATGTCCTGATATCAACTCTCTGTGGGAATGATGAGCTTGTAGCCCTTTCCGTGAATGTTGATGATTTCCACGGACTCGTCGTCCTTAAGATGCTTGCGTAGCTTGGTGATGTACACATCCATACTGCGGGCGTTGAAGTAGTTGTCGTCTACCCAAATAGTCTTGAGAGCAAACTCGCGCTGTAGTATCTCATTGGAGTGGGCACATAACAATGCCAACAATTCTGATTCCTTAGTGGTGAGCTTTGATTGCTTGTCGTCGATGGTGAGCAGTTGCTTCTGTGTATCGAAGGTGAAGCGTCCCAATTTGTAGGTGTTGGTCTCCTTGTTTTTCTTGCCGCGTATGCGACGCAGAATGGCTTCGATGCGGAAGGTGAGCTCTTCCATACTGAAGGGCTTGGTGATGTAGTCATCGGCGCCAATCTTGAAGCCCTCGAGCACATCTTCCTTCAAGGTCTTTGCCGTGAGGAAGATGATGGGTATCTCTGTATTGGTCTGGCGTATCTCCTGAGCCAGTGTGAATCCATCTTTTTTGGGCATCATCACGTCGAGAACGCATAAGTCATATTTGTTCTTCAAGAACGCTTTATATCCCTCTTCGCCATCAGGGTACAATTCTGCGGCGTAGCCTTTGGCATTCAAATACTCTCTTAACAGCATGCCAAGATTCTCATCATCTTCGCATAGCAAAATGCTTAATTTCTCACCCATAGCTTACTTACTATTTAATAAAGGTAATACAATAATAAACTTTGTTCCCACTCCGTACTCGCTCTCGGCGCGTATGCTTCCGCGATGGTCGTGTATGACCTTCTTTACATAGGCTAGTCCGAGTCCGAAGCCTTTTACGTTGTGTAGATTTCCCGTGTGTACACGGTAGAAGCGGTCGAATACGCGCTTTAGGTTTTCTTTCTTGATGCCGATACCATTGTCTTGGATTGAGAGGCATAACTTGTCCTGCTCGTTCCAAGTGTGTATGGTGAGGCGCAAAGCCTCGTCGTCGCGCTTATATTTCACGGCGTTGTCCATAAGATTGAACACCACGTTGGTAATGTGCATCTCATCGGCATAGATTATCGAGTCTTGTGCTTCCAAGTTGGAGATAATAGTTCCTCCATTTTTCTCGACTTTCAATGCAAAGGTATTCACCACCCCCGTAATCAGTTCGTCGAGGTTCAGTTCGCGCATTTTCATCGTCGCTTTTTGTTGGTCGAAAAGCGATATCTGTAGCACCTTCTCCACTTGGAAGCGCAGGCGCTTGGTTTCGTCATTGATGATACCCGTAATATGCTGTAGCATCTGTGGCGACTTGGTTACCGAACCATCGGTGAGCATCTGTGCGGCCAGCGAGATGGTCGATATGGGAGTCTTGAACTCGTGCGTCATATTGTTGATAAAGTCATTTTTCAGTTCCGTAACTTTTTTCTGTCTGAAGATGATGTATAGGGTATATATGAATGCCATACACAAAACGACAGTGAAAAATAGTGCCGGTATCATAAAACGAACAGAACTATATATGTAACTGTTCATCGTGGGGAAATGAATTTTCAGTATTCCCATCTTGCTGGGTGGGTCGTTGCTGAAAAGTACCTGCGAATAGGCGTTTTCTTCGCCGTCGGCCTCATAGTCGGCACATCGGTACACCTCGCGTCCGTCGCTTGTCGACACTGTAAAGTGGTAGGGTATTTCGATTCCATTGTGCAGGAGTTCGGCCTGTAGCTCACGGTCTAGGGTGTGGAAGTTGATGCGTTGCTCCAAGGGTAACTTACTTGCCGTGTACAATATCTTGTATATAACCTCGTCCATTAATTCACGCTGATGCACATATCGGTTGCGTATAATCTCTTGCAGTGAGCGTGATGCATCGGGAATCTTGTTATCCTGCTTTGGACGTTGGGGTATTATGATGGTACGCATCTCGAATGACGATACCTTGCCGTCGCTCTTGAAGTCATATTGGTGTGTCACTACGCCTCCCTGCTTGCTCAACTGATCAGTAGCTTCAGTTTTAGCCACATCTTTCTCCAGATAACGCATCGTCTCGTACACCTCCAGCTTGTGTGCCGCGTTGTAGAGGCTGCGCTTCACCGATTCGTCGAATTGTTCATGGCGCATACTCACGATTTCCTCGATGTATCTTACTTGCAGTGAGAGTAGGGCGAGGAAAGAACCGCTCATAATCAAGCCTAATATGACAATGGTTGACTTTTTCATATTGCAAATGTAGGTGGCATATTAGGAATATCCTAATTAATTAACGTTTATTAGGATGTACAATAAGGATAATTAACAGAAATTGTGAATATGGTTGCGTATTGAACAATTATGCGGTATGATTGTTCGGTCGAGGCGAGGAAGCCTGTGGGGAAATGGCGGAGTTACCATCCAAGTCGATTCCATCCGGCAGCATTGTACCATTGGGTGTTTCGGAATGCTGTGTTCAGCTTTGTTCGACCAACCTTGGGCACATAGCACGATACTCCTCCGTAGTTCTCGGTATCTACATCAAGCAGTCCTTCAGAGTAGTCTGAGAACCATTGTTCTGTGGTATATTGATATGGGACGGCCTCGTCAAAGGCAGCTTTCCATCTGTCATAGTCTTCGTCGTCAGTTATCAGATGCCGCATATAGGCATTCATGTCGTAGTACTCAGGTATGGTGGATTTGTTATTGTATGGGTAGTATTGCTGCACGCTTGAGGGGGGGGCGCTATTCTCATAGTGTATGTATTTTTCCAACATCTCCTTGGTCAGTGTAGCCAAGTGGTCAAGTAGGCTGCAGTCCACAACCGAGAGGCATACCCCGAAGCAGTCTGGTTCGTGTCCCTGTACGAAGATGTCATTTTCCTCGTATTCGAGATAGTATTCCTCGGCGATGCGTCCGGCATCGAAGTGGAGGTCAAACATAGGAGTTATGATACGATGGTATGGGGCTCCAGGGCCGGGTATCTCTGCGGGGGATGAGACGATATAGTTTGTTGCCTCCCGCAACTCATAAGCTACCTCGATGGCTTGCATGAAACAAGCGTCGAATAGGATAAACTCGAGGTGAGTGAACTGGGACAATACGTCGGCAATCTCTCCTATCTCCATCCATTTGTCGCCATCGACGCATATGGCACGTTGGGCAGGCGCTTTGGCTGGTACCCATGATTTCCCGTGCGACCATATGACGAGCCCATAGCTTTCCGATGGCGAGTTTTCCATCATCCACTGCATTGCCAAGCGCAGTGTCTCGGCATCTCCCGAATTATGCTCGCTTTCGTATTCATACAGTGTCTTGGCAACAGGACGGCGTCCCTTTTCTTGCTCGATAGAGAGGATGCGCGGCAATGAATAGTCGTCAACATACACGAGCAAGCGGCTATTCTTGGGGATGTTGCCAGCTCCCTCCACCATCTCGTCTATATCTCCTTGCAGATAGGAGGCGAGGTTGTTGTCAGCGGCTGCATATACTAATACCGTGCGGTCATAGGTGAGCTTTTCTTCCTCTTCCTTAATATCATGACACGATGTCATACTCAAGAGTATAAACATCGTGTACATGCAATATTCGAAAAATGATTTCTTCTCTCTCATCGTGTGGCGTTACTGTTTCTTGAAAACAAAAACATCCGTACCTATTTGGTGGAGAGTTTTTCCCTTGTCTGACAAATACTTCTTGCGTGTCTTGACGAATCGCTTTTCTGCCTTTTTCTTCTTTTCAGAGTAGATGACGGCGCATGTCTGATTTGTTTCGCCCATAACTCCTTCAAGGTACAATTTCAGTTGCTGTGCATAGTTTGCATAGTTTTGTATGCATCCGTCAGAGGTTATTGTCACATCTTCGAGTCGCTGCATGCCAGTAAGGTATACAGTGGAATCGTTGAGGTTTGTTGATATGCCATACATATACACGCGCTTGGGCTCTGCAACCTTCTCTCTCTTCTCTCTCTTCTCCTTCTTTTCTTTAGGAGCGGCAGTGGTCGAGAGGGTCAATGCTCCCAAAAGGCAAATAAGAAATACTCTCCATTTGTTCATACGCGTGTGCTTTTTTTATATAAACAATATGATGTGTGTGATGACGATTATCCTAGATAGGTCTTGAGCAGCTTGCTGCGTGAGTTCTGGCGTAGGCGGCGGATAGCCTTCTCCTTAATTTGGCGCACACGCTCGCGTGTGAGGCCAAACTTATCGCCAATCTCCTCAAGTGTCATTTCCTGCATGCCGATGCCGAAGAACATCTGCAAAATTTCCTTCTCACGATCGGTGAGAGTTGAGAGGGCGCGGTCAATCTCAGTTGAGAGCGATTCGCTCACGAGCGAGCGGTCTGCCATAGGCGAGTCGTCATTCACGAGCACGTCAAGCAAGCTGTTATCCTCACCATCCACGAAGGGGGCATCCACCGAGATGTGGCGGCCCGAAACCTTCAAGGTGTCGGCAATCTTGTCTACGGGTATGTCGAGCTCATCAGCCAGCTCCTCAGCTGAGGGGCGGCGCTCGTTCTCCTGCTCAAACTTTGAGAAAGCTTTACTAATCTTGTTCAATGAGCCCACCTGGTTGAGAGGAAGGCGCACGATACGAGCTTGCTCGGCCAATGCCTGAAGGATGGACTGCCGAATCCACCATACGGCATAGCTGATGAACTTAAAACCACGAGTCTCGTCGAACTTCTCTGCAGCCTTGATGAGTCCGAGGTTACCCTCGTTGATGAGGTCGGGGAGGCTAAGGCCCTGGTTCTGATACTGCTTTGCTACCGATACCACGAAACGCAGATTGGCACGAGTGAGCTTCTCCAAAGCCACGCGGTCGCCCTTGCGGATGCGTTGCGCGAGTTCCACTTCCTCTTCTACGGTAATCAACTCTTCGCGGCCAATTTCTTGCAGATACTTGTCCAGCGAAGCACTTTCGCGGTTGGTAATACTCTTGGTGATTTTAAGCTGTCTCATCGGGGTATATAGTACGTATTATAGTCAATAAACCAAATTAGCCGCGAATTTACTGCTTTTTTCTGTAAGAATCAATGTTTTTATGGAAAAATAACGTTAACGCCCGACTAAATCCTGTGTTTTATGGAAATGGTCGGGCGTTTTTATGGATAATTGTCAATAGCTGTTGCCAATAGCTCACAGTTCAAGGCTCATGGCTCACAGCTCATCACTCTTCGCTTGCGAGCTCTACGGCATAGTTGGCACGGCGGCCCGACATGTAGTAGCCCGAGATGAAGAGCACGCGCTCGGGAGATTGGTTGGCGGCTTTCAAGGCCTCGGCGAGGTCCTCCTCGCTGGTAATCTTGGTGCCGTTCACCTTGAGGATGACGAAGCCCTTCTTGATGCCTGCCTCGGCAAATTTGCCCTTGTCGACACCGGTGACTTCGAGGCCGTAGCTCACGCCCAAGTGGCGCTTCACATCATCGCTGATGGGCTTGAAGGCGGCTCCCAGCATGGCGAGGTCAAACTTCTTCACCACTTCGGTGTTGCCCTGCATGTTCTTCAGCGTGACGTCGAGGGTCTTCTCCTTCTTGCCGCGCAGGAGGGTCACCTCTACCTTGTCGCCGGGGCGGAAACGAGTGAGGTTCTCTTGCAGCTCGGCCATGTTGTGCACCTTCTTGCCATCAATCTTGATGATGACGTCGCCCTCCTCGATGCCTGCGGCCTTGGCACCACTGCCATCGGTGACCTGGGCTACATAGACGCCCTCTACGGTGCCGAGGTCCTTGTCCTTAGTGCGCTCGTCGAGGTCGTGGCCGCTGATGCCGAGGATGGCGCGCTGCACGGTGCCAAACTCCTTGAGGTCGCTCACCACCTTGGTCATGATGCTGGTGGGGATGGCAAAGCCGTAGCCAGCATAGGCTCCTGTGGGTGAGGAGAGCACGGCGTTGATGCCCACGAGCTCGCCACGGGCGTTCACCAGTGCGCCACCGCTATTGCCTTGGTTGATGGCAGCGTCGGTTTGGATAAACGACTCGATGCCACCGTTATACACGCCTAACGAGCGTGCCTTGGCACTCACAATACCTGCCGTGACGGTTGAGGTGAGGTTGAAGGGGTTGCCCACGGCCAATACCCATTCGCCCACCTTGAGAGCGTCGGAGTTGCCTATGGGCAGGGTGGGGAGGTCTTCTCCCTCAATTTTGATGAGGGCAAGGTCGGTGCCGGGGTCGGTGCCGATGAGGCGGCCCTTGAACTCGCGGTTGTCGTTGAGCTTTACGTCAATCTCGTCGGCGCCGTCGATGACGTGGTTGTTGGTCACGATGTAGCCATCCTCAGAAATGATGACGCCCGAGCCGAAGCCCACGCGGGGCTGGGTGCGTATCTGCTGCTGGCGGCCTGTGCCGTCGCCGAAGAAGAAGTCGAAGATGTCGGGCATCTGCTGTATGGTCTGCGTCTTGCTCAGCTGGGTCGATTTGATGTGCACCACGGCATGGATGGAGCTCTCGGCGGCCTCGGTGAGGTCGACGGGCTGTGCGGGCTTGCTGTCGAAGAGGGCCGTAGGCATGGCGAAGCTCTTCTCCTGCTGCATGGCGACAGCGGTATCCTCTGTTGCATTCTTCTCCATCAGAGCATAGGTGGTCACGCCAGCCACGAGGGCGCTGGCCATCATCAGGACTGAGTAACCAAAGATTTTCTTGATTGTTGATTTCATAATCATATTGCTTGTTTTAGTTAATTGTGGTCGGCTTTTAACTTTGTCGATGCGAAGATAATGCATTTACATATTCGTTATATCTACCTGTGTATAACATTTACGACTAATTAACACTGCCGCCACTGTGTTAACAGTTTTTTAATGAAGCTACTTCTCCTTTTTGCTATTATTAAAATTATTTTTGTACATTTGCGGCTCATATGATTTTGGATATAAAACGCACGTAACGATGAAATACTATAGCACCAACAAGCAGGCACCGCAGGCCTCACTGAGCGAAGCGGTGGTGCGCGGCCTCGCCACTGACCGCGGACTCTACATGCCCGAACGCATCAAGCCTCTGCCTCAGGAGTTCTTCGACGGCATTGAGAAGATGACCTTCCAAGAAATCGCTTATCACGTGGCCGACGCCTTCTTCGGCGAAGATATCCCTGCCGATGACCTGCGCCACATCGTATATGACACACTGGCATTCGATGCCCCCGTGGTGCACGTCGACGGCAACATCCACTCGCTGGAGCTCTACCACGGTCCCACACTGGCATTCAAGGATGTGGGCGCACGATTCATGGCACGCCTACTGGGCTATTTCAACGCACAGCTGGATGGCAAAGGGCTTGTGAATGTGCTCGTTGCCACCTCGGGCGACACGGGATCAGCCGTTGCCAACGGCTTCCTCGGCGTGGAGGGCATCCACGTGTATGTGCTCTATCCCAAGGGTAAGGTGAGCGCCATACAAGAGGTACAGTTCACCACATTGGGACAGAACATCACTGCCCTTGAGGTGGATGGCGTGTTTGACGACTGCCAGCGATTGGTGAAGAGCGCCTTCATGGATACAGAGCTCAATGCACACATGCGTCTCACCTCGGCCAACTCTATCAACGTGGCACGATTCCTCCCGCAGGCGTTCTATTACTTCTATGCCTATGCGCAGATGAAGCGTCAGGGCAAGGCAGACGAGTTGGTCATCTGCGTGCCCAGCGGCAACTTCGGCAACCTATGCGCCGGACTCTTTGCACACCGCATGGGACTCCCCATCAAGCGCTTCATTGCTGCCAACAACCGCAACGACATTTTCTATCAATACTTGCTGACGGGCGACTACAACCCGCGCCCCTCAGTGCAAACCATCGCCAATGCCATGGACGTGGGCGACCCGAGCAACTTTGCACGCATACTCGACCTCTACGGACACTCGCACGAGACCATTTGCAGCCTCATCAGCGGTGCCACGTACTACGATGAACAGATTGCCGAGACCGTGGCCGACACCTATAGCCGCACAGGCTATCTGCTTGACCCTCATGGCGCTTGCGGATACCGCGCACTATGCGAGATGCTGCAACCCGGTGAGCAGGGCGTGTTCCTCGAAACGGCCCACCCCGCCAAATTCCGCGACACGGTGGAGAGCATCGTCAAGACCGAGGTGGAGATTCCCGAGAAGCTGCAGGCCTTCATGCGCGGCACCAAGCAGAGCGTGCCCATGACAGCCGACTTTGAGGACTTCAAGGCCTATTTGATGAAGCAGAACTAAAGTTTGATAAAATCCAGAAAGGATTCCCCAAAAAGAAAAGCGCCAATGAAATGGCGCTTTTCTTTTTGCTTTGCAACTTGAAAACTATACAGCATCTCTCAGAAAAACGGCAAAATAAATTTGCGTTTTCGCTCGCCTTGCACTAATTTTGTCGCCAGTTTTGTTCCCGATGCCCCGATGCGGGCTACGGATGAAAAGGGAATCAGGTGAGAGTCCTGAACAGTCCCGCTGCTGTGTACCCTTGTGTTGCACATCGAATCTATTGCCACTGACTGGTTAAGTTGGGAAGGCCGATGTGTAGGGGTGAGTCAGAAGACCTGCAAAACCAGTTAAACCGCGTGTATTCGAGGAAAGTATGCGCAGGGACAAGTTTTGTTTTACTTTCTTATTTAAAATCAAATGAAGAAAGTGTTTCGTGGCGCGTTATGCGCTTGTATGGCAGGCTTCGTGCTTGCAAGTTGTGAACCCGTAGACCAAGGTGACGATGAAGCTCCCGTGGTGAGCAAACCTGATGTCTTTATCCTATGCGAAGGATTGTATCAGGCCAACAATGCCGACATCACCGCCTACAAGTCGGACGACATGCTGTGTACGGGAGAGTACTATCTAAAACAGAACGGACAGTACCTTGGTGATACGGGGCAAGATATCCTCTATCACAATGGCCACCTGTATGTGTCGGTTTATGGTTCTTCGTACATCGCCAAGCTCAACCTTGATGGACAGGAATTGGAGCGCCGTCCCTTCTCTGCCGAGGAGGGTCAGCCCCGCTACCTTGCGGCCAAGGGTGACTACATCTATGTGACGCTCTATAGCGGTCGAGTAGCCAAGATGAGAGCCTCAGACCTGAGTGTGGTCGACTATGCTCCCGTGGGGAAGAATCCCGAAGGCATCGCCGTATACAAGAATCAGCTACTCGTGGCCAACTCAGGCTGGGGAAACGACAACACGGTGAGCGTCATCGATGGCGGTACCTTCAAGACGGTGGGTACCATCACCGTGGAATGGAATCCCCAGCAGTTTGTCCTCGCGGGCGACAGCGTCTATCTGCTTGCCAATGGGCAGTATGACGAGAACTGGAACTGTGACTACCCCGTGCAGAGCATCAATGTGGCCGAGCGCACGGCACGCACCATCACCCACGCAACACGTGCCGTGGCCCATGACGGAACGCTGTATCTATGCAACTCTGTGACAGACTGGACGACCTACAAGACAACCAATGAATTCTTCTCCTACGATGTGGCGACAGCAACCATTGACCGCACCCCGTTCCTCCAAGGCGACACCGAGGAGGTGACCTCGAACAGTGTGTACATGATGGAGATGAACCCCAAGAATGGGGAAATCTATATCGGATTGGCAGGCAATAAGTTCGTGTCATCAGGTATGATACACCGCTATGCCCCGGATGGCACACTCCTCCATCGGTTCGATGTGCTGGGAGCCAACCCCAACCAGGCGGCCTTCGTGGAGAGATAAAAAAGGATGGTTTTATATCGCATGAAGTGGTGCTCTTTTCGTAAGAAAGGGGCACCACACTTGTTTTTACTTAAAACATGTGTATATTTGTCTGTTTTTTTGTAATTTTGCGGTACGTATATTAATATGGAGTACTATGAGTAAACGTTTTTTATCATTTTTTATCTGTCTCTTGGCCATCGCCGGTTTGCGTGCCGAGAAGGTGTATGATGCCGCCTCTTACGGCGTAGTGCCTAATACAGAAGCCGATGTGGCAGGGTTAGTGGAGCAGATGCTCGCCCAGGTGAAAGCCGAGTCTACCGATAAGGCAGTAACCATCCGCTTCGCTCCGGGACAGTATCACTTCTATCCTAAGGATGCTGCACATCGCGAGTACTATATCTCTAACCACGACCAGCACAAAGATCGTGCCGTGGGCATCGCCATCGAAGGCTTCACAGGACTCACCCTCGATGGTGTGGGTGCTGACTTCATCTTCCATGGCCGCATGCTCCCCGTGAGCGTGGTGGGTACCACCAAGTGCACCTTGCGCAACTTCAGCATCGACTTTGCCACACCACACATCGCACAAGCCGAGGTCATCGCCAACGATGCCGAGCAAGGCATCACCTTCCGCGTGGCTCCGTGGGTCAACGCACGCATCACCGAGAATGGTGCCTTTGAGCACTATGGCGAGGGATGGGCTCATCGTCCGGGATGGGGCATACCCTTCGACCCTCAGACACGCCGCATCCTCTACAAGACGGGCGATATAGGCACTCCCGTGCAGCAGGTGACAAAGGTCGATGAACGCACTTTCCAGGCTCCCGCTTGGAAGGACAGCCGCCTCCCCGTGGGTACTATCGTGGCCATGCGCAGCTATGAGCGTCCCTCGCCGGGTGTCTTTGTGAGCCACGCTACCGACACACGCTTGGAGAATGTGAAGGTGCACTATGCCGAGGGCATGGGACTCCTGGCGCAGATGAGCGAGGACATCACCCTCGACGGCTTCTGCGTGTCGCTCCGTGGCGACAACGATCCCCGTTACTTCACCACACAGGCCGATGCCACCCACTTTTCGGGTTGCAAGGGCAAGATACGTTCGGTGAACGGACTCTACGAAGGCATGATGGACGATGCCATCAACGTGCACGGCACCTACCTCAAGGTGGTGGAGCGCATCGACAACTACACCGTGAAGGGCCGCTACATGCATGGTCAGGCATGGGGCTTCGACTGGGGCTATGTGGGTGACAAGGTGCAGTTTGTACGCTCTAACACGATGGAGCTCGTGGGCGGCTCTGCGAAGCCCTTCGTGACCTCTGTAGCAGAAATCTCAGAGCTCGATGCTCAAGGCTCACAGTTCAAGGGCTTGCATGGTGCCAAGGAGTTCATCATCCGCTTTGCCGATGCATTGCCTGCCGAAATTAGCGCTACCGAGGGCTATGGCATCGAGAATCTCACCTGGACTCCCGAGGTGTACTTTGCAGGCAACACCATCCGCAACAATCGCGCTCGTGGCACACTCTTCAGCACACCCAAGCGCACTGTGGTGGAGGACAACCTCTTCGATCACACCTCAGGCACCGCCATCCTGCTTTGTGGCGACTGCAACGGTTGGTTCGAGACAGGCGCTTGCCGCGACGTGCTCATCCGCCGCAACCGCTTCGTCAACTCGCTCACCTGCATGTTCCAGTTCACCAATGCCGTCATCAGCATCTATCCCGAGATACCCAACCTTAACGCACAGAAGGAGTATTTCCATGGTGGCAAGAAAAACGCTATCCGCATCGTGAACAATGAATTTGAGACGTTTGACCATCCGCTCCTATATGCCAAGTCTATCGACGGCTTGTTGTGGAAGGGCAATACCATCCGCCACAACGAGGACTATGCTCCCTTCCACTGGAACAACAGCAGCGTGCTCCTCGAACGTGCTACGAATGTGAAGATAGACAATACCTTCTACGACTGCGGCAACGAACTCCGTCAGGTGAAGATGATGATAAAGTAAACGAAAACGAAGACGAAGACGAAGACGAGGACGAAGGCTTAATTTGGAAACTGTCTGTTGACTGTTGTCCGTTGTCTGTTGTCCGCTGACTCCTTCACTCCTAAAAAAGAATAACAATGGCCAGAAAGAAAAAAGAACTCCCTTTGTTGGAGAAAGTAACGATAACCGACGTAGCAGCTGAAGGCAAGGCCCTGGCGCGTGTGAATGATATGGTCGTGTTCGTGCCCTACGTGGTGCCCGGCGACGTGGTGGACCTGCAGGTAAAGCGCAAGAAGCATAGCTATGCCGAAGCCGTAGCAGTGAAGTTCCACGAGTACTCCCCCCTGCGCAGCGAGCCCTTCTGCAAGCATTTCGGCGTGTGTGGAGGCTGCAAGTGGCAGTGCCTCAAGTATGAGGAGCAGATACGCTACAAGCAGAAGCAGGTGACCGACAACCTCGTGCGCATCGGCAAGATTGAACTCCCCGAGATATCACCCATCCTCGGCTCCGAGCAGACCGAGCGTTACCGCAACAAGCTCGAGTTTACCTTCAGCAACAAGCGTTGGCTCACACAGGAAGAAGTAGAAAAGGACTTCAAGTATGACCAGATGAATGCCGTGGGATTCCATATCCCTGGAGCCTTCGATAAGGTACTCGCCATCGACGAGTGTCACCTCATGGATGATATCTGCAACCGCATCCGCAACGGAGTGCGCGACTATGCCTACGAGCATAATCTTACCTTCTTCGACCTGCGTTCGCAGGAAGGCATGCTCCGCAATATGATGATACGTATTGCCGAGGATGAAAACGACCGCAGCATCAAGGGCCTCATGGTCGTTATGCAATTCAAGATTGTCGCTCCCGAGGAGGAGGCACAGATGAAGCAGCTACTCCAGTTCATGGCTGATACATGGCCCGAGATCACCTCGCTCATCTATGTCATCAATAACAAGTGCAACGACACCATCGGCGACCTGCCCATCCACGTCTTCAAGGGCGAGGACCACATCATCGAGGAGATGGAGGGGTTGAAGTTCAAGGTAGGTCCCAAGTCGTTCTACCAAACCAACAGCCGTCAGGCCTATAATCTCTACAAGGTAACGCGCGAGTTTGCCGGCCTCACTGGCGACGAGCTCGTCTACGACCTCTACACCGGCACCGGCACCATCGCCAACTTTGTATCGCGCAAGGCACGCCAGGTCATCGGCATCGAGTACGTGCCCGAGGCCATCGAAGATGCCAAGGTCAACTCGGCCATCAACGGCATCGACAACACGCTCTTCTTTGCTGGCGACATGAAGGACATCCTCAACCAGGAGTTCATCAACCAGTATGGCCGTCCCGATGTCATCATCACCGATCCCCCTCGTGCCGGCATGCACAACGACGTCATCGACACCATCCTCTTTGCCGAGCCCAAGCGCATCGTCTACGTGAGCTGTAACCC
>JAZRFA010000155.1:0-21173 GCA_045661085.1 Bacteroidaceae bacterium
CATCAAACGACGACATCACACCATCCGAGGGTCGCTGTGTCTTGCCATTATATACCGATAATATAGCTATTCCGGTCTTCTCATCGACACCATTATCGACCTTCAAACCCGCCTCTACACTACCGCGAAAGCCATGCTCTGGAGCAAAGATACCAACGATGTTGATACCCTCGCGGTGTAACATATCTACAACATGCTCCTCGGCGCTGTACATAGCCGTATGGTTGGCAAGGATTGCAACACGCCTATCGCGCAGCATGGGCATATATGTAGTAGTATCCGTAGCACCAACGAGCACCTCGGCAACGTCATTCACACCATCGTCATGGCCCTCGGCAGGAGAGCTACACGCCGCCATGACAAGCATGACACACAGTATATACACTCTCTTAAGCATCAATATTGCAACAAGTACTCCTTAATAAAGTTGTCGAGGTCGCCATCCATCACAGCATCTACGTTCGAGGTCTGATAGCCTGTGCGATGGTCCTTGACACGTCGGTCGTCGAAGACGTAGCTTCGTATCTGCGAGCCCCACTCAATCTTCTTCTTGCCAGCCTCCACCTTAGCCTGCTCCTCCATGCGGTGCTGCAGCTCGCGGTCGTAGAGTTGTGAGCGGAGCAGTCGCAACGCGTTCTCCTTGTTCTTGGGCTGGTCGCGGGTCTCAGTGTTCTCGATCATGATCTCCTCCTGCACACCGGTGTAGGGGTCGGTATATTGGTAGCGGAGACGCACGCCCGACTCCACCTTGTTCACGTTCTGACCACCGGCGCCACCGCTTCGGAAGGTATCCCACGAGAGCAGTGCGGGGTTGATCTCAATCTCGATGCTGTCGTCGATAAGCGGGGTAACGAATACCGAAGCGAACGACGTCATGCGTTTGCCCTGCGCATTGTAGGGCGACACGCGCACCAGGCGGTGCACACCGTTCTCGCTCTTCAGGTAACCATAAGCGAAGGGGCCTTCGAGCTCCATGGTCACGGTCTTGATACCCGCCTCATCACCATCCTGAAGGTTCGAGACACGGAGGTTGTAGCCGTTGGTCTCGGCCCAGCGCATATACATACGCATCAGCATCGAAGCCCAGTCCTGTGCCTCGGTGCCACCGGCACCGGCATTGATCTTGAGCACGCAGTCCATGTTGTCGGCCTCCTCGCGGAGCATATTCTTCAGCTCCAGTTCCTCGATGGCCTCGAGTGCGGTAGCGTATGCCGCATCCAATTCAGCTTCGGTGATGAGCTCATCCTTGCAGAACTCGAAGGCTACTTCCACCTCGTCGGCAAGGCTCTTCACGTTCTTGTACCCATCGATCCATGCCTGCAGCTCCTTCACCTTCTTCATCTGCGCCTCCGCCTTCTTGGCATCGTCCCAGAATCCCGGCACCTGTGTGCGCAGCTGTTCCTCCTCTACCTGTATCTTCTTGTCCTCGATGGCGAGGTAACGGTTGAGCGCCTCAGTGCGCTCCTTGATATCCTTCAGTTGGTCAAGTGTAATCATTTAATTTTTTGAGTTCTTGATTTTTTCGTTTTTCAATTTGCAAAGATACAACAAGCCGAGAGGAGAACAAAATAAACGAGTTTATTTTTTGGGCACTACACCTCTACACCCCATTTATTCTTGTTCAAAAATCGGGTCTACCCTCCACGCACGGAGGATAGACCCGATTTAAAAAAACGGTAGACCCAATTTTTCTCGAGGGTATACCCAATTTTCCTTATGCTACCCTACCCTTGTGCGCCACCTTGAGCGCGAAACTCATACCGCCAGTCCTGAACCGATGACGAGGGAGTCGTATTTGTATACCATAACTACTATCAATATACAGCAACGACGAAATTACTGCAAGCCGAGAGAAATATCAGGACTTGCCTTGAGTTTTATTTGGGGATGCAGGATATTATGGTTACTTTTGCACATCCATCAAAAGAAAGAACTATGGGAAAAAGCACAGATAACAAGAAACAAGGCCAGAAGAAACCCCTGCGCCTCCTGTTCATCAACCTCGTCGCTATGGCGGCCATAGTGGTGGCAGCCGTACTCATCACCTTCCGCTGGATAGACAACTACACCGAACACGGAGTAGCCGTCATAGTCCCCGACATCACAGGAATGCAAGAGGAGGATGCCATAAGCAAATTGGCACAGCACCAGCTCGTAGGCATCACCGACAACTACATCTACGTGAAGGGCAAACCCGTAGGCGAAATCACCGCACAGCGCCCTGCCGCCCAAGCCAAGGTGAAGCGCGGACGCAAGGTGTACCTTACAGCCAACTCGGGCAACCAACCGATGATAGCCATCCCCGACATCATCGACAACAGTTCGCTCCGCGAAGCCGAGTCGCGCCTGCGTGCGGCCGGATTCAGCCTCACACCACACGACACCATTCCCGGCGACCTCGACTGGGTGTATGGCGTGCGCTACAACGGACGTGAGCTGCAAGGTCAGGAACGAGTACCCGAAGGAGCCGAACTGACCATCATCGTCGGAGGTGGCAACAAGGATAAAATACAAGTCGAAGAGCCACACGTAGAAGATGGCTGGCTCGACTAACCCTATAACCCCTACAAGCACACAACGATGACCGACGACATGGACGAACTCCTCAACGAGGACATAGACCTTGCTGCCTCGTTGGACGAGGAGGCATCGCTCTACGAGCACTTCCGCGTAGTGGCCGACAAGGGACAGGAGTTGGTGCGCGTGGACAAGTTTCTCATGGACCATCTGCCCCACGCCTCACGCAACCGCATACAGAAGTCGGCCGAGGCAGGATGCCTGCACGTGAACGGAAAGCCCGTGAAGAGCAACTACCGCGTGAAACCACGCGACATCGTGACCATCATGATGGACCGCCCACGTATGAACACCGACATCGAGCCCGAAGACATCCCGCTCGACATCGTATACGAGGACGATGACCTGATGGTCATCAACAAACCCGCCGGCATGGTCGTACATCCCGGCTGCGGAAACTATCACGGCACGCTCGTCAATGCCATCGCCTGGCATCTGCGCGACAACCCCAACTACGACCCCAACGATCCAGGAGTAGGACTCGTGCATCGTATCGACAAGGACACCTCAGGACTGCTCGTCGTGGCCAAGACGCCCGATGCAAAGACGGCATTGGGCATACAGTTCTTCAACAAGACCACCAAGCGTCACTATAACGCCCTCGTATGGGGCGCACTGAAGGAGGACACGGGCACCATACGCAGCCAGATTGCCCGTAACCCACACGACCGCCTGCAGATGGCCGTATTCACCGACCCAGCCATAGGCAAGCATGCCGTCACCCACTACAAGGTGCTGGAGCGCATCGGATACGTCACCCTCGTGGAGTGCATCCTTGAGACGGGACGTACACACCAGATACGCGTACACATGAAACACCTCGGACACCCGCTCTTCAATGACGAGCGCTACGGAGGCAACGAGATACTCAAGGGCACCACATCGGGCTCGTACCGCAAGTTTGTAGCCAACTGCTTCGACACCTGTCCGCGACAGGCACTGCATGCCCGTACCCTCGGCTTCGTACATCCGCGCACGGGAGAGGAGATGTTCTTCACCTCCGAACTCCCTACCGACATGGTAGCCCTACTCGATCGTTGGCGTACCTACGTGGAGGGGAGAGCAGAGAACTGATGCATAGAAAAACGACATGAGCCGATATAACTTGAAAAACTTTGCGTACATTTGCACACGAAACACTAACCTTTATTTACAACGTTATGAAAAAGCACCTATTTATATTGTCGCTTGCAGCAGCAACCTCAGTGTTTGCAGCTTGCAATGAGCAGTACGAGACCGACAACCTAACCCAGCAAGAGGCTGGAACCTTCGTAGGTAACTATCAAGCGCCGGCCTTTGCCGAGCCCGATGGTTCGAAACCGTTAACACCTTTTCAGGCTGCTGAGAACCTGAAGATGCTCTTCAACTCCACGGGTCCAAAGATCATCACCTCGATGGGACGTATGATGAATATCACCGATACACAATACCAGGAGATAGCCGAGTTTACAACCAACCTTGTGGACGGAAAACTCTCACAGACTTCAAAATACATAACAATCTTTAATTGGGTGGTAAAGAATCTTACATACAATCACACAAACATCAACTACTCCAACGACCCCTATGAGGTGTTCAAGAACAAGATATGCGTATGCCAGGGCTACTCTAACCTGCTTGTCGTGATGTGCTACTCGCAAGGCATACCTGCCGTGGTAGTCAACGGACTTATCAATGGCATGGGACATGCGTGGGCTTACGTTTGTCCCGATGGCATATGGCAAGTGAGTGACCCCACCAATGCTGTTAATGGTCCTAACAATGGCCGTTGGAACATGGATGACACCAACAAATACACCCACCTCGTGCCCCGAGATGCCGATGTGGATCTCTTTGCCGATGATATTGCCGTGTATCGCTACAACGACTATGAACTCAACGTGGACAGAGTGACAGCAACGGAGAATCCCTTTGTAGTGCCCTACAGCGCCGGCGGATTTGTCATCGGCTCGTTCAACCCCACAGTGGCTCTGCCCGAGGGTATTACCGAAGTATACATCGGCGAAAACATCAAGACCTTCGGTGAGACATACGACATGAGACTCAAAATCAGCAACTATGGCAAGAACCTACAAGCCGTTCACGTAGATGAGAAGAATCCTGCCTTGCTGAGCCATAAGGGCATCGTATATCGCAAGAATGGCGACGAGAGCCAGCTCTACTACATCCCCGGAGGTGCAGAGTATCTGGAGTTCCTCCCTATGGAAAAGGTAGATAAGGAGACCGTCAAGGACCACCAGAATGTGAAGGTGATCTACTTCCCCGAAGGATGCAAGTCGTTCTCGCCATCGGCCATCGAGAAGTGCCCCAAACTGGAGAAAGTATACATCCCCGAGGATGCTAATTTCCCCAGCAATGCTCTCTATAACTGCCCAAAGAATGTGGAGGTCATCCGTGGCAGCGTGCCTAGCAGCGTCAAGCATGTTACAATGTAACCGTATTACCATAACAACAAACAGTAAGGGGAGGCTTGTAGGCCTCCCCTTACTGTTTATTATTATTTTCCACAGGTACTGGACAATTCACCCCACGCATCGCTAAGCGCCTGCATCGAGGGGAACAGCATATCAGCACCCTCATCGAGCAGTGCACTGTCGGGCAGAGGCCCCGTATTGACAGCTACGGTGAAGATACCGGCCGCCTTAGCTGCACGTACACCGAGCGGAGCATTCTCCACTACGATACACTCTTCGGGGCGAAGGCCACCCTTCTGCATTCCCATTAGGTAAGGTTCGGGGTGAGGCTTGCCATGCTTCACATCGAAGGCGGTGACCATCAGTTCGCGGCTGAAGATATCGGGATAGTGATGGTTCAGCTTGTCGAGCAATGAACGCTGTCCCGAGCCAGTGACAATGAGAATCATCAGACCTTGTGCCTTGAGTTGACGCAGCAACTCCAATGCACCCGGCATAGGCTCGGCAGGGGGAAACTCATTGAAGAGATCCGACTTGACCTTATAGATCTCCTGTATTCGCTCTTCTGTCTCCTCCACACCACGCTCACGCATGCTCACAAGATTGACCGTAGAAGTACCCGTACGCCCTTCGTGCATATACACTTCGTCTTCAGGAAGGTCGTAGCCAAACTGCGCCATAGCACGATGCCACGCCTTGGCATGGTAAGGCATAGAATTATAGAGAACACCGTCCATATCGAAAAGAACGGCACGAAGGCGCAAGGGTAAGCCCTGCGCCTTCGTGTTTTTTGTAGCTTCTTGTTGCATCATGTGCTAGATATTCTAGAATTTCTAGATATTCTAGGGATTCAATTAGCCCAAGCGAGCCTTGATAGCCTCTGTCTCGGCCTCGTAGCCGGGCTTACCGAGGAGGGCAAACATATTGCGCTTGTAATCCTCTACACCAGGCTGGTCGAAGGGGTTCACACCGAGCACATAGCCGCTCACGCCACAACCCTTCTCGAAGAAGTAGAGGAGCTGACCGATGTAGTACTCATCGAGCTTGGGCATCACGATGCGGAGGTTGGGTACGCCACCATCCACGTGTGCGAGGAGTGTACCGAGCTCGGCCATCTTGTTCACCTCGTCAACGTGCTTGCCAGCAAGGAAGTTGAGGCCGTCGAGGTTCTTCTCATCGGCGGGTACCACGAGGCTGTGATTGGTATTCTCCACAGAGATTACGGTCTCGAAGATAGTGCGCTCACCCTGCTGAATCCACTGACCCATTGAGTGAAGGTCGGTAGAGAAATCTACCGATGCTGGGAAGATACCCTTGTTCTCCTTACCCTCAGACTCACCATAGAGCTGTTTCCACCACTCTGATACGTAGTGAAGCTTGGGTTGGTAGTTTACGAGGATTTCAATCTTCTTACCATCGGCATAGAGAGCATTACGAGTAGCGGCATATACGGCAGCGATGTTCTCCTCGAAGGGTACCTCAGGAGCGGTAGCGGCCTCCATATCGGCAGCACCCTTCACAAGAGCCTTGATGTCGAAGCCTGCGATGGCGATGGGGAGCAAGCCCACGGGAGTGAGCACAGAGAAGCGGCCACCCACGTTATCGGGGATGATGAAGCTCTTGTAACCCTCGTTGTCGGCAGTAGTGCGTGCTGCACCGCGCTTAGCGTCGGTAACGGCTACGATAACCTTGCGAGCTACCTCGATGCCGCGCTGATCCTCGCACTGCTTCTTGAGCAAGCGGAAAGCAAGAGCGGTCTCGGTAGTGGTACCAGACTTAGAGATATTGATCACACCGAACTTCTTGTCCTTAAGGAACTCGGTGAGCTCGAAGAGGTAGTCTTCGCTGATATTGTGACCTGCATAGATGATAGCGGGATTGTTACCCTTGAGGTAGCAGTGGAAGTTGTTGCTGAGTGCCTCAATCACGGCGCGTGCGCCGAGGTAGCTACCACCGATACCGGCTACTACCACTACATCGCAGAGCTCGCGCAATGTATTGGCAGTCTCCTGAATATCATTGAGGTGCTCTTCGGTGATGCTTGAGGGGAGGTGCAACCAACCCAAAAAGTCATTACCGAGGCCAGTGCCCTTCTCGAGCATCTCCAATGCTTCCTGTACTTTGGGAGCATATGCTTTCACTGCTCCTTCTGCGATAAAACCTGCGGTCTTATCAATGTTCAATGCAATATTTTTCATCTTATTTACCTTGTTTATATTATCTAATTGAATCTGTCAATAGTTTGATCTCAATCACGGGAGATATGCGCTCGTAGAGGATGTTGTATACGGCATCTACGATAGGCATATTTACGTGGTACTTACGGTTGATCTCCTTGATACACTTGGTACCGTAGTAGCCCTCGGCCACCATCTCCATCTCGAGCTGTGCGCTCTTCACGGAGTAGCCCTTACCAATCATCGTACCAAACACGCGGTTGCGGCTAAAGTTCGAATAACCTGTCACAAGGAGGTCGCCCATATATACCGATTCGCTCGGCACACGCTTGATGGGATGCACGAAATCGATGAAGCGCGACATCTCAACCAACGCGTTACTCATCAGCACTGCCTGGAAGTTGTCGCCATACTTGAGACCACTACAGATACCTGCAGCGATGGCATATACATTCTTCAATACTGAGCTGTACTCGATACCCGTAACGTCATCGCTCACGGTGGTCTTCACATAACTGCAATTGAGCTTCTGCGCAAAGCTGAGCGCATTGTTGCGATCGCTGCATCCTACAGTAAGGTATGACAGACGCTCCAGTGCAATCTCCTCGGCATGACAGGGGCCTGCGATGACTGCGATATTCTCGTAAGGCACGTGATACTCCTTGTGGAAATAGTCCGACACGAGCATGTTCTCCTCGGGCACAATACCCTTGATGGCTGTCACCACGAACTTGTCGTGCAGCTTGGTCTTCACCTTCTTGAGGTGCGACTTCAAGTAGGGCGACGGAGTCACGAAAATCAACACATCGCTGTCCTTGATTACCTGGTTGATGTCTGATGAGAAGTTGATGCGGTTGACATCAAAGTGCACCGATGACAGGTAGCCGGGGTTATGGCCCGTGCGCTTGAAGTCTTCGATGCGATCATCGCGACGCATATACCAATTTATAGAATCCTCGTTATTGAGAATCATTTTGGCAATGGCGGTAGCCCAGCTACCGCCACCCATTATTGCTACTTTACCTTGAGGGAAACTCATTTATCCAATTTTTTCAATCCAAGCTGCCACCTCATCCACGGTGGGATTCTTGAGGTCGAGCTTATACTTCTTGTTGATGCCGCAGATGTCCATGTGTACCTTCTGGGGATTTACACCCTGCATATTGGCCACGAGGTTATATCCTGCCTTCTGAATTACGGGCACCCACTCCTCAGCAATGCCAATCTCCACGAACTTTGCTACGGGATCCTTGGGAGCCTTCTTCTCAGGGCGCATCTGCGGGAAGAAGAGAACCTCCTGGATGGTCTGCTGACCCGTCATGAGCATCACAAGGCGGTCCATACCGATACCCATACCTGAGGTGGGAGGCATACCATACTCGAGAGCACGCACGAAGTCATTGTCGATAAACATGGCCTCATCGTCACCCTTCTCGCTCAGGCGCAACTGCTCCTGGAAGCGACCCAACTGGTCGATGGGGTCATTCAGCTCGCTATAAGCGTTACAGAGCTCCTTACCGTTGACCATAAGCTCGAAGCGCTCGGTCAATTCGGGGTTCTCGCGATGACGCTTGCAGAGGGGCGACATCTCGATGGGGTAGTCGGTGATGAAGGTGGGCTGGATGTAGTTGCCCTCGCACTTTTCTCCGAAGATCTCGTCGATGAGCTTGCCCTTACCCATGGTCTCGTCGGTCTCTACGCCGAGTTGCTTGCATACGTCGCGCAGCTGAGCCTCATCCATACCAGTGATATCGATACCAGTGAACTCCTTAATAGCCTCAGTCATCGTGCGGCGTGCAAAGGGAGCCTTGAAGCTGATGACATTGTCGCCTACCTGCACCTCAGTGGTACCGTTCACGTCGAGACAGATCTTTTCAAGCATCTGCTCGGTGAACGCCATCATCCAGTTGTAGTCCTTGTAGGAAACATAGATTTCCATACAGGTGAACTCCGGGTTGTGTGTGCGGTCCATACCCTCGTTGCGGAAGTTCTTTGAGAACTCGTATACACCCTCGAAGCCACCCACGATAAGGCGCTTCAGGTAGAGCTCATTGGCGATACGCAAGTACAAGGGGATGTCGAGTGCGTTATGGTGTGTGATGAAGGGGCGTGCAGCCGCTCCACCGGGGATTGACTGGAGTACGGGGGTCTCCACCTCCATGTATCCACGTGCATTAAAGAACTCGCGCATTGAGGTGTACACCTTGTTGCGCTTGATGAAGATCTCCTTCACGCCATCGTTCACCACGAGGTCAACATAGCGCTGGCGGTAGCGGAGTTCAGGGTCGTCAAACTTATCGTAGGCCACACCATCCTTGTACTTCACGATGGGGAGCGGACGGATGCTCTTTGACAGTACGGTGAGCTTGTGGGCATGTACGCTGATCTCGCCCATCTGTGTGCGGAATACCACACCTTCGATGCCTACGAAGTCACCGATATCAAGCAGACGCTTGAACACCACGTTGTACATATCCTTGTTCTCCTCGGGGCAGATGTCATCACGGGTGATGTACACTTGGATGCGGCCCTTAGAGTCCTGCAACTCGATGAACGAAGCCTTACCCATCACACGGCGGCTCATCAAGCGGCCGGCGATAGATACTTTACGGGGCTCGTCCTCATCGCGGAACTCCTCTTTTATGTCGGTAGAAAATGCGTTGGTCACATACTCTGCGGCAGGATAGGGCTCGATACCCATAGCGCGCAGTTCGTTCAGACTGTTACGTCTTACAATCTCTTGTTCTGAAAGTTCTAATACGTTCATTTCTTCAACGTTTTGTATTTGAAGGTACAAAGGTACGGCATTTTTTTGACTTAATAAAGATAAAGGCCGTTTACTTGCACTTTTCTGCCTCTATAATAACAAAAAAAGGCAGACCCGAGAGGCCTGCCTTTTCTCTTCACTTATATACTACTTTACCACAGTCTTACGTCCGTTGATGATGTATATACCAGAATCCAGTCCTTTGAGTGACTTTGCATCCAGTTTGACGGGACGACCGGTAAGATCATATATCTCCAGAGCATCACCTTCGATGGTGGTTTGCCCGATACCATCGGCCACGCTCTTCACCGTCACCGTACAGGTCACCGAGTAGTCGTCTGTTTCTGCCGTGATGATGGCCGTACCCTCTGACACAGCCGTCACGATACCTCTTCGCACGGTAGCGACTTTCGTGCTTGACGTACGCCATGTGACGGTCTTCTTATCAGCATTCTCTGGCAGCACGGTTGCAGTGAGTGTCACCGTCTTTCCAATCTCCAGTTCCAGTTCGTAGTAGTTCAATATGATGTCTGTCACGGGAATATAGCGTTTCTTCACCGTCACCACACAGGTCGCCTGTCGGCCGCCAGCCTTGGCGGTAATGGTTGCTGTTCCTGGCACGATACCCGTCACCACACCATCCTCTACGGTAGCGATACTAGCATCCGAGGTTTCCCAGGTCACGGTCTTGTCGTCGGCATCTTCAGGCATCACGGTAGCGGTGAGTGTCAGCGTTTCTCCCTCATCTATCGAGGCGGTAGACTGGCTCAGGAGTATTCCCATCACCGCCACATAGAGTTTTTCTACGGTAACGACACAAGTTGCTTCCTTGTCTCCAGCTTTAGCAGTGATGACAGCCACGCCTGGTGCCACAGCCGTCACCACGCCACGAGCGACAATGGCCACGGTATTGTCCGAGGTCGTCCAAGTCACCGTCTGGTCTGTAGCGTAGCTAGGAGTAATCGTTGCCTGCAAGGCCAATGCCTCGCCAGCCATCAGCGTGGCAGTGCTATGGTTTAGAGTCAACCCAGCCACTTCCACGACGGGGAACTTCTCAAGTGCAGCCTTGGAGTTGAATGTCTTGGCCGGACGGATAACGAACGAATTGCCACCATCGGGAGTTGCGTAGTCATTGATGACCAACTGACGTTCATCATTCACGTTAATGTAATGAGAATCATCGAAGTAGGCCACATAAGTCGTATCATACGCACCCTCCTTGAAATATATAGGATCTGTGGGCGATTCAGCAAGCTTACCGTCCTTATCCACAAACTTCTTCTCCAACGCATGGTAGAGATAGTACGTAGCGCCTTCGTCGTTGGTGAGGAAGGCAAACTGCTGCACCGCATCGTCTCTGTCAGCGGCAATGCCAAGGTCGATGTTCGAAACCAACATACCCTCACCCTGAGAAACTGCCCACGAGGTAAGTCCCTGCGTATGATAGGGAAGCGAGATGTAATAGAGGCGGTCGTTGATGAGTTTAGCTATGGAAGAGACGGCATCTGATGATTTCTCGAACACGGTTACCGGACTCTGCGTCAACCTGAAGCGTTGTAGAGTCATACAACTCTGTCCACTCATATTGACCAACAGACCGATGCTCACGGTAGTCTCCTCGGTAAGTACGAAACCGACCGTATTCTTGAGAACCTGTCCCTTGGGGGTCATCGCCTTATAGGCAATGGCTTCGCCCAAGTCATCTTTCACAGGCAAGGTGTTTCCTTCCGCCACGACAAGGAATGAATTACCACATTGCCCCTCATACGTAGCATCATACTCAGCTTCAAAGGTGTAGAATCCTCTGGGCAAGGTAACGGTCTGGAACACCTTGTGGTTGTTGAGTGTAGAGGCAAATCCGTCCCATCCCGTAGTAACGGTAAAGGTGCGACCTTTATTTACGTCCACGTGTGCTCCGGTAGTGATGTTTCCATTGACAATAGCATTCTCCATAGTCCACCCTGTCAACTTGATAAAACGAGATGAGTTGCTCGGGTTAACGGTCTGGCCATTACTGTTGAAAGCCTCCACATAGTTGGTAAGCGTGGTCGCCGTGATATCCTTACCGCCATCCTCACTGAAGTTGAGGCAGAAGACACCCTTCGACAATCCCCACGCATCACCGTCAGGACCGAATCCTGAGCGTCTGCCGTGCAAGCCCTTTGAGGTGGCATCCTGTACATTGCCTCCGCTCTGATTGAAGTTATAGTAGAGTTTTAATCCGTGGTTATTTTCGGCAGCTGCCACATCGCCAATGGGGCTATTGGCATAGCTGCGTAGCTGTGTCTCCGTGAGTGCTTTTCCCCATACGCGGAATTCATCGATGCTACCCTTGAAGGGAGCGTTAGAAGTGCCGATACTGAAGGTGTTGATGGCAGGTACTGTAGTAGAAGCTATCGTCTTCGAATAGTTCAGCACTCCATCACGATAGAAGCTTACGAGACCGCTACTGAAGCTCACAGCATAGTGATGCCACTCACCGGGAATGACAAAGTTACTGCCCGACGACAGACTCTTGCCTCCCACATAGAGGGTCATCTGTCCACTGGCATTGGTCCTAACGAGCATTGTCTGATCGCTCTCACCGATACCGTTATTAGAGGAGCCGAGTACAGCGCTGTTCATCCACCAGTCAATGGTAAAGGCGCTCTGCCCTGCAACAATGGGCGACATGCCCACGGCCACGTTGGCATTGTCATACGAGAAGTTGAGTCCGTTCTTACTGTCCGCATTGATTACGATGAGTGCACGCTCGCGAGTCACTTCACTATTACCTTCGTTGTTGGCTACGTTAAGGGTCACATCATACACACCCGGTTGATCCATCACGAGTGACCTGTACTGATCATACAGAATATAGTTGGCCTTGTCGCTGCCTATGCGCCACTCCCACTTGGTGGGAGCATAGAGCGACTCATCGATGAGTTCGATTTCCTGTCCCTTGACGACTACGGCAGGAGCTATGCTGAAAGCGGCCTTAGGCGCCACCTCGAGCACTTCGATTTGCTCGGTATGGTTCGCCTCACGACCGTCGGGCGCAGTCACTGTCAGTGTCACGCTGTACGTACCCTTGGCCTGGTAGCTGGTAGCCACGCTGGGCGATGCAGCTTCCTCGTTATCGGCTCCGGGCATACTCCAACGATAGATATATCCCACTTGGGGATTCTTTGCGTGCAGGGCGATTCGTTCTCCTGCAGGTACCTGTGTGGCATTCATCGCGAAGTCCGCCTCCACCTCGGGAGCCTCGGCCACAACGACCTCATATGTCGCGGTCGCGCTGCTTCCGTCAGCGGCGTAGGCTACTGCCGTTACAGTGTGTGTGCCAGCCGTAGCAAAGGTTACCGTAGGCGACAAGATGCTGGCATTCTCGATGCCGGCTGCCTCAGCAGTCCATACGATGCGGTTCACGGCTGCGCTGTAGGTTGCGCTGAGCGTAGTAGGAATTCCGGCATAGATGGTGCCCTTGGGCTCATCGATACTGATGGCGGGGTCGCCAGCGACAGCACCCAGTTCTCCCATATCAGCGATAACCACATCGTAGCTACCCTTGATTGTCGCGTGATGACCTCCCACACAGTCGTAGATCAGCGGTTCGTTCTCCTTACCGGAAATGAGGTCTCCCTTGATATAGGTCACGAGTCCTTGAGGCATAATGCTACCCGTGAACTCCACGTTCATACACGCCTTGAGCTCCTTGGCCGTGCGCGCAGTATTCCAGATGCGTATCTCGTCGTACACGGCATCTTGTTCGGCACTGACTCCCGATGAGAAAACGAGGTCGCCAAATCCGCCCACGCCACTATAGGTGTCAGAGATGCAACTGGTGCGGCTCACTCCATTGACATAGATATTCAATTTGTTCTTGTTGATTACCATAGCAATGTGAGTCCACTTTCCGACAGAAAGTGCTGCAGTGGTGGCTCGATTACCGGTATCCCAACCGGCATAGAATGTACCATAGGCATCGGTGTGGAACATAAAGCGTCCCCATCCCGGACCACCGGTCTGATTATAGTAAATGAGGCTTGTAGGCTTGATCCAGAACTCGATGGTGGCCTCCTCATAATAGGTAGCCATCACATCGGGAATGGTGAATCCTGCCTTGTTGAACTTGATGGCAGCGTTCTTCTCCGATGCTGCGAGGGGGATACGTGCGATGATACGGTCCGACTCGGTATCGTCGCTATACACTGCGCTCACGCCATATTCACCAAGTGCAGGCACGGTATGCGGAGTGTAGCTGTAGGTATCGGCTGGCAGCGAAGCCACGTGTGAACCGTTGAGATAGACATTGTATGCCACGACGGTGTTTGCCGAGCGCAAGGGAGCCTGCCAGGTGAGCACACCGTCGGCAAAGGCAGCATTCTGCGGTTTGTAATATCCGCTACCCTGCACGATGACCGAGATGATGGTCTTCTCTCCGGCATTCTTCACCTCCACGCCCTCACCGATGGCGAAGGGAGTCTCTACACCGAGTTCATCGAAACGATAGTCGATGATCGAGGCGTTATGGATGGTACCCTTACCCTCTGCCCATGAGCGGGTGTCAACGATGAAGAAGTACTTGAGCGGCTGGCTCATATCGTAGCCGTTGCTCAGGTCGGTAAGGTCGTAGCCGAACTCCATAGGCTCGGTATGCAGTTTGCCGTCGGCCCAGCGTCCCAGCATAGGCACCTCGGGAGCGGGTTGCACATTACCATTACCACCATCACCGGCATAGGTGAAGTGGATGAACGATACCGTCTTCTCGGGTTCCGTAGCGTCGAGGTCGGCACTGACACCGGCACTCAGAGCAATCTCACTACGGCGGCTGTAGTCCATCTCGAGCTTGATGGTACGCAAGGGACGATAGTCTTTACGCACCTTATAGATTTCGGGTTGCCACCATTGCTCGTTGAAGGTGCCGTCGCCACGGAAGGCACTGCCTGCATAGGCATAGGGGCAGTAGACAAAACCTTGGTTACACCACCAGGTACCCCATGAGTTGACGATGATCCATGCGCCCAGCTCATCGGCCTCGGTCTCGCCATACACGCCGTCGCCGTCGAGGTCAAACTCCACGCGGTCGTCATAGCCTACGATGGTGAGAGCATGGTCCACTTGCGTTCCCCAAGCCTTCACATATTTCATACCTGCCACGCCGATTTTCTCGTTGTTGGCGGTCTTGGGAATATCTTGCCAGTTACCGCCCGATGCCACACCAATACCGCAGATACCACCAGCCTGGAACGAGTCGTCACCATTGTGGTTCCACAGCCAGTTCTTCACCGCCTCGCGGCCCTCCTCGGTGCCAACGCTCACGGGGAAGTTCGTGGGTTGCAGCATACGGTTGTGCATGGCCTCGTACCACTTGTCGTACCCCTGCATCCAACCGAAGTCATTGTATGTCTCCTCCTGATAGCCGAAGAGCGACGAGTAGGTCTGTCCTCCATAGGTGGCAGCCGAGGGCACGCCCACCTTGGTGACAAACTCATCCTTGCCCTGACCAGGCGAATTGGTATGCAGCCACACAAAGTGTGAGGGGTAGTAGTTATGTGGATCTTTACCGTCGAGGTTGCGGTAGGCCGCCAGCTCGTAGCTGAACATATAGCTGATGCGCGATGCCGAGCCGCACGAGCCACCGTCTTGATTGAATACGGGCGGGAAGTGTCGGTTCAGTCCGTTGTGTACGTGGTCGGGACGTCCACTGACAGCACGGTCACGTGCGGGAGCTCCGGCTTCACGTGCCGGGGTCATCAGCGACCAGTCGGGGTTGATCTTCTCCGAGTAGTCGGGATACTTCGTGCGGTCCACGTCGGGGGTCTGTGCCTGGGCGGCCAGCGGTGTAGCGCTGCCGAGGAGCAGGGCGGCAAGGATGCCGGTAAGGGTAGTCTTTTTCATAATAGTAGTCTTTATTTTCAACTTCATAATATGGTGCAAATATAGTAATAATCAGACGGAATGCAAAGCATTCACCCATAAAATTATCCCCCGGCGCAGGATGGCACCGGGGGAACGGGTCAGAGGATGACCTGACATTTGAGGTCGGAGGGTACGTAGGAGAGGTGTAGCCAACGCCCACCCTCCTCGCAGATGAGCTGGGTGAAGCGGATGCGGCCCTCGTCCTTCATCTGCCGTATGAGGCGGAAGAGGCGATGGTTCTCGGGTTTGGAGCATACGGTGATGTCGGCCGCACAGCCCAGGATGTGGTGGCTGTGGGCGACACCGCCCACGAGCTCGTTGAGCCGCGGGCAGCGGTAGCCCGAGGAGACCATGATGGGGGCTCCCCACGCTTCGCGGATGGGGTCGAGGAGCTGTTCTACGAGCACGTGCAGCAGGTGATATGCAGCCTGGGGCGGACGGTTGTCGATTCCTTCGCGCAGTGCAGTGGCACTGGCGGTGAGTTCTTGGACGGTGAAGTGTTTCATGGTTTCAAGCGATTAGGGTGAGTGCGCTGCCGATAAGCAGCAGCGCACGGAAGAGTGCATTCATATCGCACACGATGCTACGCCCAAGGCTCCGGCCAGGGCAGTGAGTACAGTGATGAGGATCTTGAGGAGCTTGCTCCAGTTGAGTTTTGAGTTCATTGTTGATGGGGGTTAGGGGTTGTTGATATTGCCCAGGAATCCTAGAAGATCTAGAGTATCAAGAAAGTCTAGAGAATCTAGAAAATCTATCGATTCCCGGGACCAAGGTTTGCAGGCTACGCCATCGCCTCAGAAGAGATGCGCTTCAGCGAGAAGGCTTTTTTGCTTCTTGCTTTTGCGCCCTCTCTTCGGCGCAGGCTATGCCATCGCCTCAGAGGAGATGCGCTTCAGCGAGAAGTCGGCTGCGACGGCCTTCTTGAGTGCCACTTCGGGGCGGAAGACGATCTTGTGGCCCTTCACCATCGATGAGGGCGAGAACTCCTTCTGCGCCATCACTTCGGCGGAGTAGGACTTGCCTTGGAGGGTCACCTGGAAGCGGCCCAGGTCGTCGAGCACCACCACCTGCCCTTCGGTGAGGGCTTCGATGATGTGGTCCTTCATCGAGATGAGCACGGCGCGGCAGTCGGCCTGCGTCACGGTGGTGCTGTTGTTGATACGGCGGGCGAGCTTCTCCATGGTGAGTTCGCCAGTCTTCACTGCTCGTCCGTGGAAGAAGTCCACGTCGGGGTTCTTGGGGTTGCGGGTTTTCTTCACCGCATAGGTAATTGCCATAGTGGTTAAGTGTTTAAGGGTTAGTGAATAAGGGTTAGCTGTCGGGTGAGGTACCGGTCCCTCATTTTGACGATACAAAGATACGACATTCCAACCCTCTCCCAGTACCGCTGTTGTGAGGCTATGGCAACGGTGGGGATAAATAAAAGAGGGTGTGTCGTGTGACACACCCTCTCGTATTCAAAGCCTTATAGGATGGGATTAGAAGCAGTACTTCACGCCGAAGCCGAAGTTGCCGCCCCAGAAGCCGACAGCGCCGCCGATCAGGTTAATGCCGGGACGATAGTCCAAGGATATGGCTAAGGGGAAATCGATGGGGAGACGGTACTCGAGACCTACAACGCCCTCTGCGCCAAGGCCGAAGTAGTTGGCGATCATATTGGTGTATGCACCGACACCGTAGTAGAGGTGGAATCCCTCGCCAATGACGGGCTGCTGCCACTCGTACACTGCATCGACAGCGAGACCACCGCCGTAGAATGAGATACCTGCCTCGATGGCGTTGTTACCGGTGTTCTTCTTCACGGTCACACCGCTGAAGCCACCACCGCGAACTCCTACTGCCCAGTTATAGTCCTGAGCGCTCACTGACAAGGTCGCAACCATAAGGGCTGCCATTACCAAAAACTTTTTCATCATGTTTTTCTTTGTTTCAATTAAGGTTAAACATCATTTCGAGCTGCGAAGGTAAGCATTATTACCCTAACCGACAACTCTCCGTGCGTTTTTTCATCAAGTGGGGCCATTATTCTGCCCGGCAGATTTGCTCAATCGGATATGTTTTCGTAACTTTACGTACAGATATACAACGCATTAAACACTTAATCCGAATCGCATTATGAGACCCTTTTTCGACGATGAGGAGTGCACCGCGGTGCGCTCCTACACCAAGAGCGAGCTGGCGCGGCTCTACTCGCCCAATGCCAAGTATGAGAGTGCCATCCGTATGCTCAACCGCTACCTGAACCGCTGCCGCGAGCTGATGGAGGAGCTCACGCGCCTGGGTTACCGCCCTGCCGACCGCCGCTTCACGCGCCCACAGGTGGAGCGCATCTTCTACTATCTGGGCGAGCCGTAGGCGGTGCCCGGAGGCTGTTTTTTATGCTTTACGGCATAAATGCGAAATATCGTGCCGAAAGATTTGGTACTGTCGCCCCGAATGGCTTACTTTGCCGCACAGACTACATCGTATTCCAACTTTACAATTGTCGATCTATACCATGAATACGGAAGATACCATACGCACCTGACCCCTCGCGGGCGGTGCGTATCGGTATCGGTAGTCGGGAACGACTGATCCACTAACTTTATTTATCGGGTAGCCTCCGCACGCCGTTTTGCCAGCGCGATGACCTCGTCGGCGATGACCTCGGCCGAGTGGTGGAAAGCGAGGGTGAGGATGTTCTTGCTCAGCGAGGCGAGCCTTGCCCCGTCCTGCACGGTGGCGAGGGCCAGGGGGACGAGACTGGCGGCGGCATCGGCATCCTTCACATAGAGCGCGGCATCCTTATCGACGAGAGCCAGGGCGTTCTTCGTCTGGTGGTCCTCCGACACGTTGGGCGAGGGCACGAGGATGACGGCCTTGCCCAGGAGGCAGAACTCGGAGATGGAGCCCGCTCCGGCACGCGAGATGACGAGGTCGGCAGCGGCATAGGCTGCGTCCATGCTGCTGATGAAGTCACACACATGCACGTTGGGCAGCTCGCGCCCCTTGAGCTGGGCGGTGACGGCATCGTAGTAGTACTTGCCCGTCTGCCAGATGAACTGCACATCGCTCCCCTTCAGCACATCCCATGCACCGAGCATGCTCTCGTTGAGCGTACGCGCCCCCAGGCTGCCGCCTACGATGAGCACGGTCTTCTTGGTGGGGTCGAGGCCGAAGGTGCGCACCGCCTCGTCGTGTCCGATGGTGGCATCCAGCAGGTTCTGGCGTACGGGGTTGCCCGTGAGCTTGATCTTCTCCTTGGGGAAGAAGCGCTCCATGCCCTCGTAGGCCACACAGATGCAGGCGGCCTGCTTGGCCAGCAGCTTGTTGGTGACACCGGCATAGGAGTTCTGCTCCTGCAGGAGCGTGGGGATGCCCATGGCGCCGGCCTCCTTCAGGGTGGGGCCGCTGGCATAGCCGCCCACGCCCACGGCCACGTGGGGACGGAAGTCGCGGATGATGCGGCGGGCCTTGCGGCGGCTCTTCATCAGGCGCCACAGCACGGCAATGTTCTTCAGCAGGTTCTTGCGGTCAAATCCGCTCACGGGCAGACCGATGATCTTGTACCCGGCAGCGGGCACGCGCTGCATCTCCATACGGTTCTCGGCACCCACGAAGAGTATCTCGGCCTCGGGGCACTTGGCCTTCACGGCATTGGCTATCGACAGGGCGGGAAAGATGTGTCCGCCCGTGCCGCCGCCACTTACGATGAGTCTAATATTCTCCTCCATAATGACTGACTTGCGTTCTAAGTGCAAAGAAACACATTTTTTCCCACATATCACCATCTTTTCGGCTTTTTTAGGGGAACGCCCCAGCACTTCCCGCTATCCATGTTCTACAACACAATCCCGGAAACTCCACGCGAAAGATTTGGCACATTCGGGTTTTATGCTTTCCTTTGCGATGACTGCACGGGGTGGCAGCGACAGACCATATCTAACCCAACTTAAAATCCAATACCATGAACACGAAGGACACACTGCACATCACCCTCAACGGGAGCACTGCGCAGCGCACCGTCATGCTCCGCCGCGGCAAGGCCGTGCTGGTGGCAGTCGACGACAATGGCGGCGAGGCGCTCACGGTGAGCGATCCCCTGCCGGCAAACCTCATCGCCGAGCACCGCCTCAAGGTGAACGACCTGAACAGGAAGATCGAGGAGCTGGAGGCGAAGCTCGCGACAGCCAACGACGAGAATGAGCGGCTGAAGGGACAGAAGGCCCAGGCCGACGAGCTGCTCCTGCTGGTGGCAAAGAGCGGCTACACGGGCTCGCTCATCGCCGCGCAGGACACCGCCACAGCACCCGCGCGCACCGAGATCGAAGCGAGCTGCTTCAACGGTCAGTGCAACGTGGAGCTCATCAAGCGCAAGCTCGACGACTACATCGCCAACCCCACCCGCCCCTGGCAGGAGAGGTTCTGGTGCATCGTATGGCAACTCTTCACCGACCTCGGCTGGTGGGATAAGAAGGAGAGCACGCTGCAGAACTTCGTAGACTGGGTGAAGCAGAGCGGCCACGAGCTGGGCATCGACAACTTCAAGCACGCCAAGAGCTACCTCAAGATACACCCGTTGCAGTGGAACGCGCTGTCGGGCGACAACGACTTCATCGTCACGGCACGAGCCCTCTACCGGCTCTTCACCGGCGACAACGGAGGCGGCTCGATGCCTGCCGTCGCCCAGTACGAAACCGGCTACATAGACCACAGCACCCTGTGGGAGCGCATCCACAAGACCAAGTCCAAGGGGCACCGCTCACGCACATCGCTGTTCATCGACAAAAGCATCGTGCGGAAGTACAACAAGTCATATCGCCACACACACCGCCTGGCCATCATCGAGGCACGGCGCAGCGCGCTGGAAGCCCTCGGCATCAGCGATGCCACCGAGCCCGTGCCCGGCCTGCGCTACACCGTCCATACCGGCAAGTCGCACCGGACGCTGCGCAAGGGCAGGGGTCCCGCCCTCTCCAAGGTCCCCCGACTGCGCTGAGCACAGCAACATAAAGTCCCAACGCGAGATCCTTCGCGTTGCTCAGGATGACACGAGACGTTGGGGTAAGTATCTATATTAACGTGAGTTCGATATAAGCGATATTCTTACTATGCTAATTGTGAGCGCTTTGCAAACTCCCCCTCTGTTTATAGAGGGGGTGCCCACAGGGCGGGGGCGTTACAAGCATAGCGCGTAGAGAAAACAAATAAGAAAATATATTACTCCGCACTTCGTTTGGAAACGTGTTCGCCGGCCGAAGGGAAAGGCAACTCCCTCCTGAGACGACTTTGGGGAGCTAAAGCTCCCGTCGTCGCAAGCAACGCTCATCTCGCGTTGCCCCTCTATAAACAGAGGGA
>JAZRFA010000156.1:0-1888 GCA_045661085.1 Bacteroidaceae bacterium
GTTGGCTATCTCTGCGCTGTTTATTTTGGCAAAGTCTTCCTGCGAAGTTTCTTTGCCGTCTACAATGATGAGGGGTTCAACGACTTTGGTTACTGATGTTGCTTTAGTGGTCACCATAATCACTCCCTTGTTGCCTTTCTCTCCATACGAATTGGCAATCTCAGAACCTGGTTTGAAAACATTGACACTGGCAATATCTTCCGATTTTATCATAGACAATCCCTCGTGAGTCATTTCTTTGCCGTCTACAATGATGAGCGGCCCTAACATTTTGGAGACTACTATAGGTCCGTTGGCATCTCCTTCAATAGTAAAGGTTTTTCCCGCTTCATCGCCCGTATATATCACGTGATGCTTCTCCACCACACCTTTGCCTTGCTTGTAAGCAATCATATACTTTGAGATGCGTTTGCCTTCGAGCTGCGAACCATCGAAGTGCTCTATCTGCTGCTTGTCGATGATGTACTTGTCTATCGTGTCGTTTGCTACCTTGGCTTGGGTGCCGATGGCTACGGCACAGAGTGCCGTCAATAGGATTGTTCTCATAATTTTGAATGTTTTAGTGGGTTTAATTTATTGCTAACATTGAAGTACTTCCTTCCTCAGAATCTTTGTTCATGATATACATCTTGGTAGTGCCGTCGGCAAGGGTGACGGTCACCAATACGCACTCTTTGATGGGCGATGCCGTTACCGTCTCTACATCCTCCACATTCATCAGTTGCTGCACATATCCGGCAATCTCTACGGTCGTGAAGGCCTCGCTGGGCACCTCCTCATGCGGTAGCTGTACGTTGAGCACAAGCAGCAGGGCGATAGCAGCCGCCGCACCGCTAATCCAAGCCATACGGCGGATGATAAGTCTTGATTGCTTGGGCTTCGTCTGGCTCACGATGCGGTCAAACTCCTCGGCTCCTTCCTTGGAGAGCAGCGCTTCGTTAGCGTGCTCCATCCGTATCATCTGAGCTATGGAGCGTTCATCCTCCTCAGCCTCGTTCGCGGCGTAGTATGCTACGAGCAAGGCCTCCTCGGCCACCGTCGTATCCGCTTCGAGGTATCTGGCCACGAGTGCCATGCGCGTATCCTTATCCTTTATATCCATCATAACTTAAGTTTTTGAGTTCTTTAGTTTTTGAGTTTGACAAACTTATCAACTTATCAACTTACTAAACTTATCAAGCATCTGTTTTCTTGCTTTCGACAGGGTAGACTTGATGCTTGTCTTGGGCTTGCCTGTGCGTGTAGCTATCTCATCGAGCGAGAGCCCCTCGTCGTTTCTCAGGTGCAGATACTCCCGCTGTGTCGTGGTGAGCGACCCATAGATGCTCTCCTGTATGCGCCTTAGGTCCTCACGGTCGGTCAGCACGGTCGCTTCGGTGCCGCCAAGGTAGTTGTCGTGCGTCAGTGACTGCAACTCCAGATGTGTCTTCCGATAGTGCTCCACGCAGATATTCTTCGTCAGCCTTATGGCCATCGCCTCGGTATCTTTCATCGGGTAGCCGTGCTCCGTCAGCTCCCAAAGCGCAATCATCGCCTCCTGCACCACATCGTCGGGCTCTACTCCCGAGGGCAGTGCAAAGCTCCGCGCCAGCGCCAGCAGCTTGCCTCTAACTCTCCTCGACAATATGTCAAATCTATCCTTCTCCATAATCATTGTCTCTACCATGAGGACGCAAAACCGATGCAAAAGTAAATCAAAACAGAGAAAAATCTATCTCGGAACTGAATGCAGCGAAGATGGCTAGTCAATTCCCAGCATATTCAGGTGATAAAACTTTATATTTGGGGTGGCAGAAATGGATACAGATATCCTCGAGTACTACCATCTGACCCTCGGTAAGTGCTTGACAGAACATACAAGTTATGTGAGTTATAAAATAGGAGATTA
>JAZRFA010000157.1:0-6135 GCA_045661085.1 Bacteroidaceae bacterium
ATATCTCGGACCCTTAGCGAGCATTCTTCAGTCAATGTAAAATAGACATAATTCCCGTAACCGTTATCATCGCTCAACGAAACAGCACTATAGAGTGGTGATTTATGAGTTTATCGCGAAAAAAGGCTTCACTTTTTTGCATAATCATAAAAAATGTTCTACCTTTGCACCGCAATTGCGAAAGACAGCTGTGCTCGCTGAAAATAAAAGCACGCTTTTACTTGCTCGCTGGCACGTCTTTTGCACCGCAATTGAGCAGCGGGGTGTAGCTCAGCCCGGTTAGAGTACGCGTCTGGGGGGCGTGTGGTCGCTGGTTCGAATCCAGTCACCCCGACTGAGAGAAAGCATTGATAATCTGATGATTGTCGATGCTTTTTTCTTTTTGTGCATACTGTAAGAAGTACGCGATTGACACTGCAGCTTGCTCGAAAGGTAAACTGTTTAGTGAAGTCTATAGTTTCTATAGTCATCTATAGCTACTATAGCTCTCTATAGTTACTGCTTCTCCTGCAACTGCTTCTCCTGCAGCAGCCTCTTCAGCTCGGCTATCTCTGCGGCTTGGGCATTGTAGGCTTTCAGGGCGCGGGTGCGCAGGTCATCGTAGGCTTCGTGCCAGTGCTTGGCCTCGGCCTCAGCGGTGGCAAGCCGTGCTTGCAGGTCGGCGACCTGCTGCTCCAACGCATGGAGGCGCTCATCCTGCTGCTTGCGATAGCCCGTGCGGGCCTTGTGCATGCGCTCCTTGATGCCACCCTCCTCGATGAAGAGGCGTTCGAGGTTGGCCATATACTTGTTCATCATCGCATCTACCTGGTAGCAGAGGGTGAGGGCCACATTGGCCATCTCTTCGGCTGTCCAGCGCAGGAAGTAGGGCTCATACTCGGACAGGCGGTTGTGCACCTTCGTGAAGTCCTGCATGGGTTGGAAGCGCTCGTCAGCGGGTGTCCACACCGCCAAGTGGCGGGCCTTGAGATAGTCCTCATAGTCCTGGCGCAGTTCACCGATGCTCGAGCGCGCCACGTTGAGCAGCCGCAGCTCCATCTCCGTGGAGGTCTTGCCATCCTCGGAGCCCTCCACGATGTTCTGCTTACCCGAGCGGGCAGCCTGCACCATCTGATCCACCGTGCGGTCGCCATGCTTGGGGAGGAAGCGCTCGCAGAAGGTGTAGGTCATCTGATACAGCACCTCCGACTTCTGATAGAACCACAGGTCCTGCCACTTGGGCACCCGGCGGAAGATGCTCTCCAGCTCCGTGGCTTTCTTGATTTCTTTATCCTCGATCATGGTGTTCATGGTATTTATAGTTTTCTATAGCATCTATAGTCTCTCTATTGCATTCTATAGCATCTATTACTTTAATGTAGTTCACTGCCTCTGTTGCTTGTGGCCCCGTAGGCCTCCATCACGCGCGGTCGTTCTGCTGGTGGGCTCGGCGCTGTTGTTGCTCCATGATGTAGCTGTCGGGAAGAACGAGCTTGGGTTTGTCTTTATCTAAGAATTCTTTTACTTCCCTCATTACACTCTCGCATTCCTTGTCCTCGGCGTCGAGGTCATCGCTGTAGTCGGGTATCTCGTGGTCGTCCCAACGCTTGTAGTTCTCATCCCAAAGATAGTTGCGGTCGCCAGTGCGGAGGAACTTCTCGTAGTTCTCATCGCTCACCCAGTCGGCCTTGTACTTCTTGCCTCTGGGCACTATCGGCTCATCTTTGATGCCCAAGCGTCGCTTGCGGTGGGTGTCAAGTGCGACACCTATAGCACCTGCGATGATACCTATGATAAGCCCTATCAGAATGTCACTCATACTCGCTCCTCCTATCACTGCGTCAGCAGCTTGTACATCTCGAAGAGGCGTGCCACGCAGTCGCTCTCGGTGAAGTCGCGCGAGGTGGGGAAGCCGTAGGCCTCCATCACAGCGCGGTCGTTCTGCTGGTGGGCACGGCGCAGCTCGGGCGGCATGGTCACCTCATCGTAGAGGTCGGCCAAGGAGCTGTCGGGATAGAGGGCGCGGGCATCGAGGATGGCTTGCGCCGTCTGCTCTATCTTGGCCTTCTGCGCCTCGCTCACCTCGGGCCAGGGGAAGTTGTTGTAGACGATATTTGCTGAGTAGCGATAGTCGCTCTTTAATCTACCACAAACTACTCTCATCCATGCCATATGGACATTACTTTCCAGAATCCCGAAATGAAAGAGGGTGGCATCAGGAATAATAAATAGCAAATCTGTGGCTATTACTTCCTTGGTTAAGAAGCCCATAGGAATATATCGTCTTCTTTCCGACGATACTTTAGGAACTATTAAATAATCGGTATTGGGATGTCGTATTTCTCCAAATAACATCGGATAATCAGCCAGTTTCCTTGTTGCCGCACGATTGCTATTGCTTCTTAATTCGTAAACATCATTTACAGCCTTGTAAATGGGCGGAATAGATTTGTAGGCAGCAGGGGGAACGCCTTGCAACCATAAACACCAACGTTCTTTACTATTTATGAACTCCGCAGAGCCTAATATTTTTCTAAACATAGGCGCAGAATGAGGATATTTACTTACAATGGCATCCTTTTCCTCTGTAGTATAATTACTGAGGTATCCTCCGTCATTGGGCATACTTCCGAATACAAGTTCCGCTACATTACATAAAGACTTCTTTCGGCTATCTATGAGCACATTTTCTGCATCCACCAAATACGCATTGATATTCTTTGCCTCTATCTTGCGCTCACCCTCAAAGATGATGCGCTGCTTGGGCTCTTTGTAGCCAAAGCCGATGATGACGCAGTGTACATGGGCTTTGATTGAAGCTTCGCTATCCCATTGGAAGGTACGGTGAGCAAAGTGTATCTGAAGGCCGTCGCTCATGAGTCCGCTCCAAAGGTTGGCTACTTGCTCGCCTTGAGCGATGGAGTTGGTCGACACAAGTGCGGTGGTGATGGCATTGTTCTCACGCATGAGGTCGGCAGCCTTCTTGTACCAGCACGATACGTAGTCGAGGTTGCCCACATTCTTCCACTTGGCACCGAAGATGTCGATAACATCCTCTTTCTGCTCTTCGTTCATGAGGCGTGCCCCGACAAACGGAGGATTTCCCATGATGTAGTTGAGTTTCTCGGCGGGGATGACCTCGTTCCAGTCGATGCGCAGGGCATTGCCTTCGACGATGTTGGTATAGCTCTTCAGGGGCAGCATGTCGAGGTCCATCTGCACGATGCGCTCGGTCTCGGCCATCATCTGTGCCTCGGCAATCCATAGGGCGGTGGTGGCTACGGTGACGGCAAAGTCGTTGATCTCGATGCCGTAGAACTGGTGTATGTCTACCTTGATGGGGTTGACGAAGGCTCCTATCGTGGCTTGGCCTTTGTTGAGCTGGCTGATGACGTCGTTCTCCAGGCGGCGCAGCGAGAGGTAGGTCTCGGTGAGGAAGTTCCACTACCACAGGCGGGGTCGAGGAAGGTGAGCGAGGCGAGTTTGTCTTGGAAGGCCGTGAGCTGGCGCATGCGGGTGCGCTCGACCTTCTCGGAGAGTATGTCACCGAACTCGGCATGCAGTTCGTCCATGAAGAGGGGGTCGATGACCTTGTGGATGTTCTCGATGCTGGTGTAGTGCATGCCTCCCGAGCGGCGCGTCTCGGGGTTGAGAGTACTCTCGAAGACGGCTCCGAAGATGGTGGGCGATATCTGGCTCCAGTCGAAGTCGTCGCTGGCCTTGCGGATGAGCAGCTCGGCGATGCGCTCATTGAGGCGCGGTATCTCGATGCGGTCATCGGCAAAAAGCTCACCACCCACATAGGGGAAGGCGGCAAGGGCATCGTCCATGTAGGGGTCGCGCTCGGCATTGGGCGTACCCAGCACGCGGAAGAGGTCGATGAGCGCCGTGCGCATGCGGTCGGGGGTGAAGCGCGAGAGGTAGTCGCCAAACATACCATGACGACCAAAGATGCCGGCATCCTCGGCATAGAGGCAGAAGACGAGGCGCACGCACAGCACATTGAGGCTGCGCAGCGTGTCGGGCGACGAGGGGTCGAGGTATTGCTTCAGGATCTCATCGTAGAGCTGCCCCACGAGATTTCCCGCCTTGATGGATACCTCCATCTCCTTCTTGATGTGGACAGACTGGCTGTCGACCAGGAACTGCAGGCGGTAGTAGTCGGTGGCGAGGTTCGCGAGCAGTATCTCCTCGGGCTCGGCACCCGGGTGCTCCATGTCGTAGACGAGGAACGACTGGAAGTTACACACCACCACCCAGCGCGGACGGCGCGAGTAGGGCATCTCATCGGCATAGCGCTTGGCCTGCTCGAAGGGGGTGAGCGTGGTGTTATCGCTCTGACGGATGGGCTTGCGCAGGTCCTTGTCGAGGCTTTTCTGCTCGATGAGCACATGGGTCTCCTCGATGTAGCCATCGATGAAGCTGGTGTTCGACAGTTTCACCTGGTTCTCGAAGGAGATGTACTTCTCGGCATGCTCCACGCCATATACATTGTGCAAGAGGGCCATCCAGAAGGGCTGGCTCTCGCCCTTCTCGTAGCCACGGCCTGCCCATTCCTCGGCAAAGAGGGCGGCGGCAGCTTGCTGTTGTTTCTCGGTCATCATATGCGGTATCGGGTGTTACTTTTTCTATAACGCAAATTTACAACTAAGCGGGCGCGTGCCCAAATTTTCTTCGACTTTTATTTTTTCGTTTCATCATTCAAGGCGCAAAGATAGCCCTACGTTGTCCCATAACGTGGGACAGGAGATGATTTTTTTCAGGAAAAGACTGAGTCAACCTTTTTAGGAAAAGACAAAAGACATAAGACAATAAATATACGCTCTGTCTCCCGATGGGCGAAAATAGTGTGTAGTAAAAACTCTTATTTTTGTATTAGATATACTATGTATATATAATACTTAAATAAGCCCCTATATATAGGGCACATTCAAGGATGATACAGCGCAGGGTAACTGTCCTATGTCTTATGTCTTACTCGCCTCGCGTGGCGCACGCGCATAATGCGCGTATCCCTAAAAGCTTCACTTACGTTTCGCACTCCTTTGGGGAGATAAACCTCCCGTCGTCGCAACCGACGCTCCTTTCGCGTCGGCAAGGAGTTAGGAAACTACCGTGTAGTGTTTAGGGTGTAGTGTCTGTTGTGTCATCCCGAGCGTAGAGAGGGATCTCGCAGAGTCTCATGGTGGAAAAGGACTCCTCGGGGAAACTAAAGTTAAAAGTGCTAAAGCACGCTCTTCGGAGGAACTAAAGCAAACTGCAAGCAGTACTCCTCGGGGAAACTAAAGTTTCCTTCGTCGCAACCGATGCTCATCCCGCATCGGCATCGCAAGCAACGCTATCATACCGCGTTGCCGTCGCAACCGACGCTCATTGCTTTCAGCGACCTAAAGGTTCCGCGTCGGCCCAGCGCGGGATCTCTCGCATTGCTCGAGATGACAGAGATGCGGATGTTTATTTTAATCGGGAGTTAGGAGTTAGGATTTTGCCGCAGGTTCAGCCGCGCGCGGTGCAGGGCTTCTCCGCGTCGGGAGGGTGGCTACGCGCGGGCGCAAAGGAGGTGCGGCAGCGCGAAAAATCGAAAAAATTTATTTCTCCCTCATTATCAGCATACTAAACAAAAGAACTTTAGTGGCTACGCCCCTTTAGTTCGGCTGCATCTCGCTGAGAGATTGCAAGTTAACTTGTATCTCGCTCGTTTGCACGAACTTTGCAGAACTTTGCATTTAGTCGGAGAGACAAAAATAAATGTCGTACCTTCGCAGTGTCAATTGATAGATAACGGACAACCGACGTTCGAAGCGAGAGCAGAGCCAAGCTGGCTTGGCTATGCCGAGCAAGGAGGAGGAAAAGCCTGCGCAGCAGGATTAACAGACAACGGACAACAGACAAATTAAAAATTGGAAATTACAGAGCTCTACACACTAAACTCATAACCTATAACCCATTAACCCAAAGAACTATGTCAATTACCTACAAAGTCTGCAAATGCCGCAACCCCAAGAACCCCGACGCGGATTTCTTCAAGGGTACCTCAGTGAATACCGGTACCTATGACTTCGACGACCTTGCCGAAGACATTGCCGAGAGCACCACCGTCACCAAGGCCAAGAAATATTCAAGCAAGCTTTCTTGAACAAAGTATTGTTTTTCGCT
>JAZRFA010000158.1:0-1894 GCA_045661085.1 Bacteroidaceae bacterium
TGCTGCTGACCACCGCTGAGCTGGTTGGGATGGTGTGTGGCACGATGGCTGATGCCCATGCGCTCCAGTGTCTCGGCCACGAGCTTGCGGCGCTTCTCACCCTTGATGCCGAGGTAGCCGAGGGGCAGACCCACGTTCTCAGCCACGTTGAGCTCTTCGATGAGGTTGAAGCTCTGGAACACGAAGCCTATCTTACCACGGCGGTAGGCGGTGCGTTCGTCCTCCTTCAAGGTGCTCACCTCGCGGCCGTCAAGCATATAGGTGCCTTCGGTGGGTGTGTCGAGCATACCGAGGATGTTGAGCAGCGTAGACTTGCCGCATCCCGAGGGACCCATGATGGCTACAAACTCTCCATCGTGAATGTCAATACTTACACCATTGAGTGCGTGTGTCTCTACTACGTCGGTGCTGAATACCTTTCTCAAATTTTCAGTTCTAAGTTCCATAATATTTCAGTTTTTTGGTTTATGAGTTTTTTAGTTTATTATCGTCAACGGACAACAGTCTACAGACAACAGACAGCCTCCGGTCAAATTGTAAAATCTCTAAATTGTAAATCAATAGTAAATTGTAAAATAGTAAATAACTCTCGCGATGTCCGCAAAGCCCCCTCTTCGGGAGGGGGTTGGGGAGGCCCCTACTCTTTATACAACGCATTCACCGGATCCTCCTTCGCTGCACGATAGGCACGGGCTATGACGATAGCCGAGGTCACGGCCAGCACGATGGCGAGGGCGATGAGGAACACCCACCAGTAGAGCGAGATGTGATAGGTAAAGGTCTGTAGCCAGCGCATCATGATTAGGCAGCTTACGGGAGCGGCAAAGAGGAAGGCCACGAGCACCATCTTCACATACTGACCGACAAACATACCGAGCACCTGGCTTATCTGCGCTCCGTGCACGCGGCGCACGGCAATCTCGCGGCGGCGATACTGCGTCTCGAAGTATACGAGGCCAAACACACCGAGCAGCGATATGGCGATGGAGAGCAGCGAGAAGATGGTAATGAGCGTGGTGAGCTCCTGCTCTGACCGGTACTCGGCACCCAGTTCCTTGTCGAATCCATTGATGACAATCTCATCGGCCTTTACCGAAGCATCCATCTTGACGATGCAGTCGACGATATGCTTGCGCACAGCCTCGAGGTCGGCATGCGGAGTGGTACGTACATACAGATGTTCATATCCACGCCAGCCGTTGGCACCGAACACATAGAAGGCAAAGGGCGACACACCATACTGCAGGGGGCGGAACTTGAAGTCCTCGCAGAAGCCTACGACAGGCACCTCATCATTGTGTCCGCTCACCTTGTCGCCCAGCACGAGGTTAAACTCCTTGCGGGCCGACTCATTGAAGATGAAGACACCATCGGCACGCTCATCATCGACCATAAAGTCGCGCCCCTCGGTAAGCTTTATGCCCATAAACTGGAGGAAGTCGTGTGCCACGGGGTAGCACTGGAAGTTGATCTGCTCGCCCTTGAATCCGCGTCCCCAGCCCATACGACTCTGCTGCACGAGTTCACCGTTGGCAAAGGTGACATCAGCAATCATCGGATTCTCCTGAAGCATACCCTCGAAGGTTTGGCGGCTGCTGAAGTCGCCGTTGATGCTCTTGGGGAGGTTGGTGGTGAGCAGGTGCTCCTTGTTGAAGCCCATGTCGTAATGCATCATATAGGTGTGCTGCAGCTTGATGAAGATGGAGCAGGTGATGAGCGCGATGGAGATGACAAACTGGAAGCAGAGCAATGCGTAGCGCAATCGACGGCCTGCCGCACTGTTGCCAAACGAGCCCTTGATGACGAAGGCCGCAGGCATCGAGGTGATGTACCAAGCCGGATAGATGCTGCTGACCACGGCGAGCACGAAGCCTGCCGCCACGATGAGCAATGC
>JAZRFA010000159.1:0-14470 GCA_045661085.1 Bacteroidaceae bacterium
AGGAGAACTATCCCAACCACTTCATCATTGCCGATGCCAAGCGTGGTGATATCGGTAACACCGCTTCGATGTATGCCCGCTCATTCTTCGAGGAGCAGGACGTGCATGCCCTCACCGTAGCTCCTTATATGGGTGAAGATAGTGTGACCCCGTTCCTCGCCTACGAAGGCAAGTGGGTGATACTGTTGGCCTTGACATCTAACAAAGGTTCGCTCGACTTCCAGCTCATGGAGGACAAGGAGACTGGCGAACGCCTCTTCGAGAAGGTGCTCCGTCGCTCACAGGAGTGGGGCAACGACGAGAACATGATGTACGTCGTAGGTGCCACCCGCGGACAGCTCTTCGAGGACATCCGTAAGATCGTTCCCGACCACTTCCTCCTCGTGCCTGGTGTAGGCGCACAGGGTGGTTCGCTCAGCGAGGTGTGCCAGTATGGCATCACCAAGGACTGCGGCCTGCTCGTCAATTCAAGCCGTGCCATCATCTATGCCGACAACACCGAGAACTTCGCCGCCGTAGCCCGTGAAGAGGCTCGCAAGGTGCAGGAAGAGATGGCTGCAGAGCTCGTGAAGTACGGCGTCCTCTAAGAAACTGTTTGGATTTTAACGTTAATATGTATTTGGAGAACTTTTCGGATTATCTGAGGCAATTTCGGGCATCTTTACCCCCTCAATTCTCGCAAATAGACCACTATTTGCTTCGATTCGAGAGGATAAATCTATCCCAAAATTCCTCTCAGCTAAACTCGAAATAAAATCCAAACAGCTTCTAAACCATAGGCAATGAAGTCAGGCAAGATCATCAACGACCCGGTGTTCGGGTTCATCAACATCCCCAAGGGACTCATCATGGAGGTGGTGACCCACCCCATGGTGCAGCGCCTGCACCGCATCAAGCAGCTGGGACTCTCGTGTATGGTCTACCCCGGTGCGCAGCATACACGATTCCAGCACTCGCTGGGAGCCTTCTTCCTGATGACCGAGGCTATCAACTCGCTGCGTGGCAAGGGAGTGGAGATTACCGACCACGAGGCCGAGTCGGTGAAGATTGCCATCCTGCTGCACGACGTGGGGCACGGCCCCTTCTCGCATGTGCTGGAGAACACCATCGTATCGGGCGTACACCACGAAGAGATATCGCTGCTCCTCATGGAACGGATGAACCGCGAACTGGGCGGTCGCCTCGACCTCGCCATACGCATCTACAAGGATGAGTACGAGAAGCGCTTCCTGCATCAGCTGGTGAGCAGCCAGCTCGATATGGACCGCCTCGACTACCTCCGCCGCGACAGCTTCTATACGGGTGTCACCGAAGGCAACATCGGCTCGGCACGCATCATCAAGATGCTCGGCGTCAAGGACGACCACCTCGTGGTGGAGTCGAAGGGAATCTACTCCATCGAGAACTTCCTCACCGCACGCCGCCTCATGTACTGGCAGGTATACCTGCACAAGACCTCGGTCGTGTGTGAGAAGATGCTCATCGGTACCCTTACCCGTGCCAAGGAACTGGCCAGGAGAGGGGAGGAGCTGCACGTGTCGCCAGCCCTGCACTATTTCCTATATAAGGACATCGCGCGCGAGGCATTCTTCAATGACGAGGAGTGCCTGGATACCTTCCTGCTGCTCGACGACAACGACATCTGGTGTGCCCTCAAGGGATGGGTATCCCACCCCGACAAGGTGCTCTCGACGCTCAGTGGTGGACTGGTCAACCGCCGCCTCTTCAAGGTGGAGATTGCCGCCAAGCCCTTCAGCCGAGAGTATAAGGCCGAGATCACCCAGCGCATATGCAGCGCCCTCGGCGTGAGCAAGCGGGAGGCAGCCTACCTCATTTGCACCACCACGCAGGAGAAGGATATGTACAGCCCCTTCGACGACCACATCGAGATACTCTACAACGACGGTACCACGTGCGACATCGCCGAGGCATCGGACATGTTCAACCTCTCGCTGCTGAAGAAGAAGGTGAAGAAGTATTTCCTCTGCTATCAGAGGATTTGATAATTGACTTCGTGACAACAGACAACTGACAACTGACAACAGAGGTCAACCGGAGGCAGTCCTTTGACTGTAGACCGTTGTCCGTTGTCGACTCAAGACACTACACACAACACAAAATAAAACTATGGCAACAAAGAAACATGCATGGAACTACGAGAATGTGGGTGGTTCTACACGCGTAAAGATTACTACAGGTGCCGACATCGCTCACCTCGGTGAGCTAGACCCCAAGAAGTGGACCGTACTCTCATGCCCCTCGACAGGACTGGAGATTGACGAGAAGAGTCTCAAGTACATTGATACGGACAATGACGGGCGCATCCGTGTGAACGACATCGTCACCACAGCGAAGTGGATGACCGCAGCCATCAAGGATGCCGACCTGCTCATCAAGGGTGCCGACCACATCGACATCGAACAGTTCAACCAAGAGGATGCCAACGGTAAGCGCCTCTACAACTCGGCCAAGCAGATCCTCGCCAACCTCGGCAAGGAGGGTACCGTCATCTCGCTCGCCGAGACCAAGGACAGCACAGCCATCTTCGCCAAGACAGCCTTCAACGGCGACGGCATCATCACCGACTTTACTACAGCCGATCTCGACGAGAAGGCAGCCATCGCAGCTGCCGTGAAGTCACTTGGTGGCGTGGCCGACCGCTGTGGCGAACTGGGTGTCAATGCCGAGCTCATCGAGAAGTTCTACCAGGCCCTGGCCGACTATGCCGCATGGCAGGCAGCTGCCGTAGAGGCTCCCTACGGTGCCGATACCGACAAGGCTATTGAGGCATACAACGCGCTTGATGCTAAGGTGAAGGACTACTTCGTACGCGCCAAGCTGGCCTCGTTCTCACCCGAGAGTGCAGCCAAGCTCGACGTGCAGACCGCCCTCATCGAGACCATCAGTGCCGATAACCTCACCGGCAAGACCGCAGACATCGCCGCTTACCCCATCGCACGCATCACCGGCAAGGCAGAACTGCCTCTCGACGCCACCATCAACCCCGCATGGGCAGGTCAGTTTGCTACGCTTATGGGCATCGTGAAGCCTACCACCAAGGCACTTACCGAAGCCGACTGGGCTGCCATCGGTGCCGCTTTTGCTGCATACAACGGCTGGAAGGGTGCCAAGAAGGGTGCCGAAGTAGAGGCATTGGGCCTCGACACCATCAAGAAGCTCCTCGCCGACGACAAGAAGCAGGCACTGCTCGACCTCGTGGCACAGGACGCTGCGCTCAAAGAGGCTGCCGAGGGTATCGATATGGTGGACAAGTTCCTCCACATCTACCGCGACTTCTACCGCCTGCTGCGCAACTTCGTGACCTTCCAGGACTTCTATAACAAGAACAAGAACGTGCGTGCCGTCTTCCAGTGTGGCCGCCTGCTCATCGACCAGCGCGAGTGCCGCATGTGTATGAAGGTTGTCGATATGGGCAAGCACAATACGATGGCTGCTGCCAGCGGCATGTATCTCGTATACTGCGATTGTGTGACACCAACCAAGCCTGGCAAACTCGCCATCGTGGCTGCTGTCACTGTAGGTGAGATTGGTGACCTTGCAGTGGGCAAGAATGCCATCTTCTACGACAACGAAGGTGTGGTATGGGATGCCGTTATCACCAAGATCATCGACAACCCCATCAGCGTGGGACAGGCTTTCTGGTCGCCCTACCGCCGCTTGGCCACCACCATCGAGAACCTCATCAACAAGAGCGCTGCCGACAAGGATGCAGCGATGATGAAGGACCTCAACACCAAGGTCAACTCCGTACCCACCACAGCACCCGCTGCTGCCGATGCCAAGGCCGCTCCCGCACAACCCTTCGACATAGGTAAGTTTGCCGGTATCTTCGCAGCCTTCGGTATGGCATTAGGCATGATCGGTACAGCCCTCGCAAGCCTTGCCAAGGGTATCTTCGCCCTCAAATGGTGGCAGCTGATAGCAGCCTTCGTGGGTATCATGCTCATTATCTCCGGTCCTGCTATGGTGATGGCCTGGATGAAGCTCCGTCGTCGTAACATCGCCCCCTTGCTCAATGCCAACGGATGGGCCATCAACGCCGCATCGAAGATCAGTATCCCCTTCGGCGAGACCTTGACCGATATTGTCAAGTTCCCCAAGATGAAACTCAAAGACCCCTATGCCAAGAAGGGCCTCCCCACATGGAAGAAGTGGCTCATCTCACTCTCTGTTCTCGTGGTAGTAGTCGCTGGCTTGTGGCTGGGCAATCTGCTCAAGTGGGCCGGTGCTCCCTCACCCCTGCCTCGCTTCAATAAGGTAGAGGTAGTCGAGCCCGCTGAACTTGCTGAGGCCGTTGAGGCTGTCGAGGTCGCAGTGCCAGACAGCACAGTTGTAGAGTAATGTGACGAGATGTATGCAAAAGAGAAGAGCAGGCCCGGCGGTCTGCTCTTCTTGTTTGATATGTCTATGTCGATGAGTTTACTTCACCACACCCTGCGCGATGAGGTACTCGGCAATCTGAACAGCGTTGAGTGCTGCACCCTTCTTGATCTGGTCACCCACAATCCAGAAGGTAAGTCCATTCTCGTTGGTGAGGTCCTTGCGGATGCGGCCCACATAGACGGGATCCTTGCCGGCGAGGAACAGGGGCATGGGGTACTCTTTATCGGCGGGGTTGTCCATGAGCACAAGGCCGTCGCCCTTAGCAAAGGCTTCGCGTGCCTCGGCAACGCTGATGGGGCGCTCGGTCTCTACCCAGATACTCTCAGAGTGTGAGCGCAAGGCAGGCACACGTACGCAAGTGGCACTGACGTTGATGTCAGAATGCATGATCTTCTTGGTCTCGTGATACATCTTCATCTCCTCCTTGGTGTAACCATTGTCGGTGAACACGTCGATCTGGGGGATGAGGTTGAAGGCGAGCTGATAGGCAAACTTCTCTACGGTAACCTCCTCGCCTGCCAATACCTGACGATATTGCTCGTAGAGTTCGGCCATGGCTGCTGCACCAGCACCACTGGCAGCCTGGTAGGTTGATACGTGAACGGTTTTGATGTGTGAGAGCTGCTCAATAGCCTTCAGTGCTACGACCATCTGGATGGTGGTGCAGTTGGGGTTGGCAATGATGCCACGAGGGCGGGTGAGCGCATCTTCGGCATTCACCTCGGGTACTACGAGGGGTACATCCTTGTCCATACGGAACGCACTGCTGTTGTCAATCATGATGGCGCCATGCTTGGTGATAGTTTCGGCAAACTCGATGGAGGTGCCACCGCCAGCTGAAGTGAAGGCGATGTCGATGCCCTTGAAGTCGTCGTTGTGTTGCAACAACTTTACGGTAATCTCTTTGCCACGGAAGGTATATTTACTGCCGGCACTGCGAGCAGAACCGAACAGCACGAGTTCGTCGATGGGGAAGTTTCTCTCTTCAAGCACGCGGAGGAACTCCTGTCCTACAGCTCCGCTGGCTCCTACAATGGCTACTTTCATATTCTCTATAATGTTTGAATTTTTTTGTTCGTTGATTTTATGCGTACAAAATTAGAGAAAAAACTTGAATACTCGATGATTGCTATGCAAATATTGCAAGAATCTGCCGCGTGAGGGTGGGGGAACGAGGGGGCAAAATGGAAAAATGGGGCGATTTGTAATATTTGGTCACTTTTTGTGTACGACTTAACAAACCTTTTGTTAACTTTGCGAAGATTAGTTGAAGAGATATTAATTCATTACTTTAATAATAACATTAAGTATTATGCAAAACATTGACAATTTTAACTTTGCCGGCAAGAAGGCAATTGTTCGTGTGGACTTCAATGTACCCTTGAACGAAGAAGGTAAGATTACTGACGACACCCGTATCCGCGGTGCTCTCCCCACCTTGAAGAAGGTGTTGGTTGACGGTGGTGCACTCATCGTTATGTCACACATGGGTAAGCCCAAAGGCAAGGTGAACGCTAAATATTCACTCAGCCAGATTGTTGACGCTGTGTCTGAGAAGCTCGGTGTACCCGTACAGTTTGCTCCCGACTGCGCTAAGGCTGCTGAGGCTGCTGCTGCCCTCAAGCCCGGTGAGGTGTTGTTGCTCGAGAACCTTCGTTTCTATCCCGAGGAGGAGGGCAAGCCCGTTGGTATCGACAAGGCTGATCCCGCTTACGAGGAGGCTAAGAAGGCTATGAAGGCTTCACAGAAGGAGTTTGCTAAGACTCTCGCTTCATACGCTGATTGCTACATCAACGACGCTTTCGGTACTGCTCACCGCAAGCATGCTTCTACAGCAGTTATCGCTGACTACTTCGATGCTGACAACAAGATGCTCGGTTACCTCATGCAGAAAGAGGTGCAGGCTGTTGACAATGTCCTTTCAAACATCAAGCGTCCCTTCGTAGCTATCATGGGTGGCTCAAAGGTATCTTCAAAGATCGGTATCATCGAGAACTTGTTGGGTAAGGTTGACAAGCTCATCCTCTGCGGTGGTATGACCTACACCTTCTCTAAGGCTCACGGTGGCGAGATTGGCGAGTCAATCGTTGAGATGGACAAGCTCGAGGTTGCTCTCGGTGTAGAGGAGATGGCCAAGAAGAATGGCGTAGAGCTCGTGCTCGGTACAGACTGCACCGCTACCAACGGTCTCGACTTCGGTACCATGAGCGTTAAGGAGGGTGCTGAGATCATCACTTGCCCTGCTAACCAGATTCCCGCAGGCTTCGAGGGTGTTGACGCTGGTGCTGAGAGCCAGAAGGCATTTGCCGCTGCTATCGAGGGCGCCAAGACCATCCTTTGGAACGGTCCTGCAGGTGTGTTCGAGTGCGACGCCTTCACTGCTGGTTCACGTGCTATTGGTGAGGCTATCGCTAAGGCAACTGCTGAGGGTGCCTTCTCACTCATCGGTGGTGGTGACTCAGTAGCTTGTGTCAACAAGTTCGGCTTGGCTGATCAGGTATCATACATCTCTACTGGTGGTGGTGCTCTTCTCGAGGCTATCGAGGGCAAGGTGCTCCCCGGTGTTGCTGCTATCCAGGGTTAATCGATACACCCCGATAAAGAAAGAAGTTGGAGGTTCCTCACGGAGCTTCCAACTTTCTTTTTCCCCTTCCTCTCTTGTCAAAAATAAGTAATTTATATTTTTTTTGATTTTCAAGATAGAAAACCTCTACCACTTCACTCTATATGGTAAAAGACATGAAATATTGTAAACAGTTTTTATTTCTAATAACCAATTAAATTATTTCAGTATGAAAAAGTTTTTTAAAATCCTCATGAAGTGTGTGCTTTGGTCTGTGGCAGTGGTGGTTTTGGTTGTCGGTGTTTTAATTATCCGTGCATATACTCAGAGTCAGAACAGTTTTTGGGTCGATGACAAGTTGTCGGAAAATGTTTCTGTACGCTGGTATTACAATAAGCAAGAGTACCGTCTCTACAACTATGCCGAGAAAAAGATCGTTGCCAAATCCTTGGATAGGGTGGTGAAGCCTGCTGAAGACGATTCACTTACCGTCTTCTTCCGCCAAGGACTGCGTGGCTACATAAATGCCAATACGGGTAGGGTAGTGATTCCCGAGCAATATTGTCGTGCTTGGATCTTCTCAGAGGGACTGGCTGCTGTGGTGAACGAGTCGGGCAAGGTTGGTTTCATCAACAAGGACAATGAGGTGGTATTGCCTTTTGCATATCCCTATAATCGAAAGAAATCCGTTGATTATCTTTTTCAGGGAGGATTATGTGTAATGGTTGACGAACAGGGTATGTGTGGACTTATTGATACCACGGGGCATTGGATTGTTGAACCTGTGTATGATTACATTTGGTCACCCAAGTATGGTAAATATCGTATCGTCAAGCAGGATGGCAAATATGGTTTGCTTGATGAGAACTTTGAACTGTTGTTCCCGATAGTGTATGACAATATCGAGATTGCGTGGAAAGAGTCCGATGGGTTGCTGCTTACCAAAGATGGAATTAAGCAACAGGTGGCCTATGACGGTACCATTATTCAGCCATTCGTGTTTGATGGAGTCGGAGATCTCTATTATACGAAGCGCATAAATCCTATTGTCATGTCTGACGAAGATGGCTGTTCTTCAGTGCAAACCGAGGTGACGATATTGTCTGACTATCTCCGCTACTGGATAGATGGCAACTGTGGTGTGATGTGTCGTGCAACAGGCGAAATCATTCTCCCAGCATTGTATGACAATATCAGTATGCCCTCTTCTACATTGTTCGAGGCTGAGTTGCTGCATGTCGATGGTTCTATACTCTTTGATACTGACGGTAAACGTGTGGAGTAAATATTGGTGATATGATACTTATTGGAACATCTATTTTGATTCTTGCCTATATGATTATGGGCAAAGACGTGAAGCCCCTTTTGGAGCGAGTGAAGGACGTGGATTGGCATGCCTGGATTAATGCCTTGATGGATAAGTTGCGCCCGTGGGCAGTGAAGGCTGGGCGGGCAGCTACCCGTCCCCTGCTTCAGTTCTACTATGTGATGGATGATGACAACACCTCCATGCTTGACCGAGTATTGATTTACGGAGCTATCATCTACACCGTTCTTCCCATCGATGTCGTTCCACGAGCGGTTTACAAGTTCCTGGGAGTCTTGGACGACGGTATGGCTATCCTCTATGTCTATAAGAAGATTAAGGATAAGATTACCCCCGAAATCAACATCAAGGTCGAGGAGACCTTGAATGCTTGGTTCGGTCCCGAGTATGCGTGGATTGAGGGGTAAGTAAAGGGTAAAACTAAAACTTGTCGAGCGGATAAGGCAACTTAATATTGCTTTATCCGCTCATTTACTTTATCTTTGCGTCACGTGGAGAATATGGCATCGTAATTATGAAACAAAAGTATGATATATTTGTAAGCTATCGTCGCAGCTCGTATGATACGGCCAATTTGATAGCTACCCGTTTGAAAGCTGCTGGTTATTCCGTCTTTTTTGATATGGAAACCTTGCGCTCGGGTAAGTTTAATGAGCAGTTATATGAAGTAATCGACAATTGTACCGATTTCTTGGTGGTGCTTCCTCCCCAAGCTCTTGACCGTTGTGTGAATGAAGACGACTGGGTACGATTGGAGGTCTGTCGTGCCATGGCACACAACAAGAATATCATCCCCGTGATGCTCAATGGGTTTACTTGGCCCTCTTCTATGCCCCAGGGTATGGAAGAGTTGTGCAACTATCAGGCGCTTACGGCAAGCTCTATCGAATACTTTGATTTGGCTCTACAGCGACTGCAAGAGCGTTATCTGCTGAGCAAGCGTCATCGTTTGGCCAAGAAAACGGTGATGTGGACGGGTGTAGCCCTATGTTCATTGGCTGTCGTTGTAGCCATCGGTCTGTTTGTTTTTCGCATTATTGCAAAAGGGGTATGTGAGGATTATGCTACGCGTATGACCAACCATACTTCGCGTATACATATATTGGCAGAAGAAAATGTTCGATTAGGTGGCGATTGGGATAAATTCTTGAAGACCTGGGATAGGAAGGCTTCCCCTGAAGCCCGCGCCTTGTTGAAAAGCGACTTCTTGGCACGTCTCGATGTGGCAGAGCAGAATGTAGAGATGCTTATCCCTGACGACACTCTTGCATGGCAGATATCGGGTTACGACCGCTTCTTGCTCAGTCTCCATGGTATCAATGGAGCAGAACTGGCATTATACCCACAGATGACCAAACTCTATTTGACCGATTATATAGAGTCGTTGAATATCTACCGCCAATTCTTGGAGGATGATGCACTTAACTTTATTGAAACAGACTGGGGAAGCATCTTGTTTGAGGTGCATGAGCATTCTATCAATAGCTACTATGCATCATATCTGTCCATCGTTACCCTGCTGCCTGAGAATGCCCGCAGGTGCTTTGCTCAGCAGTCGGCACAGTGGATACGCTTTCCCAACTATGCATCGGATGGTACCGAGAAATATTACGAAGATATCATCATTAAGGAGGGGCAGCTGACCGATGAGCTGATGGCGCGTTACGAACGTACCCTTCAATATGCCGAGGCAGAGATGGAGGAAATGGATGCCCAGCTTGACGAGCTTGAGCGCAAGGCTTCGGAATTTGATGAGCGCACCCGATTTGTTGAGGATTTGAAGCAGACGAACGATGCCAATCAGCAGGAATTGGCGGCTCGTCAAGCCAATGTGCAGGCCAAGGAGGCATTGGTCGATGCCAAGAAGGCAGAGCTCCGTGAGCTCGACCGCAAGCATATCGAACTCTATGAAGAGCTGAAAGCCAAAGACCGGCTGGAAGAAGAGGATGACCAATGGTATCAATGGGGTAAGATTACCCATTGGGCTACCTATATGAACACCGTAGTGCAGAGTCGGCAAGAACTATTGGCAAAGGGGGTACGTACCACTTCGTCTATTACTCCCGAACTGCTTTATGCCGATCTCTCATCCATGTTGTCAGTCTATCAAACCTACCACCCTGAGGCGAAAGATTATGTTGCATCAGCTAAAGTGTTTTATAGGGAGGTGTCGCGTGCTAAGCTCCCCTTTGCAGGAGTCATGGTTTTCGCTTTCAAAGATGATGCAGTGCACGACTTCCTCCAAGCAGGCGATATCATCATTGCATTGAATGGTATACCCGTGAAGAACTACGATGCCTTGAAAGCAGCCTTTAAAACTGAAGATGGCGATGGCTCTATGCGTTTCCTACGTCTCGAAGGTAAAGAACTGATAGAGTGTCGTCGTGACTCGTATGGCGATACTTCCATTGTTGGTTTCTTGAACTTGACAGACTAGTTGCTATCTCCGTTTATTTACTATATCTCTGCATTTGTTAACAAAGTCTACTATGCAATACGACGTATTTATATCCTGCAAGAGCGAAGACTATCAGTGTGCTGAAGAAATCTATGAATTTCTTGAGGCAAATGGCATACATACCTTTCTTGCTTCAAAGGAGTTGAGGAAATTGGGTGACTCGGAGTATCGAAAAGCGATATCCAAGGCTTTGAAGTCTGCGTATCATATGATTGTCTTTGCCTCTCAGGCTGAATACATTGATACAACTTGGGTTTATTACGAATGGGATTGGTTTATCAATGCCAAACTGAAAGGGTTCAAGCCGGGACAGATTGTTACTATTCTCAAGGATGTAAATGTAAATGATGTCAACTCCGACTTGTGGAAGTATGAGTCGTTTGTCTTTTCCAATTATAAGGAAGGTCTTTTGTCTTATGTGGAAACTCCAGCTTATTTACAGCGCAAGGAGGAGGAAGAAAAAAGAAAAGAGGAAGAGGAACGTGCCAGACGTCAGCAAGAAGAAGAAAAGAGAAGGCGTAAAGAGGCGAAGGACAAACTTATCGCTATGGCAGAAGACTATCGAGGTAAGGTCGCCAATTTGCATTCTGTAGATGGCAAGAAGATATTATCGGTTTTGCGCACGATGGGAATCAGCATTCACACATGTCCAGTGTGCAAGACTGAAGTAGATGTTGAGAAAACTTATTGCCCTACTTGTGGATGGACGATTTCGCCTATTGATGATATTGAAGGCGCGGCATATCTTTCGTTGATTAACTCAAGACAATTGAGTATAGCAAAAGAGAGAAATGAAAAGCTTATAGAAATTAATGCAGAAACCAACTTTTCGGCAAATTTATCCGAAAAGAATATAGTCCTACAGGAACAGATTACTATACTTAACGCACAAATCAAAAACCTGGAAGTACAAGTTTCAGAGAAGGATAAAGAATTAGGAGATATTATTCTAGAAAGAGAGGAATTGGCTCTGTCTTGTAATAAACTTAAGAATAGAGTTGAGGATTTGGAAAAAGACAAGACAAAGCTACAAAACGCATTAGATCAATCCATACAAGCAACAGACCCACAAATAGAGATAGAAAAATCAAGTCTCCCAATAATAGAAACAGAAAAGGAACTGATTCAGAAAGGGAAACCATCAACGATAACACAATACAAGAAAGTGAATCTTGGCCTCAGCGTTTGTTGGGCGGAACATAATATTGGAGCTTCTTCTCCTGAAGAATATGGTGATTATTTCGCTTGGGGCGAAACGGAACCCAAAAGCGAGTATGAGATAGAGACCTATAAGTACTACGATAAGACAAAAAAGACCTATATCGATATTGGTAAAGATATGTCTGGTACTAAATATGATGTCGCTCGTGCCCAATGGGGTGGTAATTGGCGTATGCCCAGATTGGAAGAGATTAAAGAACTTATAAATAAGTGCTCATGGCAGTGGACCGAGCTAAAAGGAATAAATGGTTATAAGATTACTGGTCCTAATGGGAATAGTATCTTTCTCCCTGTTGCGGGCTACCGCCTCGGTGAAGACGTCTTCAACCGTGGCTCGCACGGCTACTACTGGTCTGGCACGCTGCGCGAGTACGGCAGCTACGACGCGTACAGCCTCTACTTCGGCAGCTACTACCATGACTGGAACCTCAGCGGCCGCTACTACGGCCGCACTATTCGTCCCGTCACAGACAAATAAGGAGCGTAGTGACGTATTCGATTCATTTAATTATTTAATTTATTGAGCGGGCTTGTCCCGCTCTTTGCTTTCCCGCGTAAGCGGGGCGGAAATGCAAACGTATCTGCCGAAGTGTCGCCATCACGAGATAATACAATAAGTATTAACATGTTGATGGCGGCACTTGTTCATTGTTTTCGTTTTCGTCAATGTCATCGTCATCGTTATCATACGGCTGTTTAGAACAAAAAGATAGAAACATTTGTCTGTAATAAATAAAACTCTTACCTTTGCGTTAAAATAACAAATTTGTAATTTACAAATTTGTAAAGTTATTAGGTTTTACGGTAGAGTAAATGAAATCAGTGAATTAAACCGTTTGGATAAGCTGTCTGAAGAGGTGTCTCAGTTTACGGTATTGATGGGACGTCGTCGTACGGGAAAGACCACGCTTATGGCGCAGGCATTCTCCAGCAAGCCCTATCTCTATTTCTTCATTGGCAAGAAGGCCGAGCAGATACAGTGTGCCGACTTCCAACGGCAAGCGGAGGCCGTCTTGGGTATACGCATCCACGGGCAGGTGACAAGCATCGCTGCATTGTTGGAGGAGATTATGCAGCAGAGCCGTGAGCGACAGGTAACGCTGGTCATCGACGAGTTTCAACGCTTGGCCGAGATTGACGAAGGCATCATAAGCCGCATACAGGATGTGTGGGACCGCCACCACCGCGAGGCACACATCCACTTGATTGCTTGTGGCAGTATATATAGTATGATGCGCCGTATCTTCGAAGACCGCAAGGAACCCCTCTTTGGGCGCAAAACCGCGCGTATAGACCTCAAACCCTTCAGCATCGCCATGCTTAAAGAAATCCTTGGCGAGCACAACCCACAATATACCTCCGAAGACTTATTGATGCTCTATGCTGTCACTGGTGGCGTGGCCAAATATGTAGCCCAACTGATGGACGAGGGTTGCCGTACAGCTGATGATATCGTGCGAGCCGTGTGTAAGCCATCGAGCATATTTATCGAAGAGGGCACCGAACTGCTGGTTGGCGAGTTCGGACGCAAATATCAGATATACTATAGCATACTGCAACTCATTGCCAGTGGCATGACATCGCAGTCGCAGATAGATGGCATCATCGAGAAGAATACCGGGCGCTATCTCGACACGCTGGAGAGTGAGTATTCGCTCATCCATAAGCGGCGCCCCATGTGGGCTAAGCCCAACAGTCAAGGGGTGAAATACTACATCGATGACTGCTTCCTCATGTTTTGGTTTCGCTTCATCGAGAGCAACCGTTCGCTCATCGAGCTGGGCAAATTTGATTTGCTCGAAGAGATCATCCGTCAGGAGTATCCCCAATATAGTGGTATGGTGTTGGAGAAGTATTTTCGCCAGCTGTATGGTGAGCACGACAGAGTGACCGAGGTGTCACACTGGTGGGATGCCAGTGGAGAGAATGAGATAGACCTCATTGCTATAGAGCGTCTCGACAAGCGTGCTACCGTGGCAGAGGTGAAGCGCAACATACGGAAGTACAGCCCCGAAGCTTTGGAGAAGAAGTATGCCCTCATCAAAAAGAACTTCCGTGGCTATAGCGTAGAATTGCGTGGGCTTTCATTAGAGGATATGTGATTCGTGCTCTTTTAGTATATAAAACAGGATTCGGTCGAATCCTGTTTTTGGCTTATGTGTTACTTGAAGTTATACTTTATCAGTTCTTCCTCGGTCAATGGCCAGTCTTGATATACCTTGCGGTATTTATCGATGAGATTTTGAAGTGGAGGAAATTCCGTTATCTTGGCGGTACCATCTGCTGATGCCGTCACTATATAGTTTCCGTTAGGACTGAACTGTGCGTAATTGACACAATCTTCGTGCTCCATTGTCTCACCCACTTGTTTTCCGGTCTTAGCATTCCATATCTTAGCGGTATTGTCTGCTGATGCCGTCACTATATAGTTCCCATCGGTGCTGAACTGGGCGGAGTTGACCCAATCTTCGTGCTCCATTGTCTCACCCACTTGTTT
>JAZRFA010000160.1:0-13231 GCA_045661085.1 Bacteroidaceae bacterium
ACGGGGCGCTCCCGTGCCGACAAGCTCGCTTGGTTGCGCGATGCTGTCGCTGCCGAAGAGTGTGGGTCTATACTCCTCAGTAGCCTTGATGAGATCGCTTGGGTGCTCAACATACGCAGCAGCGACATTGCTCACACACCCGTAGTCATTGCCTACCTCTGGGTGGGTAGCGATCGTGCCGTGCTCTACACCACGGAGAGTAAGTTTGATGCTGAGCTCACCGCAGCCCTCGCGGCTGATGGCGTGGAACTGGCTCCTTATGGCAGCATCGTGACGAGCATCGCCGCGTGGCCCAATGATACACCTATATATATAGATGGCGCGATGCTCAACTATGCGCTCTACGAAGAGGTGATTGCCCGCTTTGGTGAGGAGGTGCACGACAGAACTTCACCAGTGAAGCTGGAGAAGGCGCTGAAAAACGAGACGGAGATACAGGGCTTCCGCGAGGCTTACCGCAAGGATGGTATCGTGCAGACCCGCTTCTTCCGTTGGCTCGAAGGGGCATTGGCCCAGGGTGAGCGCATCACCGAGATTGATGCGGCCAACAAGCTCATCAGTCTGCGCAAGGAGATGGAGGGCTACCTCGATGAGAGCTTTGCACCCATCTCGGCATACGGAGAGAATGCTGCCCTGCCACACTACTCGGCTACTCCCGAGCAGTGCAGTGTGCTCGAACCGCGTGGACTCTATCTGCTCGACTCGGGGGGCCACTATCTGGACGGTACGACCGATATCACGCGCACCATTCCGTTGGGGCCGCTCACCGAGGATGAGGCGTTCGACTACACTTGCGTGCTTCAGGGTATGATAGCGCTCTCGATGGCTTCGTTCCCGCGTGGCACCCGTGGTTGCCAGCTCGATGTGTTGGCACGTATGCCGCTGTGGAAGTACAACCGCAACTATGGTCATGGCACGGGTCACGGCGTAGGCCACGTGCTCTGCGTGCACGAGGGTCCGCAGGGTATGCGTCAGAACCTACTCGACCAGCCCATCCTGCCGGGTATGGTGACTTCGTGCGAACCGGGCATGTACTGCGAGGGGCAGTATGGCATCCGCCACGAGAACATGATCCTCTGCTACGAGGACGAGACGAACGAGTTTGGCGACTGGCTGGCCTTCATGACACTCACCTGCACCTATATCGACACCACACCACTCGTGGAGGAGCTGCTCACCGAGGATGAGAAGATGTTTATCGACTGCTTCAACACCAGCGTCTACGAGACGCTCCTTCCCGACCTCACGCCCGAGGAGGCCGCCTGGCTGAAGACGAAGACCATCGACCGCCTCTACGAACCGGAAGAGGAACTATAGAAGTGAAGAGTGAAGAACGAAGAGTGAAGAAAAAGGAAATGAGAGAGTACCCCTGAGGGTACTCTCTCTTGTGTTGTTGTGATGTTACCTCACATTGTCCGGCCTCGCGCGGGTGGCCTGGATGCGGGGGTTAGGGTAGTGGCTGGGCACTACACCATAGTGTTGATTCCAAAGGCACTTGCGATCGCTGCCAGTACGGCGGCAAGCACCTTAATGACGGTTTTCCAAGTGTTGTTCATGGGGTTAAAGGTTTAGGGTTATAGGTTATGGGGCTTTGAACTTTGAGAGGTGAGCTTACCCTCCAGATGGCAGTTCATCGCTCACGGCTCATCGCTCACAGCTCACAGCTCATCGCTCATCGCTCACAGCTCACGGCTCATAGCTCACAGCTCACGGCTCAACTCTCAACCTTCTCCCACACGCCTTCCTGCTCGGTGGGGATGATGCGTTGTCGGAGCTTCCAGGTGCGGATGAGGGTCTTGGCTTTGGTGGTGAGCTGCTCGTCGGTGTCGGTGGGCGAGGCGGTGCGCTTCATGGTCACGATGTCGTCGAGGGTGAAGGTCTGTGGCAGGTTGTCGAGCTCGCTCTTGGGTCCGCTTCGTGTGATGACGGTGGCTGTGAGTGAGGCATACTGACGCTTGATCCACGATTCGATCTCGGCCTTGAAGACGCTGATCTTGCACTCCATGCCGTAGTAGAAGGCGTGGTGCAGCCAGGGTTCCCACGTGGGGTCCCACCGGTAGTCGTTGCAGATGTAGAGGATGGTGGCCTTCTGCTTGGTGATGAGCAGCTGTCGGTGACATAGCTTGTAGTACTCGGCATTCTGGTGGTACGACAGGGGCGAACGGGGGTCGTTGTAGGCGAGGCGTATCTCCTCGACGACGCGGTCGATGTCGTCACACTGTATGTGTCCCGTGGCCCGCTGGAGGCGGTCGATGTAGCTGTCGAGCTGGGCGTATAGCTCCGGCGTGGGACGGCCGTAGTGGGGTACGTCGTAGCAGTCGGGTACGATGGAGATGTCGCATCGGCCCACCGAGCCTCGCTCTATGCCTCCACGGAAGAAGTCCTGTGTGCCGGGGTAGGTCGATGTGGCCACGATGTTGAGACTCATCACGGTGATGGTGCTCACGGCCTCGGCCGATACGCGCAGTGCACCATAGCGTGCGGTGTCGAATGCCGAGAGTATGATCTCCTGTCCTGCCCCGATGCGCGAGGTCGATACGGTCTGCATCTTGCGCAGGTCGTCGATCTCGGGCACGTTGATGTAGGCACGTCCGTGGTGGGGCTCCAGGGCCTTGAGTCGTTCGAGCAGTGCCGGTTCGGTCATGTTGCTTGCCAGCAGGTAGAGGGGTACGTCGGGTTTGGGCGGTGCGGCCTCACCCTTGGGTGTGGTGCGTTTCTGTTCCTGCCAGGCTGTGAGCTGTGCCCATGAGCTGATGTCGTGCTGTCGGTGCCGCTCGGTGATGAGGTCCGAGAGGGTGCCGGCAAAGCCCTTCCCGCTCGACGAGTTGCCCACCACGATGCTGGTGAACTGCAGGTTCCTCTCCTGTCCCGACACGTCGTCGATGGTCACCGTATTGCTCAGGTACGACCCTAATGGAGCGAAGATCATCGATGCCGCCGCCTCACGCGTATGCTCGGGCACGAGGGAGGTGAAGAGGGAGATGAGTGGAGGGAGGGAGGGGAGGGATCCACCTAAATCTCTTCGAGCCCCCGTCGTGCAGAGCACTGCACTCCCCTCATATCGGCACAAATCAACATTCAGTTGATTTTCTTCGGCCTTATTCGCCCTGTGAGGGAGGACTTGAGCTTCAGCGATGTCTGAACCCCCTCCCTCACAGGGAGGGATGGGGTGGGTCTGTTCCATCGCTCTCGCGAGCTCTGGTGGCAGGGTGTAGAGCCATGTCTTCTCATGGCGCATGGCACTGCGTATGCACTGGCGTGCCTCCCGTTCGGGCAGGCCCAGGTAGCCGAGTGGGGCAAAGGCTGCAAGCATCCCCTCCTCGGTGATGCCGTCGAGGTAGGCCATCTGTCGGGCAGCCTCGTAGAGCGTGTTGTTGCGCGAACCCTCGGGTGGGGTGGTGGTGCCGCAGAGGTGGAGCAGGAGTTGCTGGGCAACTTCGGCTAATTGAGAATGGAGAATGGATAATTGAGAATGATTGCCATCCGGCAGGAGAGGGGCCGCGATGTTGCCCCTTCTCGCGATGTTGTCATCCTGAGAGGAACTTTCAATTAACTTTGTTGAAGTTGCTATGCTCGGCAGAGCCTGCAAGCAGTCTTTGCTCTCGCTCAAACGCAACTTTTTCAATTTTGAATTTTCAATTTTCTTCATCGCCTCGCGCTGCTTGTCGGTGAGGTCGGCACCGAAGAGCAGGGCTATCTCCTCCTCGGCAGAGAAGAGGTTGTAGCTCTGGAATGCCCGTCGTGCAGGGTCTATGACCGAGGGGTCGAACTCCACGCCCAGGATATCGCCCCATAGGGCTATCACCTCGCGGCGGTTCATGCGTGTCATCCTCTTCGAGAGGCGCACGTAGATGTGCAGTCCTCCTCCCGAGGCGCTCTCCATCACCACCATGGGGTAGTGGACGAGTCCCTGGTCGTGCAGGCGGTGGCGCATGTGGTACCACGCGTCGGCAGGTGTGGCGCATCCCTCGGGCAGTGTGTCGAGGTCGAGCATCTGCAGGTCACGGTACTCGATGTCCTCCTTCGTGGGCTGTGTGCCCAGCACCTGTCGGTGGCCGGGCTTGATGCCTCCTTGGGGTAGTATCCAGAAGAGCTTCTTCTTCAGCATGCTCTTGCGTGTGGGGTCTGCCTCGCGGCGCATACCGTCGACTTGAGCGCGGTAAAACTGGCTGCGTACATGCTCCAGATACTTCTCCATCGTCATCTCACACACACCTCCCGTGATGCCATAGCCACAGAGGATGGGTCCGAGGGTGGTGTGTTCAGAAGAATGTGTCATCCTGAGCGTAGCGAAGGATCTCGCATCGGGACTTGGCACTTGTGTTACGGCATTCAGCACTGTTCTTTGATTGTTCTCTTTTCTTTCTTCCATTTTTCTTTTTGTTTAAAGGTTAGATTTAGATTAGTAGGACGTATCGTGTCATCCTGAGGAACGAAGGATCTCGCGCTGGGACTTTGCCAAGATACTCTGCGGGATTTTTCGCTACGCTCAAAATGACACGAGACGTTGTTTTTACTGTTGCATCATTCTCTGAGTCTGAGAGACACTCCTCCTTATGGCTTATAGAAGTCCACAGGTATGGGGTCCCACTGGCTGTCGGGTTGCGGCGATGGATTGCCATTCTTGAACACCACGCTCACCCTGTCGCCCTCGGCGATGCCATAGGACGTCACGTAGCTCTGGCCTTGTACGAGCGGCTTCGTCTCGGTGATGCGCCTGTACTTGTCCATAGGGATAAACTTGCTCACGTCGGGATGCTCGTCTATGCAGTCAAGGGTGTATTCCCACACCCAGGCACCATCCCAGAATTGTTCTACTGAACTCACTTTGTAATACACATGGAGTTCTTCAACGAAATACATTTTCTTCATAATTTTTACTTTTTTAATTTAACAATAGCCAGCATCCTCTCGAGTGCCAGCGTTTTCTTTTTCTCAACAGTAAGGCATAGAGAGGGATCTCGCAAATGTCTCTTTGTGTAAGACTCCTTTGCTTTTCCCTTCGGCTTGGCACCCTTAATCTTCTTTCTGTTTGACATAACTTTGCTTTGAGTTGTCCATGTCTCATACATTTTTTGTTTCATATATGGTAGATTGACAATTTGTTCCTTTCATTCCAATCATAAGGATTTGAGGTCCTCCCATCGGAGGCTTTCTTGTGTTTTATGCATTGAGAATCAGTAAAGTGATGATTTTTGTCTCATTCTCATCTATAAGGATTTCAGTCCTTCTCAACCGTAAGATTTTGAGGTGTTGTGAGGCGCGAAACGAGGTGTTTTGTTATGGAGGTTATTGCACGTGTGTCATACGAATGGAGATTGATGCAATATGAATGCCCACAGAATGAAAAAAAGTATTACCTTTGCTGAAAATAGAGTCGCTATGAGTGAAATTGCAAGACCAAACTATGAGCAACTGATAGCCAAGATCGGTTCAGCCTTGGCAGAGGGGCGGAGCCGTGTTGCTACTGCTATAAATACTGCATTGGTGCAATCCTATTGGACCATCGGGCAGCATATTGTTGAGTATGAGCAGCAGGGGAACGAGCGTGCAGAGTATGGCAGTAACCTGCTCGATCGCTTGGTTAAGGATCTCCGTGAACGGTATGGTGTAGGCTTTAGTCGCTCTAATATACATTATATGAGGAAGTTGTATGTTGCATTCCCAAAAGTTCAGACACTGTCTGAATTATTGAGTTGGAGCCACTATGTAGAAATCCTCAAAGGCGACGATCCATTGGAAATCAGTTTCTATGCAGCGCAATGCGCTAAGGAGAACTGGAGCGTTCGTGAGCTGAGGCGCCAGCGTAATAGCATGCTCTTTCATCGTCTGGCACTCAGCAAGGACAGGGAGGGCATTATCGCATTGGCCACCGAGGGGCAAGAGGTACAACGTGCCGAAGATGTGGTCAAGGACCCCTACGTGTTGGAATTTCTGAATCTGCCACAACAGGAACGTTATCTCGAGGGAGACTTGGAACGGGAGATCATCAGTAATCTCCAGACATTTCTCTTGGAGTTGGGCAAAGGCTTTGCCTTTATAGGCCGTCAATATAAGGTGACGTTGGGTGGACGTCACTTCTTTGTTGACTTGGTCTTCTACCATCGTATCTTGAAATGCTTTGTCCTGATTGACCTCAAGCGTGGAGAGATTGACCATGGAGACATCGGGCAGATGAACCTATATCTTAACTATTTCTCCGAAGAGGAGAATACCGAGGGCGACAATCCACCTATTGGCATCGTATTGGGTGCATACAAGGATGAGGTCTTGGTGAAGTATGCAACCTCAGGACTTACCAACCAACTCTTCGTCAGCAAGTACCAACTCTATCTCCCCGACGAAACCTCGCTGCGTCAAGAGGTACAGAGAATCATCGAGCAAGAGTGATATAAATGAAGAACGCCCCCCTGGGTATGCTGTCTTTCGACGCGCCTGAGAGGCTTATTATCCCCCAAATGCTTGGACTTCTCGCGAGAGTATTGTATATTTGCGGAAGTGAATGTTAAATCTAATACTATAGGAGACATTGATGTAGGCGTTAAGGCCGGTCCAACAGGAGTGAGTGGACACATGAAAGGAAATGTCAAAGATTGTGTGCGTTTCGGTGCCTTGACTACAATAGGACTGCTGGCAGCTTATGGTGTGTACAAGGGTATAAATTTTATCTATGAAAAAGCTTGTAAGGATGCGGGAATTAACACCAAAGATAATCCCCATAACAATGAACTGGGGCCACGCTATGCCAATAAAAGCAAATCAGGTAGCACAAAACCTGTCCTCGAGAGTAAACCACAGCAGCCGGAAGAGAACGCGGAGCAGGCGGCAAGCCAGGTGGATACCGCGGTTGGTGGAGACAGAAGTTCAAAGCCTACTTACAGTGACCTTGGCGATATAGCCTCCAACCCTGAGAACCGCGTCACACAGCTTATGGGCGAATGGCTCAAACAAGGCGAAGTGACGCTCCTGTGTGCCAAACGAGGAGCGGGCAAGTCTCAATTGGCAACGCAGATAGCGATTGACCTGGCTAAGGGAGGATACAGCCAAGTTCTTGAGGTGCCCGTCGAAATCGAGCAGAGGTGCGTATACCTTGCTTATGAAATGACTTATGCACAGTGGGGCGAGCGATACAAAGATGCCGTAAGCCTTATTCAAGGGTTGGTGCAGCTGGGCTTCCCTGTCCCTGAAAGAGAAAATATCAAGGGGGCATTGCAGGATTGTAGGGAACTGTGCGAAGAAGAGTTGAAGCAGGGTACACGCCATCTGATGATCTTCATCGATAACCTCGCCAAGCTTGTGAAAGACCCAAATAACCCGCAGGCTAAGGAGGCCAAGGAACTGGTGAAGGGACTGAGAAGTCTGCAATCAGAGTTCGGTTCCTTGGGAATGGCAGTCACCGTAATGATATTGGTGCACACCGACAAAGCAGGCTCTGCGGTGAAAGGTAGTGGAACATGGGAAGACTGCACGGATGCCACCATCTTTATCAGTGGTGAGGGGTTAGGGACACCTCGCCGTGTGGAACTGTCGCGAACCCGCTCATCGGGAGCACCTGAACCCTTCATAGCACGCATCGAAAACGAACCCTACCTGCACTTTAGACGCATGACCACTGAGGAATTGCAGATAGAGCAGACCATGGCCGAGGTGGAGAAACTCCGTAAACTGGGATACGAGTTCGAAGAAGAGATGCAGGAACTGCCCGACGCAGGAACGGTAGAGAAAAACTTTGCATTGAACGCCCTGCTGGCGGTAACCACACAGAGGACATCCGAATCCCCTGTCGAGACATCCCATCGCTCTGAGCAATCTGCTCAACTGGACTCTGCATCAGACGAAACGCAAGAGCCGCGTCTCCATGAGTGGACGGCAGTGCAGTGGCGTGACCTCGATAAGGCCGAGCAGAGGGCACTCTATCACATCATCACCAGAGAGTCCGAGAGCGGAATCAACAACAAGGAGATAGCCCGCAAGATACAGGAACGGTTCGGAGTTACGGTGCAGGAGAGCAAGATCGGAGACTTCGTCAACGCCCACAAGAAGGGTGAAGTACCCAACCTCCCCGAGGTCACTACCAAGCGCGGAAGAGACGACATGAAGCGCATCCTTATGGACTATTACCCCGATGGGGAATCCTATTGGGGTTCGCTATTTGACTGAATATCTGCAAGATATTAGGATTGAGCCTTGCTATCGGTAGCGTAGCGCTACGCTATCGGTGGCGAGGCGCTATAATGCGGATAGCGCCTCTGATAAGTGTAAATCTTACCCTGTTTGCTTGTCCCATCCGACCAATATCCGTACCTTTGTGCATCCAAGCAACAAACAATTCAAACAACATACAACAATGAAACACATCAAACATTGGCTGGCTACGATGGCCATGCTATTGTGTAGCATCACGGCGAGTGCCTACGACTTCGAGGTGGAGGATATCTATTACAACATCACCTCCGAAGAGGACTTGACGGTGGAGGTGACATTTAGAGGAATTAGTTACTACGATTACTCCAACGAATACAGCGGAGCTGTTACCATTCCCTCTACAGTCACCTACAATAGTAAGACCTATAACGTGACAAGCATTGGAAGCTCTGCTTTCTCTTGTTGCAGCAGCCTCACCTCCATCACCATTCCCGAGAGCGTGACAAGCATTGGAGGCTCTGCTTTCTCTAGTTGCAGCAGCCTCACCGCCATTAACATCCCCAAAGGCGTGACGAGCATTGGAGGCTCTGCTTTCTCTAATTGCAGCAGCCTCACCTCCATCACCCTCCCCGAGAGCGTAACGAGCATTGGAGAGGGGGATTTCCTTGGTTGCAGCAGCCTCATCTCCATCACCCTCCCCGAGGGCGTGACGAGCATTGGAGAGTGGGCTTTCCTTGGTTGCAGCAGCCTCACCTCCATCACCCTCCCCGAGGGCGTGACGAGCATTGGAAACTATACTTTCTATGAATGCAGCAGCCTCACCTCCATCACCATCCCCGAGAGCGTGACGAGCATTGGAGACGAGGCTTTCCGTGGTTGCAGCAGCCTCACCTCCATCACTCTCCCCGAGGGCGTGACAAGCATTGGAGAGTATGCTTTCTCTCTTTGCAGCAGCCTCATCGCCATCACTCTCCCCGAGAGCGTGACAAGCATTGGAGAGCGGGCTTTCTATGAATGCAGCAGCCTCACCTCCATCACCCTTCCCGAGAGCGTGACAAGCATTGGAGACTGTGCTTTCTATGAATGCAGCAACCTCACCTCCATTAACATCCCCGAGAGCGTGACGAGCATTGGAGAATTCGCTTTCTATTATTGCAGCAGCCTCACCTCCATCACCATCCCCGAGAGCGTGACGAGCATTGGAAACTATACTTTCTATGAATGCAGCAACCTCACCTCCATCACCCTTCCCGAGAGCGTGACAAGCATTGGAGACTGTGCTTTCTATGAATGCAGCAACCTCACCTCCATTAACATCCCCGAGAGCGTGACAAGCATTGGAAACTCTGCTTTCCGTGGTTGCAGCAGCCTCACCGCCATCACCATCCCCGAGAGCGTGACAAGCATTGGAAACTATACTTTCTCTTATTGCAGCAGCCTCACCGCCATTAACATCCCCGAGAGCGTGACAAGCATTGGAAACTCTGCTTTCCGTGGTTGCAGCAGCCTCACCTCCATCACCATCCCCGAGAGCGTGACGAGCATTGGAGACTATGCTTTCTCTGGTTGCAGCAGCCTGACCTCCATCACCCTCCCCGAAGGTGTGACAAGCATTGGAGACTGGGCTTTCGATAGATGCAGTAGCCTCACCGCCATCACCATCCCCGAGAGTGTGACTAGCATTGGAGACTATGCTTTCTCTTTTTGCAGCAGCCTCACCTCCATCGTGTTGCCTGAGAAGTTGAAAAGTGTGGGGTCAAAAGCCTTTGCCAACTGCACTGAACTGCTCGATGTGTACTGCTATGCAGAGAGTGTGCCCTCAGCGAGTAGCAACGCCTTTTATAACTCTTACCCCGAGAACATCACCCTGCATGTGCCATCTAACGCATTGGAGAGCTACAAAACCACATATCCATGGAGAAGTTTCGGCACAATAGTGGCTCTTGATGCATCCATCATCACCATCCCCTCACAGCCCGTACTCATCAGTACCCAGGGTGGCACCATCACCCTCACTGGCCTTGCCGATGGCACTGACGTAGCGGTATACACCACCGCAGGCACACAGCTGGGCACCGCCACAGCCGTTAGTGGCACAGCCACCATCACGACCTCCCTCACCACGGGCAACACAGCCATCGTGAAGATAGGTAATAGTAGCATTAAGGTAGTGGTCAAGTAATCCCACGATCCATCCCCAACGATACCTCCCCACAGCGCGAGCCGTGGGGAGTTTGTTTTTGTCGCGCACACTCCGCACACTCCGCACAGCGGAAAGCGCTCGCCCCCGAAAACGCGTGCGATGCGTACAGCTACCTATATATAGGTATTTAAAATACTATTATATATAGTTAGGAGTTATTAGTTAGGAGTTAGGAGTTAGGAGTTGTCGCAGTGTTCATAGAGTCTATTTTGTAGCCTATGAAACGAAGAAACAGCAGGTGCGTTCTCGTGGAACGGCACCTGCGGTTTTCACTGTGCGCACTGCACGGACTGTGCGGGGGAGTTAGTTAGGAGTTAGGGGTTAGGAGTTAGGAGTTAGGAGTTGGGAGTTAGGTACTCAAACTTTCATCTTTCCACTAGTTAGCCAATGACTGATAGTAAAAATAAATTGGATTTATTTGCTCTTTTCCGAGGTAAAGTCTAATTTTGTAAATTAATTTAAATATCTGTAGATACCAATGGCCGAAAACAATTTGCTGGCACGACTCGACGGGCTCGTGGGGAAGTATGAGGAGATCGAACTGCTCATCACCGACCCTGCGGTGATCGCCGACATGCGTCGTTTCGTGAAGCTCAACAAGGAATACAAGGAACTGGGCGCGCTCATGGAGGCGCGTGCCCGCTACATACAGCTCATCCGCCAGCTCGACGAGGCGAAGGAGCTCTTTGCCACCGAATCGGATGCCGACATGCGCGAGATGGCGCGTGAGGAGATTGACCAGTGCGAGACACAGCTGCCCGCCCTCGAGGAGGAGATCAAGCTGCTGCTCGTACCTGCCGACCCCGAGGACGACAAGAACGTGATCATGGAGATACGCGGCGGTACGGGTGGCGACGAGGCGGCTCTCTTTGCTGGCGACCTCTTCAAGATGTACATGAAGTACTGCGAGCAGAAGGGCTGGCGCGTCGAGGTGTCGAGCTTCAACGAGGGTACCGCGGGTGGATACAAGGAGATCATCTTCAGCGTCAGCGGCGAGAAGGTATACGGCACACTCAAGTACGAGTCGGGCGTGCACCGCGTACAGCGCGTGCCTGCTACCGAGACTCAAGGTCGTGTGCACACCTCGGCAGCTACCGTGGCCTGCTTGCCCCAGGCTGAGGCCTTCGAGGTGGAGATCAACGAGGGCGAGATCAAGTGGGACACCTTCCGCTCATCGGGTGCCGGTGGACAGAATGTGAACAAGGTGGAGTCGGGTGTACGCCTCCGCTACAACTGGAAGAACCCCCTCACGGGTGAGGTGGAGGAGATACTCATCGAGTGTACCGAGACGCGCGACCAACCGAAGAACAAGGAGCGCGCACTGGCCCGTCTGCGCACCTTCATCTATGACAAGGAGCACCAGAAGTACATCGACGACATCGCCTCGAAGCGCAAGACGATGGTGTCTACGGGTGACCGCTCGGCCAAGATACGCACCTACAACTATCCCCAGGGACGCATCACCGACCACCGCATCAACTACACCATCTACAACCTCGCGGCCTTCATGAACGGCGATATCCAGGACTGCATTGACCAGCTCATGGTGGCCGAGAATGCGGAGAGACTCAAGGAGAGCGAACTCTGATAAGAGGGAGACCCTCCCTAACCCTCCCTGCAGGGAGGGAACTCAGAACAAATGAATTACAAGAATTTTAAATAGTATTAACCATAAAAATCCCATTCTATCCCCTTTTGTAAGGAAAAGAATTCCGCTTTGACGGAATCCCCTCCCTTCAGGGAGGGCTAGGGTGGGTCTCATTATTATGAACAAACAACAACTCATCCAGAACATCAAGGCCCGCAAGTCATTCCTCTGCGTAGGCCTCGACACCGACACCAAGAAGATCCCCGCTCATCTCTTGAATGAGGAGGATCCCATCTTTGCCTTCAATAAGGCCATCATCGACGCTACGGCCGACTACTGCGTGGCCTACAAGCCCAACCTCGCCTTCTACGAGTGCGACGGACTCAAGGGCTACGAGGCCTATGAGAAGACCATCGCCTACCTCAAGGAGAACTATCCCGACCACTTCATCATCGCTGACGCCAAGCGTGGTGACATCGGCAACACCTCTTCGATGTATGCCCGCTCATTCTTCGAGGAGCAGGATGTGCACGCCCTCACCGTGGCTCCCTATATGGGTGAGGACAGCGTGAAGCCCTTCCTTGCCTACGAAGGAAAGTGGGTGATACTGCTCGCATTGACATCCAACAAGGGCTCGCTCGACTTCCAGCTCATGGAAGACAAGGAGACTGGCGAGCGCCTCTTCGAGAAGGTGCTCCGCCGCTCACAGGAGTGGGGCAACGACGAGAACATGATGTATGTCGTAGGTGCCACCCGCGGCCAGCTCTTCGAGGATATCCGTAAGATCGTGCCGAATCACTTCCTCCTCGTGCCTGGCGTAGGTGCACAGGGTGGTTCACTCACCGAGGTGTGCAAGTATGGTATCACCAAGGAGTGCGGACTGCTCGTCAACTCAAGCCGCGCCATCATCTATGCCGACAAGACCGAGAACTTCGCCGCCGTAGCACGCGAAGAGGCTCGCAAGGTGCAGGAGGAGATGGCTGCCGAACTGGTAAAGTACGGTATACTGTAACAAAGATTCCAGATGCAGTCAGGCAAGATCATCAACGACCCGGTATTCGGGTTCATCAACATTCCCAAGGGGCTCATCATGGAGGTGGTCACACACCCCATGGTGCAGCGCCTCCATCGCATCAAGCAATTGGGGCTATCCTGCATGGTATATCCCGGAGCGCAACACACCCGTTTCCAGCACTCACTGGGAGCATTCTTCCTGATGACAGAAGCCATAAACTCATTGCGCGGAAAGAAGTCGGATCGTAGCCATGTCGTTCTGTGAGCCAAGGAGTTGCAGC
>JAZRFA010000161.1:0-15599 GCA_045661085.1 Bacteroidaceae bacterium
TAAAGCCAACCTATCCCATCGTAGATAAGTTGGCTTTTATGAGAATCATTTGCGACCTTTGCAAAAACGTAAAAACAATGAAGAAACTATTTTCACTGTTGGCCTGCCTCACAGTTCTCATGGCTTGTAAGGAGGCGAAGAATACCATATCACTGAGCGACGAGGACAAGAGCATAGCCATAGAGACATTGCAACTCTATCAGAACGTGGATTCACAACTCGTGGCTGAGCGTAACGGACTTTATCAATTATTACTAAAGCACTCGGAGCCTGCCGGTGAGGTGAGCGAGGAGGACAAAGGCTACTTCCTGCGCAACATTGCCCACATAGACAGCATCGTAGATGCAGGAATAAAACTCATCAACCAGAACAAAGGAGACGAGCTGCTGAGTCTGCTTGAAACCGAACTGCCCAGCTTCTATGCCCATCCACACAACACGGTAGATAATGAGGTTGCCCTGCATCAGTTAGCCGTGGAACTCTACCGCAGACAGTCGGCAAGCGATGAGGAGTTCTTGACGAAGGTAATACCACTGAGCGAATGGACGGTGATACACATTGAAGCCCTTGAACACAAGCATCCTGTCTACTCCGCAGTGTTGACAGAGCTGGTGGTTTTCTACACATCATTGGCGAACTACGACAAGGCAATCTTTAACGGAGAGAAACTGAGTGCATACGCATTACAGACTGGCGACGAGGAGACGCAAATCTACTCTTCACTGCTATTGTCGCGAGCATACAGTAAGATTGGCCAGCAAGAACAGAAAGACAGTTGCATCAATAGTGTAAACTACTTGCAACAGTTTAATGATATTTACGAGACTGTAAAAGATATGTTAAATTAGTAAATATAGGAATTATGAAGAAAGCATTAAGAATATATAAATACGCTTGGGTCGTGCCATTCTTTGCGATGGTGGTGTCAATGTTTGCGTCATTATTTAATACAGACTCATCAAACATACATCATGAAGGGCTTATGAAACTGTCAGAAGCTCCTGCATATATAGAAGAAGTTATAGGTGTTGAGCTACCAGCCGTAGCACTTTCCAATTCAAATACAGGTTATGGCTCTCACTTCACTTCTCATACTTACAAACTGACGTTCTGTGAGCCTTTGTCAGAAGATTATGTAGCAGAGCTGGAGAGACAATGTGCGGAAAACAGTGAGCATTGGGAGAAAACTGCAGGAGGCTTATATCTATACACAGAATACGTAGAGAATGGTGATGTGATTGACTGTCTCATTCATAATGACCACATGGATGTGGGGTACTCCATCAGTGGTAGCGAAGATGCGATTGTCGATGCCTTTATAGATGCCGCTCTACTGTTCGCAAAGATTGCCGTTATACTTGTGGTGTGGGGCATAGTCTTGTTGCTTATTGCTCTTGTACGTAAGATGATACATGCAAACTGAACTGCTAGTAATAAGCAAAAAGCCAACCTACCATATGGTAAGTTGGCTTTCTTAGTTCTAGATAATATATGAGCGAATCCATTCCATTGTGCACTTAATGGAATGGCCAAGTTTAATTTAATTCTATTATACTAGAACAAAAAGACTTTTCCAAATAAGAAATAGCGGTAGTTAAAGAATAAACATTTTCCATCTCCTATTCCCGTTTTTTTTGAGTAATTACAAATCTGAAAAATATTAAAATACTGAGTGTTTTAGATTATTGAAAAAAGATTGTTGTTCACCCCGAAAAAGGCAAAAGACAGCTTGGTGATATGTTGTTTAATCGTTAATTTTGCATTGGAGAAACAAGGATTGTTAATCTGTTTCCCAAAAGAGTTATTTATTTACTGAAACCAACTGATAATCAAAGGATAGTACAGGTTTTAAGAGAACTTGTGGTTCTGAATGTCGTGGGTTCGAATCCCACTAGTCACCCAAAGGAAATCCTCGGTAAAAAATTACCGGGGATTCTTTGTTTTTAGCCACTCGGTACAGGATGCAAGCTCGACTACAGTTTTTCGCACCTGCGAAAAATATTTACCAAAGGTACGAAAAATATTTATCGCACTACCGACAGAAAAACCGCCTTTAACCTTTTTTGAGCTAGGTTTGTTATTTTTACCTGATAGGAAAGTGTTGGTGTCGGGAAAATCTCGTATCTTTGCGTAATTTTATAACAACCATTGTTAATTCAACGAAAAGTAGAGATAAATAAAGATATGAACGAAACGAAGGATTTGGTAAAAAGAATAGTTGAGGGCATTCAAGAGAAGAAGGGCAAGGACATCGTAGTGGCCGACTTGACCGGTACGGACAACACTGTGTGCAAGTATTTTGTTATCTGCGAAGGTAACACGCCCACACAGGTGGCCGCCATTGCCGACTCGGTGAGCGACTATGTGCGCATACACGCTGGCGAGAAGCCTATCGCCGTGGAGGGTATGCGCGTGGCACGATGGGTGGCGATGGACTACAGCGACGTATTGGTACACGTCTTCGTCCCCGAAGAACGCGACTTCTACAACCTGGAGAACCTATGGGCCGATGCGCAACTGACCGAGATTCCCAACTTGGACTAACAGTATGCCGCATCAAACGAAAGTACGAAACAGATTCTAAGCAATGAGCAATCAACAACGCCCTATGCGCCCCACGCCTCAACAAGGACAAAAGAAGGGGCCCAAGTTTAACCTCACATGGATATACGGAATCATTGCCGTAGCATTGGCGTTCCTCTACATTCAAGGAGGAGAGCCCAAGGAAGGCATTGCACGCAACATATCCTATTCAGATTTTAAGCAATACGTAAGCAAAGGCTATGCCGAGAAGGTGGTTGCCTACGATGACAACAAGGTAGAGCTCACCATTATCCCCGACTCGGCCGAGCGCATCTTCGGGAAAGCCGTGGCCAAAGAAGGGCAACCCGTGGTGCTTTTCCTCGAAGTAGGCTCAGTGGAGACGCTCGACCGCTTCCTCGACGAGCAGCACAAGGAGGGAACCTTCAACGGAAAGCTCGACTACAAGAAGAAGGACAACACGCTGAGCAATATCTTCTGGAACATATTCCCCTTCATCCTCCTCATCGGCATATGGATGTTCATTATGCGCCGTATGGGTAGTGGCGGTGCTGGCGGTCCTGGCGGCGTGTTCAACGTAGGAAAGTCAAAAGCACAGCTCTTCGAAAAGGATGGAGCCGTACGCGTCACCTTCAAGGATGTGGCCGGACAAGCCGAAGCCAAGCAGGAGGTACAGGAGATTGTGGAATTCCTCAAGAAGCCTGAAAAATACACCGAACTGGGTGGTAAGATCCCCAAAGGCGCACTCCTCGTAGGCCCTCCAGGAACGGGTAAGACACTGCTTGCCAAGGCCGTAGCCGGCGAGGCCGACGTGCCTTTCTTTTCACTCTCGGGTTCGGACTTCGTGGAGATGTTCGTCGGTGTGGGAGCGTCACGCGTGCGCGACCTCTTCCGCCAAGCCAAGGAGAAGGCCCCCTGCATCATCTTCATCGATGAGATTGATGCCATAGGCCGCGCCCGCGGAAAGAACCCTGCCATGGGTGGCAACGATGAGCGCGAGAACACGTTGAACCAACTGCTCACCGAGATGGACGGCTTCGGTACCAACTCGGGTGTCATCATCCTCGCAGCCACGAACCGCGTAGACATCCTCGACAAGGCACTGTTGCGGGCCGGACGATTTGACACACAGATACACGTGGATCTCCCCGACCTGAACGAACCCAAGGAGGTATTCGGTGTGCATCTCAAACCCCTGAAACTGGATCATTCGGTAGACATAGACCTCTTGGCTAGACAGACACCGGGATTCTCGGGTGCCGACATCGCCAACGTGTGCAACGAAGCAGCCCTCATCGCGGCACGACATAACAAGAAGAAGGTGGATAAGGAGGACTTCCTCGCAGCCGTAGATCGCATCATCGGAGGACTCGAGAAGAAGACCAAGGTACTCACTGCCGAAGAGAAGCGTACCATCGCCCTCCACGAGGCAGGACACGCCACCCTCTCATGGCATCTGCAATATGCCAATCCCTTGATTAAGGTGACCATTGTACCGCGTGGACAAGCACTCGGTGCTGCATGGTACCTACCTGAGGAACGACAAATAACAACCAAGGAGCAGATGCTCGATGAGATGTGCGCCATCCTCGGAGGACGTGCGGCAGAAGAGCTCTTCACCGGACACATCTCAACCGGTGCGATGAATGACCTTGAACGCGTAACCAAGCAAGCTTACGGCATGATCGCCTATGCCGGTATGGGTGACAAACTACCCAACCTGTGCTACTACAACAGCCAAGAACAGTTCCACAAGCCTTATAGCGAGAAGACTGCCGAGCTCATCGACAATGAAGTAAAGATACTTATCGCCGAACAATACGAACGCGCCAAGCGCATGCTACAACAGTACAAGGAGGGACATCACCAACTCGCAAACTTGCTTGTAGAACGCGAAGTAATCTTTGCCGAAGATGCCGAGAAGATTTTCGGCAAGCGTCCCTGGGCATCGCGCAGCGAGGAGATATTGGAACCAATAGAAAAGGAAACGGCAAACGATGCAGCAAAATCCGAGGAGAAGCAAGAGAAAGAGTTTCCAGTAGAGGAGAAACCCGCCACTACCCCTTCGGCAGACATCCTCGACAACTCAAATGCAACAGAAATCCCAGCTCCCGCAACAGCGGAGCCGGGAACATCAGTCCCCGCATTCCCGGAAGGCTCAGCCATCACCGAAGCGCCCGAGTATGGGCAATCAACCAAAACCAAAAGTGAGCGTCCACGCAAGCGCAAGAGCGAAGGGCTGTTCGAGGGCTTCGACTTCGACCAACAGAACGACAACGAAAAATGACATTAAGTACAACCACAAAACTATAGCACGACATGAAGAACTTTATCCTACGTACGATCACAGCCATCGGCATCGTAGCTGTACAAGTGCTATGCACCTATCTCAGCCAATACAGCCTTGCGGCATTGTTTCTATTGCTCACCGCGCTCACGGTGAACGAGTTCATCAAGATAATGTCACAACGAGGCGAGGTTGCGGTGAGTCGTCCCATCGCCATTGCGGGCAGTTGCTACCTATTCTTTGTCTTCTGGCTCAACAGCCTCACGCGAGGCGAGTCATTAGCCCTATTCTTCCCCTATCTGCTATTCCTGATTTACTGCTACATCAAGGAGCTCTTCGGGAAGCAACCCAACCCCATTGCCAACTTGGGCACTATTATGCTGAGCCAAATGTATGTGGTGTTGCCCTTATCGCTCATCAACGTGCTGGCATTCACACCCTTTGAGTGCTTCCATAGCGAGGCACCCTACTACGCCATTACGCTGGCCATATACATCTTCATCTGGATAAACGACACAGGAGCATACCTCAGCGGCATCACCTTGGGCAAGCACAAAATGTTTCCCCGCATATCCCCCAAGAAATCGTGGGAGGGAGCCATTGGAGGAGCCTTGGCAACCATAGTGAGCGCCTTTATCGTAGCACACTTCTATACCTTTATGGAACTGTGGCAGTGGATAGGAATGGCTATTGTAGTAATACTGGCTGGCACTTTCGGTGACCTCACCGAATCAATGATGAAGCGCCAGCTCGATATCAAGGACTCAGGGCATATACTCCCCGGACACGGTGGATTCCTCGACCGTCTGGACAGTATGCTCTTTGCCATCCCCGCCGTAGTAGCCTACCTCCTAGCTTTATCTCTTTAGGAGGAAGCCTTCGATAGCACACCAATACACGACAAGAGCGGCCCGCGGGTCGCTCTTGTCGTATTCTATAAGTCCAGATATCTATAAGTGTCGGAATACATATAGAATTCTCAGGCATTTCTAAAGCATATCTGAAAAGCCCAATTGCATCATCTCTTCTTCCAGAACGATGCCGTAAACATCAGCAAGATGGTGAACAGTTCCAAACGGCCAATGAGCATAAGCAACGTGCTGAGCCACTTGACCGAAACAGGCAAGGCACTCCACGAATAGGCAGGTCCCAAGGTTCCAAGGGCAGGACCGATGTTGCCCACGCAACTCACCGAGAGACTGTAGCCCTCCACGAAATCGAGTCCTAAAACCATAAACACAAACCACCCTCCAAAAATGAGCAAGAAGTAGAGGCAAGTGAAGGTGAGCACCGTAGCACGCGTGTCCTGACCAATGGGATTACCATCCATACGCACAGGAATCACGGCATTGGGGTGAAGGATACGGCGAAACTCGCCCTGTATGCTCTTGGCCAAGATAGCCACACGGCCACATTTCATAGCACCTGTAGACGAACCGCTACAAGCACCGAAGAACATCACAAAGCTAAGCAGCATCCACAAGTAGGGAGGCCACTGCATATAGTCATCGGTGGCAAAGCCCGTGGTAGTCTGCAGCGAGACGACCTGAAAGAGCGACACACGCAACGCCCTCTCCACACCAATATTTCCCTGAGCCAACAGCCCCAACGTAATGGCAGCCGTGAAGCCCAAGACGGTGAACAGATACACGCGGAACTCGGTATTGCGGTACAGTTCACCAATCTTTCCCCTAAACAGCAAGAGGAACAGCAAGGTGTAATTGATACCGCTGAGGAACATAAACAGCGTAATCACATACTCTATCTGAGCCGAGTCGAACGCACCGATACTCGCCTGACGAGTAGAAAAACCGCTCGTGGCAATCGTCGTGAGTGCGTGGTTCACCGCATCGAACCAGTCCATACCGCACACCTTGAGTGATACAGCACACGACACTGTGAGCAGCATATAGATACCGAATATCCATCGCGAACCCACCGACACACGCGAGTGCACCTTGCGGTGGCTCACACCCGTAGACTCGGCAGCAAAGAGTTGCACTTTATCGATGCCGAACATGGGCAAGATGGCCACCGTAAAGAACACGATACCCAGGCCACCGAGCCACTGCGTGAGGCTGCGCCAAAGGAGCAAGGCATGAGGTTGGCTCTCGATATTGTCCAAAATAGAAGCACCTGTGGTCGTAAATCCCGACATCGACTCAAAGAAAGCATTGGTAAAGCTCGGGATATGCCCACCAAGCCAGTAGGGCAGGCAGCCAAAGAGAGCAAAGGCCACCCAGCAGACCGTAATGGTGATATAGCTATCGCGACGAGAGAACTCGCCCTTGCCCCCCTTACCGATGACACAGCACCATAATCCGGCGAACGTAGTGGTCAGTGCAGAGGCAAGGAATCCAAACAAGTCATTACCCTCAAGGAACGGTGATGCGATGCTGAAAAGCAAAAAGATACCCGCGAGCAGCAACAGCAACGAGCCTATGATGCGGAATATGGTCTTAAAGTGAATCAAGCTAATTTACTATTTAGATTTCACATTGTAGCTGCCGATGCAGTGCACAGCATGGGGCAAAGGTACGAAAAAGCATGCGAATAAACAAAGTTTAAGAAAATAACATAAATGTCCGCCTCTCTCAATAAAGAAATTTAGGAACTTCCTCTATATTCGTTCGTTGAGATTTGGCATTTCGCTCGTCTTGCACTAATTTTGTGCACATAAACCTATAATACTTCAGAATTATGATTCCCGAAGAATTCAAGGACATGCGTCCTTTTGAGCCCGAAGAGTTGCCCGCAGCATACGACAGTCTGTTGGCCGATCCCACATTCCGTGCCGTAGTAGGTATGGTAATGCCGCAGATACCATCTGAGGCTCTAGCTCCTATGATGCACGGTTGCAAAACGATACTGGAGTTCCAGTATACCTTCATCCGCCCGCTACTCGAAGGCGTAATCAAGAAATGCACTACCGGACTCACGGGCGATTTCAGCACGTTGGGATTATCAAAAGAGAAGGAGAACTACACCTACATATCAAATCACCGCGACATCGTGCTCGACTCGGGCTTGCTCGATATGGTACTCTTCGCCCAGATGGGCTTCAACACCGTAGAGATTGCCATCGGTGACAATCTGCTCATCTACCCATGGATCAAGACGCTCGTGCGCCTGAACCGCAGCTTCATCGTCACCCGCAAGGGCGGCATACGCGAGATGCTGCAGTCAAGCATACGCCTCTCGTCATATATGCACTATGTCATCGGCGAGAAGAAAGCCCCCATATGGATTGCCCAGCGCGAAGGACGCTCCAAGGACGCTACCGACCACACCCAGGAGAGCCTGCTCAAGATGTTTGCCATGGGTGGCGAAGGCACTCCTGCAGAGCGCCTCATCAGCCTCAACCTGGCTCCGCTGGCCATCTCCTATGAGTATGACCCCTGCGACTGGCTCAAAGCCATGGAGTTCCAGATGAAGCGCGACAATCCCGAGCACAAGAAGTCGCAGGCCGATGATTTGATGAACATGAAAACCGGCATCTTCGGATACAAGGGCCGCGTGCATTTCCAGAGTGCCGAATGCATGAACGATTTCATCGCCGCCTTACCCGCCGACATGCCAAAGAATGATTTCTACACCACCATCGCGCAGGAAATTGACCGCCGCATCTACAGCAATTACCTCCTCTACCCGGGCAACTACGTGGCCATAGACCTCCTGCAAGGGGGCGACACCTATGCCGAGCACTATACCGCCGAGGAGCGCGCTACCTTCGAGCAATACCTGGCTGGACAATTGAATAAGATTGAGATGCCCGGCAAGGACGAAGCATTCCTGCGCACCAAGATGCTGGAGATGTATGCCAACCCCGCGCTCAACTACCTGAGTGTGAAGAACGAAAAGTAAGCGTACACAACGTGAAAAGACTCATATCCCTTGCATTCCCCATCCTCGCACTGCTCTGCAGTTGCGAGGATGCTGCTGATAGCTACCGCTACCCCTCGGTACTCACCGATTATGCCTGCCTCCTCACCGATGCCACAGGTCAGCCCGAGCAGTTCTGCCTCGACAATGGCAATGCCTACCCCATCGCATTCACCGATGAGTACCGCGAGGCATACGACAAATTGCCGACCTACAAAGCCGACACGACATACCGCGTCATCAGCATGTACGAGTTGGGAGCCGACAGCGTGGCACACATCTACTCCATGGCACAAACCATATCCATGGTCCCCACTCCACTGCGCGAGGGAGAGACATTGTACCAAGACCCCGTATACCTGCAGAGTATCTGGCTATCGGGAGGATATATGAACATAGTCATTGAGCTGAAAGCCCTTGACGGGAGACACAGCATAGGGTTTGTAGACACCACGTCTGAGGGGATGCAGGGGAAGGAAATCACCTTTTACCACAATGCCTACAACGACATAGAGTCATACCGTCAGAAGCTCTATGCCTCCATCCCCCTCATTCCCTTGAGAGAGGATCTGCAGCAGGGCGACACGCTGCGTTTCGTAATCAACCTCTACGATGAGGGGATCACTCAGTGGGAGTTTGTAATGTAACTTGGATTGCGCTCAGCTGGCGAATCAGCGAGTCGCACACCACCTGGAATTCAGCCTTGTTTTCTTGACTTATAGGCTTCTTCGGCTGCGACTTGATAGTCAGCGGATTGATGGGCTTGCCATTCTCATATACGCGAAAGTCGAGGTGAGGACCGGTAGACAGGCCCGTAGAGCCCACATAGCCGATAACCTCTTTCTGAACCACCATATCCCCCACCTTCAATCCCTTGGCAAAGCGCGAGAGATGCATATAGGTAGTGGTATAGGTGCTGTTGTGACGTATCTTCACGTAATTACCTCCTCCATTGGCCTGGAATCCTTTGTCAATCACCTTACCGCTACCGATGGCATATACAGGAGTACCTGTAGGAGCTGCGTAATCTACCCCGTGATGAGCACGATAGCGTTTCAGCACGGGATGGTAGCGGCTGTTGGTGAAGCGCGACGAGATGCGATAATAGTCGAGCGGAGCCTTCAGGAACGCCCCTTCAAGGCTGTTGCCCTTCTCATTGTAATAGAGTTCCTCTCCTTCCTGCACAAAGGGGATGGCATAGTAGAGACTGTCTGACGCGCAGAACGACGCTGCACGTATGCGGAAATTGCCTATGGGGCGCTCCTCCACATACTCCTGCTCATACACGAGGCGAAACTCGTCGCCCCTTTGTATGCCGAAGAAGTCGATTGTCCATCCGAAGATGTGCGAGAGCAACACTGCCAGCTGGGGCGACGCATCATTGGCCACCATCGCATTCCACAGCGATGACTCCACGACACCACCACACGCACGTTCGCGCCACTCCGAGGGGAGCTCGCCACGAGTCACCTCATCGGTGGTGAGGTCAAAGACAGCATACTCCTTGGCACTCATCTCATAGACAAAGTAGCGGGGTGTGGCGATACTATCCATATCGGAAAGCAAGGCACAAGGTTGCCCTGCCCGCACCTTGCGGACATCAAATACCGAGTCCGGACAATGTGCCGTGAGTGCATACACCTTCGCTGCCGTGAGTCCATAGTCCATCAGCAGCTCGGCCAATGTCTGGCGTGGTGCTACCGTATCGTGACGTACGGTAAAGTACTCGATAGGCAGCCCATACTTGTATAGGGTATCCACCACTACAGGCTCCTCGGTCACGTTTTCGGGTGCCGTGCCTCTCTCTCTGGTGCACAGCAGTGCCACCAGCAACCCGATTACCAACACAGCTATTACCGACAATACGACTTTCTGTCGCTTTCCTGTATGATTATTGGTCCTACGAAATTTGCGTTTTCCCATCATGCGCGTCTCCCGGCAATGTATCAATTGCCCATTTCACTGATAAACTTGAGGCGCACCAGACGGATTTCCTCTTCGGTATAGTCGTCGCCGAGCTCGTCGATAGCCTCATCGATGTCGTCGGTTTCCGACTCCTTGAAGTATTCATAGATATCTTCCACCTTGTCATCATCGAGCACCTCCTCCAGGAAGTAGTCGATATTGAGCTTGGTGCCAGAGTAGACGATGCTCTCCACCTCATCGAGGAGTTCGTCAAACTCGATACCCTTGGCCACGGCAATATCATCGAGTGCCACCTTGCGGTCGATGCTCTGGATGATGCTCACCTTCATCTTCGACTTGTTGGCCACGGTACGCACGCGCATGTCCTCGGGTCGTTCAATCTCGTTCTCCTCCACGTGGCGGCGTATGAGGTCCACGAAATCCTGTCCATAGCGTTTTGCCTTACCCTCACCCACTCCAGGTATGTTTCTCAACTCCTCTATGGTGATGGGATAGGTGGTTGCCATAGCCTCGAGCGAGGGGTCCTGGAAGATGACGTAGGGCGGCAGGTCGTGCTTCTTGGCCACCTTCTTGCGCAGGTCCTTGAGCATCGAGAACAGGGCGGGGTCTACCACCACCGTGCCTCCTGTGCGCATAGGCATCTCTTCATTTTCCTCCTCGTCGAAATCACGGTCTTCCACGATTTTGAACGACTTCGGATTCTTGAGATATTTCTTACCCACAGCAGTAATCTTTATGATTCCGTAGTTCTCTACGTCCTTGCTGAGGTACCCCGAGATGAGTGCCTGCTGCAGCACGGCGCTCCACGTCTTCTCTTCATCGCCCGTGCCCGTGCCGAATGTCTCCAGCTCGTCGTGCTGGTGAGCGATGATTTCCGAAGTTTCCTTACCGAGTATGATGTTGATGATATAGTCTGACTTAAAGTTCTCCTTCACGGCAATCACCGTTTCAAGGAGTGTACACAATAGTTCTTGAGCTTCCACTTTCTTCTTTGGATTTAAACAATTATCACAATTCCCACAATTATCTTTCTCATATGTTTCTCCGAAATAATGGAGCAATAGTTTACGGCGGCATACCGATGATTCACAATAGGCGGTCGTTTCCTGCAGCAGTTGCTTGCCGATGTCCTGCTCGGCGATGGGTTTTCCTTCGAGGAACTTCTCCAGCTTCTGCAGGTCCTTGTTGCTATAGAATGCAATACAGCGTCCCTCTCCTCCGTCACGGCCTCCTCGCCCGGTCTCCTGGTAGTACCCTTCGAGACTCTTGGGAATGTCGTAGTGGATGACGTAGCGCACATCGGGTTTGTCGATACCCATACCGAAGGCTATCGTTGCCACGATGACATCCACACGTTCCATGATGAAGTCATCCTGCGTCTGCGAGCGCACTGCCGACTCCATACCTGCGTGGTATGCAGCGGCACGTATCTCGTTGGCCTTGAGTATCTCGGCCAGCTCCTCCACCTTCTTGCGGCTGAGGCAGTAGATGATGCCCGACTTGCCCTCCTGTCCTTTGATGAATCGCACGATGTCAGAATCCACGTTCTTCGTCTTGGGTCGCACCTCATAGTAGAGGTTGGGACGGTTGAACGATGAGCAGAACTCCTTGGCATCCATCATGCCGAGGTTCTTCTTGATGTCGTCACGCACCTTGTGCGTAGCCGTAGCGGTGAGTGCTATGATGGGTGCCTGGCATATCTCATTGATGATGGGGCGTATCTTGCGATACTCGGGACGGAAGTCGTGTCCCCATTCCGAGATACAGTGGGCCTCATCGATGGCATAAAATGATATCTTCACCGTGCGGAGAAACTCCACGTTCTCCTCCTTGGTGAGCGATTCGGGCGCCACGTAGAGCAGCTTGGTCTTGCCTGCCACGACATCGGCCTTCACCTGGTCTATGTCGGCTTTCTTGAGCGACGAGTTGAGGAAGTGGGCCACGCCATCCTCCTCGCTATAGTTACGGATAGCATCGACCTGATTCTTCATCAGCGCGATGAGCGGAGAGATCACGATCGCCGTTCCCTCCATGATAAGCGAGGGCAACTGATAGCACAGCGACTTACCACCTCCGGTAGGCATCAGCACGAATGTATCATTCCCTGCAAGCACATTTTGGATAATTGCCTCTTGGTCTCCCTTGAACGCGTCAAACCCGAAATGTTGCTTCAATAGATTCGTTAGGTCTATCTTATTCTTATCCATAACTTTAGCACCTCTTATCACCGCCTTTTCGGCAAGGCATCGATGAGGAGTAACACAAAGTTAAATACAAGTTTTCGAAAGATGCAAACTTTTATACATTTTTTTATGGACCAAATAGAAAAAAATGCGCAACTCCCCTTCTCCACCCTCAAAAAAAGAGGCGGACGGGAAGCTCAGCCCCTACGGCCACTCCTCCCGCCCGCCTCGGCACAGGGCAAGGGTCATTGCCTCATCAGCATGAAGAGCTCGTCCTTCAACGCGTCGGGCAGAGCCACCTCGCGCAGTTCAAGGCTCTTGAGCCAATCCTCTATCTCCGAGGGGTGCATCGTGTAGAGCACCTCGCGAAACTCCTCCACGGCATCGTCATCATACTCCTCGGGGGCGGTGCCGCGGTAGCGGTCGAGCTCCTCATCGTCGAAATATTCGATGTCGGTACGCAGGGCACGCTTTATCCGCCCCTTCTCGCACACCTCGTGCTCGCCACAGCACTCCTCGCCGTCATCCTCGACGGCCTCCTCCACGGGTTCTGAGGAGCTTTCGGGTGCCTCCACTTGCTGCGAGGGCACGGCATCTTCTCCGTTCTTCTTTCTAATGACTCTTCCTGCCAATGAGAGCACCACCAGTGCTGCCAGGAATATCGCGCTATATACTGCTATGTTCATGTGTTTAGTGTTTAGTGTTTAGAGTCAATTGTGATTTTCTTCAACTCTTCCCAGAATGTGGGGTACGACTTTGTCACCACCTCGGGGTGCTCTATCGTGAGTCCCTCGTAGCACAATGCCGCCGGGGCAAAGGCCATCGCCATGCGGTGGTCGTCGTAGGTGGCTATCACGGGGCACGTCTCGGGCTCGCAGCGCGTGCCGTCCCACAGGAGGCGTTCGTCACCCTCGGCACGGAGCACGAATCCCAGCTTCCTCAGCTCGGCGATGAGTGCCGCCACGCGGTCGGTCTCCTTGATGCGCAGGCTGTGTATGCCACTGAAGCGATAGGGTATGCCCAGCAGACAACAGGTGACGGCCATCGTCTGCGCTATGTCCGGACAGTGGGTGAAATCCTTCTCTAATTGAGAATTAACTACGTTGATACTTGGCTGCGCTCGCTGAAAAATCGCAAGGGACCTTGCATTTCGCTCCCTTGCGCAAGCATTGAGAATTGAGAATTGAAAATTATGCAGCCTTGCCCCCTCCTTGGAATATTCGGTCCTTATGCCCAGCGGTTCGAAGAGCTGTGCCACCACGCGGTCGCCCTGTCGGCTATCAGGGGTGAGTGCGGGCAGGGTGATGTCCACCTCGTGTCCGCGGTGTGCGGCGATGGCCGCCATCTCATACCAGTAGGATGCCGCGCTCCAGTCGGCCTCCACGGTGAGGGGTACGTCCTCATAGGCACCGGGGCTGACGCGTAGGGTCTGCCCGTCCACCCATTCGGCCACGGCACCATACCTGCGCATGAGGTCGAGCGTGAGCTCTATGTAGGTGCGCGATGCGATGTTGCCCTTCAGGTGCAGCATCAGCCCGTCGGTGAGGCAGGGTGCCACCATGAGTAGTGCCGATATGTATTGCGAGCTTATGCCCGCCTCGATCTCCAGCGTGCCGCCCTGCAGCCTCCTGCCACAGATGCGCAGGGGTGGATACCCCTCCCTATTTATATAGGTGATGTCGGCACCCAATGTGCGCAGCGCCTCCACCAGCGTGCCTATGGGTCGCTGCAGCATGCGTTCGCTACCGGTGATGACCGTCTCGCCTTCGGTGATGGCGAGGTATGCCGTAAGGAATCGCATGGCCGTTCCCGTAGCCCCTATGTCGATGAGCGATGCCCCTTCGCGCTTGGCCTCTATTCCCTTCAGCATATGATCCGTGTCGTCACACGCGGCGAGGTTGGCGATGGCACACCGCTTCTCGGGGCACAAGGCCTGCAACAGCAGTGCGCGGTTGCTCACGCTCTTCGATGCGGGCAGTGCGACACAAGCAGCCAACTTCTGGGGTATGTCAAGCGAAATTTGCATCCTTCAAGACGGTTATTTTTGGCAAAAGTAACAAAAAAATGCACTAAACGCGAAAAAAAGTCCGTAAAAATTGTGTAGTTAAAAATATTGTACTACCTTTGCACCGCAATTGAGCAGCGGGGTGTAGCTCAGCCCGGTTAGAGTACGCGTCTGGGGGGCGTGTGGTCGCTGGTTCGAATCCAGTCACCCCGACTGAGAGAAAGCATTGATAATCAACGATTATCGATGCTTTTTTCTTTTTATGCATATCTGAGGATAGTGCGGCCTAATTGGTGTTTTGTCGGTTGGGTTAACCGAAAATTAAACCGTGATTAAATGATGTCTCGCAAAAGCAAGCGTTGAGATCCACACGATTTTCAGTCGAAGGAGAGGTAGGGCGTCAGGCGCTCGATGTCGGCTTCGGTGAATTCGTCCAAGAAAAGTAATTGTTGCTTGGATCGGATGTTCCCTTCACGTCTGCGCAGTTCGACAATAGCTTTGGCTTGATAAAACGTGAGGTAGGGGTGAGAGCGCAGGTGCGTGATGGATAGTTTGTTTATGGGTAGGCGCTTGATTACTGGCGTGCTGATGTGTACCCAATCTCCCAGGTCTTCGGGTAGGCCATGGAGCTCTCGTAGTTGTGTTATGCTGTGATATCCTCCAAGCTCTTCGCGATAATCGACGATCATCTTTGCGTATACGCGACCTATGCCTGGGATTTTCATCAGTTCGGTGGTGTCGGCGGTGTTGAGGTCAACAAACGTGCCAGGTTTGT
>JAZRFA010000162.1:0-17578 GCA_045661085.1 Bacteroidaceae bacterium
CCTCAGTCTGAAAAAGAAAACTCTTTTTTGCCATTTTAAGCTCACTACCTCCTCCTGTCAAATCTAACATTGCTTGCTTCGACAAGGACCACTAAACCATATTTGTGGTGGTTTAATAGTAATGTACTCTTATTCTTTGGGAACTACCATATAATCTATTTTTGAGGAAAATGGTAATCGTTCAAGGATACATACAGCATTAGGACACTCTCTAAAGTTAGGCAAGCTAACAACATTCTTATTTATTCTAACTAATAATAAATCAAACGTCTTATATGGATAGTAGTCCTCCCAACATTCGCAATCTTCTAAATTACCCCAATCACATCCGTTTTCCCATTCGTTTCGTAATACTAGAAACACACTATCTTCTGTTAGGCATCCCTTACCATAATCGTTTTTTCGACAAACAAGAACAAACTCCTGTTCATCAAAATCATAAATCAAATTATTACTCATAATTTATCTAAAAAACAGCAAGTGCAGGAGGAGTGCAAATTGCTCCCTCTTCATGTAATACCCAATGTTCCTCTGAATTAGATGCCACAAACAGTGAAATCATTGGATTATGTGGTAATTCTTTTAGAAGAACCAGACCTTTAATTTCTCCGCATTCGAAGCACAACAGTCCTTCATTATCTTTCTTTACATCAATTCGACAAACAGACATTCTATCTTTGAATTGTTCTATTGTTAGTGTTTCTTTGGGAGTATTGAGTACCCAATCTTCTTCTGAATAACAATCTATTAAATAATATTTCTTCCAACGCTCAAATAATATTACAGATTCCTGTTGGGATATATTCAATTTATGCATCATTTTATTAATGGCAACCTCCTTGGTGTTAGGGAAGAAGTCCTTTATATATGTGTCAAAAGAATCTGTATATATATTCACTCTTAGACATACATTTCTGTTAATCTCAACATTTCCAACATATTCATATCCATAAACATCAAGAAAACGTTTGTTCGCATTTTCATAGATAATTTCATCTGGCGTCATATAAGCATATTCATCGTCCAGCATGATTTGCCGAATAATCTTATCATAGTGATAATCATCCAATCGTTGTTTTTTCTCATGCTCATCATCTTCATTCTGCTTCCCCGTAAGATGCCGAATTTTATATTCCTGATGCTCAATAGTCTCTTTCATGGATTTCCTGTCAATCCATAATAGGATTATTGCTCCAATTGCTATAATTAATAATGCATCAACCATAATAATAAAATACAGTTATAGGTTACAGTCGCAAATTTAGTAAATATTATCATACTCTCATTATATTCTCGAAAAGATATTATTATACTTTACGTTGTTGAAGGATAAGTTCGATTATTCTAATTAACATAAACCTGCCAAGGGGGCTTAGCAGGTTTTACTTTACAATGATATATACTCGGTAATCAATAACAGCCAATTAACGCTACATATCAACAACTTACAATTTTCTTTCCGCACAAAAGTGCACTGTAAAAAATCATCCATCTGCCCTATGCAATTACATTTTTGCCGCCTGGCAGGTTTTTCGAATTGAAAATTGAAAGTTCGTCCTAAACTCTAAACACTAAGCTCTAAACCCTAAACACTAAACTTTAAACTACTTTTAGTCTATTTAAGTCTTTCATCATTTACACATTTTATTGGCGTATACCGCAAATTTAATGCAAACTGAGGCAAGAGCAAAATAAATTTATTTGTTTTTTATTGCGAGGTGCAGCTTAAATTATCAAAATTTAGTGATAATATGCGAAACCGCATCTTTTGAAGTAACTTTTTTTTACAGTTTGGACGACCTTTGGCTGTACGAAAACGAAAACTATATAGCAGAGCTCTGTTTAGTGTGTATAGTGTAATGGGCGGGAAGTTAGGCAGAGAATGATTAAGTTTAAAGGTATGGGCCAATAGGGTCTAAAATTGGGTCTACCCGTTTTTCGTAATGGGTTTACCCTTCACGACTCGAGGGTCTACCTGTTTTAGCGCAAGGGTATACCCAATTTCTCTCGAGGGTCTACCCTCGCTATAGATGCATGAAAACACAAGAAAATATATGTTTCGGCGTTTTAGGTTGCAGGTGTCGGTAGTTGGTCGTAACTTACAGTATACGTGAGTGTTGTCGACCGACACCCCCGTTTCGGGGTGTCGGTGGGGCACGAGGTCGATGACCGATACCCCGCAATAGGGGTGTCGGTCGACAACATGCAGTGGTTCAATATATTACAATCAATTACCGACACCTACGGCATAAAAGGGGGAAACATCTTTTTTCGATAGGCTATGGAGGTGCTCGTCTTGCCCAAGACGAGATTTTGTCTTGCCCTACACAAATTCTCGCGTAGGCCTACGCAACATACTCCTCTGGGGAGATAAACCAAAGGGGCTGAAAGCAGCACTCCTCGGGGAAACTAAAGTTTCCTTCGTCGCAGACCGATGCTCATTCCGCATCGGCGTCGCAACCGACGCTATCATACCGCGTCGGTCTACAAAGGCTTTTTTGAAATCGCAGAAAGACTTTTCAAAAAAAGTCTTAAGGTTTTAGAAAAATCGGACAAAGACTTTTTTCTATTGCAGGCCTGCAATAGAAAAATTGCAGAAAGACTTTTTCCGAAACAGACAAAGAGATTTTTCTCGTCTAGGACTAGGTCTTATGAAATCTCTTTGCAGATGAACGATGACCAATAGATAGAAAATTTCTCGTATAAGTATAGTTTGAAAGATTCTTCTTTATTGCTATCATGAAAAAAGCCTCCCGGTTGGGGAGGCTTATGAGTGGGGTGGGGTATGCGGCTTACTGCTCACTTCTCATCGCTCACTGCTCGTTGAGGCTGTTGAGGCGCATCTCGAGGTCCATCTCGTCGGCACAGAGCACCTGGCGGGGCTTGCTGCCGTCGACGGGGCCTACGATACCGGCTTTCTCGAGCTGGTCCATGATGCGTCCAGCACGGTTGTAGCCGATAGAGAACTTACGCTGGATGAGCGAGGTGGAGCCTGACTGGTGTATGACCACGAGGCGTGCTGCATCCTCGAACATGGGGTCGAGGCGCTTGAGGTCTACGTCATCGAGGTTGCTGCCATCGGCGGCATTCTCGTCCACATACTCGGGCAGGTAGAAGGCGGTGGGGTAGCCCTGCTGCTCGCTGATGTACTTGCTGATGCGTTCCACCTCGGGAGTGTCGACAAAGGCACACTGCACACGCACGGGGTCGCTGCCCTGGAGGAACAGCATGTCGCCCTTACCGATGAGCTGGTTGGCTCCGGGGCGGTCAAGGATGGTGCGTGAGTCGATCATGGCCGATACACGGAAGGCAATACGTGCGGGGAAGTTGGCCTTGATGGTACCGGTGATGATGTTTGTCGTGGGACGCTGGGTGGCGATGATCATGTGTATGCCCACGGCACGGGCCAGCTGGGCGATACGGGCGATGGGAAGTTCGACCTCCTTGCCGGCGGTCATGATAAGGTCGCCGAACTCGTCGATGATGACCACGATGTAGGGCATGTACTTATGTCCCTTCTCGGGGTTGAGCTGGCGGTTGATGAACTTCTCATTGTATTCGCGCAGGTTGCGTACACCGGCCGACTTGAGCAGGTCGTAGCGGGTGTCCATCTCTACGCAGAGCGACTTGAGGGTCTGCACCACCTTGGTGACATCGGTGATGATGGCATCTTCGCCGTCGGGGAGCTTGGCCAGGAAGTGCTTTTCTATAGTGGAGTAGATGCTGAGCTCCACCTTCTTGGGGTCTACCATCACGAGCTTCAGCTCGGCAGGATGCTTCTTATATAATAAGGAGGTGATGATGGCATTGAGGCCGACCGACTTACCCTGTCCTGTAGCACCCGCTACGAGGAGGTGGGGCATCTTGCAGAGGTCGAACATGTATATCTCATTGGTGATGGTCTTACCGATGGCTACGGGGAGCTCGTAGGTGCACTCCTGGAACTTCTTGCTGTTGATGACGGAGTGCATCGACACGATCTGCGGATTGGCATTGGGAATCTCGATACCGATGGTACCCTTGCCGGGGATGGGGGCAATGATACGGGTGCTGAAGGCTGCAAGTGTGAGGGCGATATCGTCCTCGAGGTTCTTGATCTTCGAGATGCGCACACCAGGGGCGGGGGTTATCTCGTAGAGGGTGATGGTAGGGCCTACGGTAGCCTTGATAGAGCTGATCTCTATACCGAAGTTGCGCAATGCCTGTATGATGCTATCCTTCTTGGTGTTCTGCTCATCGCGGTCGACGAGGAAGGCATCTTCGTTGACCTTGTTGAGCAGGTCGATGGTGGGGTAGTGGTAGCGCGAGAGGTCGAGACGGGGATTGTAGGGCTCGATGATCTTATCGGCCACCTCCTCTTCGTTGATCTCGATGGTAAACTCCGTTTCGGGAGTCTCATTGCTCGCTTGGGTTGTAGTAGTCCCCTCTTTGTCTGATGCCACCTCCTCGATGGGCTCATTGGTGATCTCCAACTCCATCTCTACCGCTTCTGTGGCGGGGCTCACGTCGGGGGTCTTGTCGTCGGCGCTCCATTCAATCTCTGTGGCAGGCTGCTCCTCAATGGTGAATTCCACCTCTGCGGGATTCCCGTCCTGTGGAGTGGGGGATACCTCTTCTATCTCATCCTTTCCAGGGAGCTTGATGTGGAACAGGCCACGGATAAAGTCGATGGTGTTGGCACTGAGATACATGCAGAAGAGTATGGCCGTCACTGCCAGAAGGAGGAAGATGCCGGGCATACCGAACTGGGCGTCGAGCCAGGTGGCTACGTTGTGACCATGATAGCCTCCCCAGTAAACCGATGAGGTGGTGAACCACTGGTCTACGGTGACGCTGAACAGAAGTGAGCACCACACAAGGATGGTGGCACAACAGATGCCCCAGTGCTTGAGGTTGAACCGACGGATGCGCATGAGGTTGAGCCCGAGCACCGACAGGAAGAGGGCTATACTGTAGGCCGATATGCCAAAGCAACGATTGATGAGCAGCTGGGCAACGTGTGCTCCGCTGCGTCCGGTCGCATTCTCGACTTGTTCGGCGGTCATCTCCTCAATCTGCTCGGTAGGGGGCAGCTGCTCCAAGGCGCTCTGATCGGTGCCGCCATTGAGGATGAACGAGGTGAACGCCAAGGCCATATACACGGCTACCATGACGCACAACAGTCCTACGATGAACTGCACGGTCTCGTTCTTCATCGTCGAGCGGATGTCCTGTATCCACTTTATCTCTCGTTTTTCTTTCTGTATGTTCTCCTTCTTCGAATTTTTCTGTGTAGCCATTCTTCTCTTTCGGTTTTTCAAAAACCGCAAAGTTATGGGTTAGTTTGCTTATTTTCCGAATTGCCACCACTTGCGTGTCTGTTGTGGTGTGGTGTTGGCGTTGAGCTCTTCAATGAGCACGTCGCGATAGCTCTTGCGCTCGGTTATCATGCGGTAGATGAGTCCCCAGTCGGGCAATCCGCCAATGTTGCGGTCGTCGATGAAGAGCTCCACCTTGAGCTTGCGTGAGTAGTTGTCGTGGCCGCGCTCCTCCTCGGGGTAGTCCTTGTTCACGGCATAGAACTCGAGTCCGCGCTCGCGGCACCATGCTACGGCCTCGTCGAGCAGTCGTCCTTCGCGCACGCTCCACAGGATGAGGCGGTGCCCGTCACGGGAAAGCATCTTGAGGGTGTCTACTGCGAAGGGTATCTCGCGTCCTATCTCGGGGTAGCGGTGTTCGACGATGGTTCCGTCAAAATCTACGGCGATGGTCATAGTTGTGTCTTTTTTGTTAGGGGTGTTTTATGCAAATTTGTCATTGCCTCTGGCCTTGTGGCCAAAAGCAATGACAAGAGGTTTATTATGCTTTCAGCGAGGAGATGATTACTCCCACTCGATGGTTGCACTGGGTTTCGGCGACATGTCGTAGCACACGCGGTTCACGGTCTTCACCTCAGCAAGGATACGGTCGGTAATCTTCATGAGGATAGCCCAGTCAACCTGCTCGATGGTAGCGGTCATGGCGTCGATGGTGTTGACGGCACGGATGATTACGGGCCAGTCGTATGAGCGGGCGTTGTCGCGCACACCTACCGACTTGAAGTCGGGCACCACGGTGAAATACTGCCATACGGTCTTGTCGAGACCTGCCTTGGCAAACTCCTCGCGAAGGATGGCGTCAGACTCGCGCACTGCCTCGAGGCGATCGCGTGTGATAGCGCCGAGGCAACGTACGCCGAGACCGGGGCCGGGGAAGGGCTGACGGTATACCATCTCGTAGGGCAAGCCGAGCTCGAGACCACATGCACGAACCTCGTCCTTGAACAACTGCTTCAGGGGCTCAACGAGCTCGAACTGAAGGTCCTCAGGCAGACCACCCACGTTGTGGTGGCTCTTCACGCACTTGGCTGTCTTGGTACCGCTCTCCACGATGTCGGGGTAGATGGTGCCCTGACCGAGGTAGCTGATGCCCTCGAGCTTGCGAGCCTCTTCCTCGAACACGCGGATGAACTCGCCACCGATAATCTTGCGCTTCTCCTCGGGGTCAGCAACGTTCTCAAGCTTGGTGAGGAAACGCTCAGTAGCATCGATATAGATAAGGTTGGCGTTAAGCTGGTTCTGGAACATCTCCACAACAGCCTCTGACTCGCCCTTACGCATGAGACCATGGTTTACGTGTACACATACGAGGTTATCGCCGATAGCCTTGAGCAGCAATGCAGCTACTACAGAGCTGTCAACACCGCCCGAGAGGGCGAGCAAAACCTTCTTGTCACCTACCTGGCGGCGTACGAGCTCTACCTGGTCGGCAACGAAGTTCTTCATATTCCAGTTGGCCTCGGCCTTGCAGGTGTCGAATACGAAACCCTTAACGGCTGCCTTGATAGCCTCCTCATCGTCGGCAAACTGAGCCAGCTTCACTTCGCACAATGCCTTGTCGTGACCAGCGGCCATAACGGGGAAACCAGCCTCGTAGATCTCGGGGAGAACGTCAATCTCGACACCGTCAATCACGTGGTTGGGGCCACCGTTGATGATGATACCTTTCACGTTGGGCAATGCCTTCAACTCAGCTGCGGTGATGTCGTGCGGATAGATCTCGCTGTATACACCGAGTGCACGGATGGCTCTGGCAAGCACGGTATTCTCGTGGCTGCCGAGGTCCAAAATAACAATCATGTCTTGTTTCATAAAACAATATAATAATTAAGGATAGTCTTTTTCTCTTTTAGTTTAAGAATCTGTCCGCAAAGGTACGAAAAAACTATTTTTTCTTTTTTATGTAGTGGGGATTTTTTTTTGTAGGTGTAGCAACTTTTTTGTGTCTTATTGTCATGCGGAAAAAGGAGTAGTCGTTTCTTTATTGTTTTTTTTCTGTATCTTTGTGGGCCGAAAACAAAAAATCTTTATTTCTTATCCTGTATTTTACGGAAGTTTAATTCTGTTTGGAGGGATAGCCGAATGATGGTAATATGAATTGCAATCAGATAAACCGACACGATAGAGACTCGCTCATCCTGTTTGATGAGGCAAGTCACACATACACCGTACATGGACAGGTGTACAAGTCAGTCACCACCCTCATAGGCGAATACTTCGAACAGTTTGATGCCGATTATTGGGCAGTCAAAAAGGCTCCAAGCCTTGGAATGACTCCCGAGGAGGTGAAGGCGATGTGGGAGCGCAATGGCGAGGAGGCCCGCAACCTGGGTACGATGATGCACGCAAAGATAGAGCGCTACTACCTGGGACAGCCCAACGAGAGTGACGACACCTACCGCCTCTTTGAGCAGTTCACCCAGTATTATCACCTCACCCCCTACCGCACTGAGTGGACCATTTTCGACGAGGACAGCAAGATAGCCGGTACGCTCGACTTCCTCAACTTCCGCGACGGAGTATTCACCATCTTCGACTGGAAACGCAGCAACAAGATTCTCGTGTGTGGCGCTCCCGAGACTTCGAACCGTTGGGGCAAGCACGCCTTCAGCCCCATAGCGCACGTGCCCGACACCATCTATTGGCACTATGCGCTCCAACTCAGCATCTACCGCTACATCCTGGAGAAGAACTACGGCATCCACGTCGCGGGTGGCAAGCTGGGCGTTTTTCATCCCGACAACGGTCGCCCCTATGTAGTCGACGTCCCCTATATGCGCAACGAGGCCATAGCCTTGCTCCGAAGCGTATGATAAATGAAAGCGAATAGACCGGGTGGCCTATTCGCTTTTGTTATGTATAACCTGTCTGGCGGGTGTTACTTCTCAATTCTTTCGAAGCACAGTCTTGCGTCCATCGACGATATATATGACGCCAGGTACCATCTCTGCAGTTCCCGAAAGACGACGGCCGAAGAGGTCATACACTCCTGCGCGAGGAACCAATGTAGACGGCGACTGCGATGGAAGTTCCACATCGGTATCCACATCATCATTTCCCTTTCCGAGATAATAGAGATTAAAGTTGTCCACCTTATACCAGGAGTCACCTCCCAAGACGCCGATGGCAAGGGATCCGTCATCAACCTTGATGCTATCGATTGTGTACTCCGTCAGGTAGTACTTTCCCCATGGATGTGCTTTTATGTCAAGTCTTTCGTCTCCTGCAAATAGCATCACAGCATCATCGTCTTCTGAATTTGCTAATGCCGTCAAACGGTAGTATCCTACAGGAAGATCATAGATAGTCTGACTGATATCCGTAGAGGCTTCATTGTAAAGCAAATACTTCCCGTCCATTCCGACACCAAAATTGTTGAGATTGCTTGAAAGCACCAATTTAGCATTGTCATCCGTTTCCCAGCCCTTCTTGCTACCCAACTCAAAGGAGGGGTTGACCACCAATCCACTATAGCAAATGGGCGAATTCACGAGCGCCTTTCTCAGGCGATATTTCTCGACAAGAGCGACCAGGCGCGAAGCATATGCCTCCATCTCATCGGTTTCTTCCCAGTTTCCTGCAAACATGTCATAGGCATAGCGTATTGAGTCGGTCAGCAGTACATTCCACTCCTCTTCAGTCTCTGGAGAGAGAGCTTCATAAGCCCTGTTCGCCTCATCGATTGCCAGTGCCAGCGCCACTCCACTCTTGTTTTGGGCAGAAGAGGAACGGTGTGAACGTACACGCTTTGAGGTCGATTTGACGATTGCCGTGAAGGAGCTGAGCCGTGTGCCCTTCTCGACGCGTACGAAATACTGCGTGCTTGCCTCTGCATCATATTCATACACAAGCGTATTTTCATCGGCATAGGCTGGTGATACCACAGCGTGCATGGAGGGCATGGTATCGGGGGGCAGAACCAAGCTGCCGTTTATGACCACATTATTCGCCTTGATGGGAGCATTGTCACATGTCATTACCAGGTAAGGCATATAAGCATACAGCGTGTCTGTAGACTCCTGCTGAGAAATCGCCGAGGAGCTTATTCCCGTCACCTGCTGACAAACATATCCGTTAGGCCTCTCTGCGGTGAAGGGCAGTGCAAAGGGTCTCCAACCTTCGCTGATGTCCCATCGAGGAACGAAGGTTGCCTGACGAGCAACAAATGTCCCTACAGGAGCAAAGTCAAATCCGGATTGCAGGCTCAACTCCTCGCACACACCGCCGCACACGATATTGCATCCTTCCACCTTTTCATCTACGAGGAACAGCGCGTTAGGATTGGCAGCCACAAGCCGTCCGCAAACGCCTGACACTTGCGTGAGGTCATAAGCTGTGATTGCAGGGTCTGATGCCAGCTCGCCAAAACGCGACGCATCCCATGCACCTTTCAGTGTCATGATGGAGCCTGCGACTGAGATGCTATCGAGTGTAGGTTCACATACCTTGAAGCGTATGAGCGTGTCCACTCCCTGCATCGACAATGTCTCGTCATTCTCCACGCCACTCAATTTGTCCTTTATGCACAGGGCATAGTAGCCCCCCTCCTCCAAATTTTCAATCGTAGTTTCCATAACGGTGGTCTCGCCTGGATAAAAATTCTGCCCACTGATTGTAATGCTCTTCTCAGTAACCACATCACCCAGTGCCTCGTCATACTTCATCAGCTCCATGCGGATGCTGCTCTGCAAGGGGGTAGCCTCAGTAGAGTTGGCTATCATTGCCGTGGCAGTCAATGTGTTGTTATTTAACAACCGATAGCTTTCCTCCTCGTATGTCTCCATGGTTTTACTAGCAGAAATGTCAAATGCTATCAACGACAGTTCTGGTCGGACCGCTTGCACCTTGACCTCCGCCTTGTCGAGCACGTTACAGCTCTTGTCGGTGAGGTAAATGTAATAGGTGCGTTTAGCCGACGGCTTGAAGGTAACCTCAAATACTCCGCTTTCATCACTGCCGAGCAACAGCGATGTATTCGACTCCGACACACTTGTCGAACTTGACGGCACGCGGTCCGATGTGCTCCAGTAAAGTTTGAATCCCGAATAGTCGAGTGTTCCGTGATTGGTGGCCTCCACGCGTATGGTCGTCTCCATTCGTCGATATACCTGTGGCTCCACGTGCAGCTTGGCGCTGACATTCGGCTTCTTGGGAGCGATGTTGTAGACCATACCTTGCTGGCCCGAGAATCCGTTCACACCCGTCTCGTCATCGAGCGTATAGTAGCCGTCACCTTGTCCGCCCCATCCGAAGTTGAAGTGGAACAGTCCGTTGCTGGCATTGTATCCATCAAGGATAATGGCATGTCCGCCATTTGTGGGGTGCACACCGGCATAGACTATAGGTTGTCCCTTGGTAAGATTGCTGTACACTGTGTTTTCCCACGACGATTGACTGGTGCCACCCTTATATTGGCACGTACTGCCGAGGTTGAAGTACTGGTTATATCCATCCACGATATTGGCAATCTGTCCCGAAGTGCTGCTACCGTAGGTTTGCCATATGCCAGCTCCAAAGGCAGCGTTGAGCACGGCCACTGCATTGCGCATCTCCTCGGGATAGGTCCCATTATAACTTTCTTGCATCAAATCCCACAGTATGGGAGTACCTTTAGGGTAGCTCACCGTCACGGGAGCATCACCATAACCATAGGTAGGTGTTCCTGCCAACAGCTCGCCGGGCAGGTCGCGACGGAAATGGTGCAGCACCATGACTGCCGCCGTACACGTGCATCCCGTAGCGGCCCTATTGGTCGTGTTCGTGATGAAAGGGGCCAGGTCATTATATGGCGACGACTGGTGCCAATGCGTCTTGATGATGGGGGCGATAGTTGTCCGCCCGGCCACCACACCGCGCGGAGCCCGAGCCGGAGCACCTGCCGCCTGAGCCTTTTCCACGAGCTCGGCATAGCCCTCCAGCATATCGAGCAATGCCGGTGGCATCTGCTCCGCCACGAAGTCGCCCGTGTCGGTATACCCGATAATCTCGGGCAAGCAATCATCGCCGCTCACAATCACGAATCCCGCATTGTCGCCACGGCTGACGATATAGTAGGGGGCCAGCGTGTCGCCCACCGCCAACTGCTCGCTCCTCCGACGTGAAGGAGCGTATGAAATTTTCTCGGGGACATCCTCTGCATATGCCGATGCTATCCTAAGCGCCCGCGACGGACCGATGGGGTCAGCACACACAACATCAGCCAAGCTGCACAAAAGCAATAAGAAGAATAGTTTTTTCATGTATTCTGTGATTAAACTCGTTTCGAACGGACAAAAGTAGCGAATCCTTTTTGCTTATCCAAGAAAACGCCTGTATTTGCGGGGATATTGTAAATTCGCGAATGAGAAAAGTAACCCTCGACACCGCATATGCTGACCGAGAAACAACAACAAACTCCCGTGGAGTGGGGGCCTAGAAAACGCTCATTTTCTGTGTGGACTGCGGTTTTAGTCTTAAAAATTAGAATATTCGGATAAAGAGAATTATATTTGCAGTCGGTGCGAACTAGAACCGATATTTACCAAAATGGTATTCACCGAGAAACACATACACACAATCATCGATTATGTTACGGAAAATTAGAATCACGCTGGCCGCAGTGTTCTTCGTGGGCATCACGGCCTTGTTCCTGGACTTCACAGGGGCACTACACGCTTGGCTGGGATGGATGGCCAAGGTGCAGCTGCTCCCTGCCCTACTCGCCCTGAACGTGGGCGTGGTGGTGGCACTCATGCTACTGACAATCATCCTGGGCAGGGTGTACTGCTCGGTGATCTGTCCGCTGGGAGTGATGCAGGACCTCTTTGCCTGGATGGGTAAGAAGAGCAAGCGCAATCGCTACGCGTACTCACCCGAAAAACCGTGGCTACGCATCGTCGTGCTGACGCTGTTTGTCATCTCGCTCTGCCTGGGCAGTGGCGTCATTGCTCACCTGCTAGCGCCCTACAGCGCCTATGGCCGCATCGCAGGTAACCTGCTGGCACCCCTCTACCGATGGGGCAACAACGGGCTGGCCTACGTGGCCGAGAGGATGGGCAGCTATGCCTTCTACGAGGTGGAGGTGTGGGTGCGCAGTGGGGTGACCTTCGCCGTGGCGCTAGCCACGCTCGCCATACTGGCGGTGCTGGCATGGCGCGGTGGACGCACCTACTGCAACACCATATGCCCCGTGGGAACGGTGCTGGGATATATCGCCCGATATGCATGGCTGAAACCGGTCATCGACACGACGAAGTGTAACAGCTGCGGTCTCTGTGAGCGCAACTGCAAGGCGGCATGCATCAACAGCAAGGAGAAGTGCATCGACTACACTCGCTGCGTGGCGTGCATGGACTGCATAGGCACCTGCAAGAAGCAGGGCATCAAATATGTGCATCGCAAGGCGGAGAGCAAGGCAGCTGAGCCTGCACCCGTGGACACCTCGCGCCGCACCTTCCTCACCACGACGGCCGTGGTGGGGGCCACAGCGGCTGTCAAGGCTCAGGAGATGAAGGTGGATGGCGGACTGGCGGCCATACAGGATAAGGTGGTGCCCGACAGACAGACGCACCTAGTGCCGCCCGGAGCGCTCGGCGCACGCAATTTTGCCAAGCACTGCACGGCGTGCCAGCTGTGCGTGTCGGCCTGCCCGAACGATGTGCTGAAGCCCTCGACAGACCTGACCCGACTGATGCAGCCGGAGATGACCTATGAGCGGGGCTACTGCCGACCCGAGTGTACACGATGCTCGGAGGTGTGCCCCACAGGAGCCATACGACCCATCACACGCGAGGACAAGTCGTCGACACAGATAGGACACGCGGTGTGGGTGAAGAAGAACTGCATACCCCTCACCGACGGGGTGCCCTGCGGCAACTGTGCCCGCCACTGCCCCGTGGGTGCCATACAGATGGTGCACTCCGATGCCGAGGACAGGCGCTCACCAAAGATACCGGTCATCGACATCGAGCGATGCATCGGATGCGGTGCCTGCGAACACCTGTGCCCGGCACGTCCCTTCAGCGCTATCTACGTGGAGGGCCACGAGAGACACAAAATCAATTGAGAATTGAAAATTGAGAATTGAAAGTTGAGAGTGGGAGGTTGGTTGTTAGCTTTTGGCTTACCATCTGGAGGGCAACTCCTAACTCTCAACACTACACCCTAAACTTCTAAACAAAAACATGGATAGACGAGAATTCCTAAAGATCGTGGGCATAAGCACCGCTACGGGGGCTGCCACACTCTATGGCTGCAAGCCGAAACCACAGGCAGAGGCCGCCAGCGGCGAGCTGGGACCCGTGCCCACGGATAAAATGACCTACCGCAGCTTCGCCTCGCTGCATAATGACAAGGTGTCGATACTGGGCTATGGCTGCATGCGCTGGCCTACCTTCGAAAACCCCGAGGGGGAGGGAAGCATCATCGATCAAGATGCGGTGAACGAGCTGGTCGACTATGCCATCGCCCATGGGGTGAACTACTTCGACACGGCACCGGTGTATGTGCAGGGATGGTCGGAGAAGGCTACGGGCATCGCGCTCAAGCGACACCCGAGAGAGAAGATCTATATCGCCACGAAGCTGTCGAACTTCTCGAACCCCTCACGGGAGAACTCCATGGCGATGTATCACCGCTCGTTCAAGGAGCTGCAGGTGGACTATATCGACTACTACCTGCTGCACTCGCTCGGCGGTGGAGGCATGGACAACTTCCGCCGACGCTATGTAGATAACGGCATGATGGACTTCCTGCTCGAGGAGCGTAAGGCGGGCCGCATACGCCACCTGGGATTCTCGTTCCATGGCTCACAAGAGGTATTCGACGAGCTGCTGGCACTACATGACCAGTACCACTGGGACTTCGTACAGATACAGCTCAACTATGTGGACTGGGACGGCTCGAACGCCAAGGGGCTCTACGAGTCGCTCGTCAAGGCGGGCATCCCCGGCATCATCATGGAACCGCTGCTCGGCGGTCGTCTGTCGAAGGTGCCCGACCACATCGTGGGACGACTCAAGCAGCGCTCACCCGAGAGCAGCGTGGCCTCGTGGGCCTTCCGCTTTGCCGGAACACCGGAAATCATCCTCACCGTGCTCAGCGGCATGACCTACATGGAGCATCTGCAGGATAACCTGCGCACCTACTCGCCCCTGGTGCCACTCAACGAGGAGGAGAAGGAGTTTCTCTACGAGACGGGCCGACTGCTCAAGCAGTACCCCACCATCCCGTGCAACGACTGCAAGTACTGCATGCCTTGCCCCTACGGCATCGACATACCCGCCATCTTGCTACACTACAACAAGTGCGTCAACGAGGGTAACATCCCCGAGGACCAGCAGGACGCGAACTACCGCAAGGCTCGCCGCGCCTTCCTCGTAGGCTATGACCGCAGCGTGCCCAAGCTGCGCCAGGCCAACCACTGCATCGGATGCAACCAGTGCAGCAAGCACTGTCCGCAACGCATCAACATACCGCAGCAGCTGCACCGCATAGACCGCTTCGTGGAGGAGCTGAAGCAGAACACCCTGTAACACACGCGACGGAGCATGGAGACACTGATCGACATACTGCACCAAGGGGGTCACTCCTGCGTCATCCGCAAGGGGGACGACACGCGCACCTTCCACCAGCGTGGCGTGGCCGACCTATGGCAGCTGTGCCAGGGAGAGGAGCAGTTCCTACGAGGAGCACACATCGCCGACAAGGTCATAGGCAAAGGGGCTGCCGCCCTGATGATCTATGGCGGGGCATGCGAGGTGTATGCCGATGTCATCAGCCATCCGGCCCTTGCCCTGCTGCAGGAGCATGGCGTCGAGGTCAGCTACCGGGAGGTGACCGACCGCATCGTCAACCGCCGTGGCGACGGACTGTGTCCCGTGGAGATGCTCTGCGTGGACCTCACCACCATCGACGACATGGTGGATGCAATAAGTAACTTTATAAACAAACTCAAATAAATGGAAAAGACAATCAACCTCTACACACTCTCGTACCGCGAGGCGAGGACCTACTGGATGGCGCTCATCTTCATCGCCGGCAACATCATCTTGCCCCAGCTGTGTCACCTCATGGCAATGGGAGGACCTACGTGGCTGCCCATCTACTTCTTCACCCTCGTGGGGGCCTATAAGTATGGATGGAAGGTGGGACTGCTCACCGCACTGGCTTCGCCCATAGTCAATCACCTGCTCTTCGGCATGCCCGCTGAGGCGATGCTACCCATCATCCTCGTCAAGTCGACCCTACTGGCCCTTGCCGCCGGATGGATGGCTCAGCGTACACAGAAGGTCACCCTACCCTCGCTCCTGGCTGTCGTCCTCGCCTACCAGGTGCTCGGCACCTTGGGCGAATGGGCCCTCACAGGTAGCCTCAACATGGCACTGCAGGACTTCCGCATAGGATACCCCGGCATGCTGCTCCAATGGATTGGCGGATACCTGCTGCTGAGGGTTAAAGGTTAATGTGCTTCGCACGGTTAATCGCAATTGGAGATTGCTGGTTAAGGGGTAACGATTAACGATTACAGATTAACGAAAACGCCGACGACAAAGGAAACCGCACGAAGTGCATTAACCAGGCGTAGCCGATTAACCATGGCATAGCCATATTAACCGCACCGAAGGTGCATTAACCCTAAACACTAAACACTAAGGTTTGTGCCAGCGAGCGTGATATAAGCTTGCTTATAAATCACACCGCGAGCGCAGCCAAAGCTCAACAATGAAATTGTTAAACAATAAACCCTAAACAAAAATACAACCATGTTTGGAATCGGATTTCAAGAGATTATCATCATCGCCCTCATCGTATTGCTCCTCTTTGGAGGTAAGAAGATACCCGAACTGATGAAGGGGCTCGGCAAGGGTGTGCGCAGCTTCAAGGACGGCATGAACGGTACCGACCAGGAAGAGAAGAAGGAGGAGTAAGCAGCTGCTCGCGCCTTTACCGCGAACAACATTATAGGACCTCTACCGCTAAGCCCGCCATGACCTTCTGGGAACACCTCGACGAGTTGCGCGGCAGCCTCATACGTATGGCTGTCGCCGTGGTGGCGTGTGCCATCGTGGCCTTCCTCTTCAAGGAGGAGCTCTTCGGCATCATCCTCGCCCCACAGAATGAGGGATTCATCACCTATCGCCTGATGGACAAGATAAGCCAAGCCCTCAGGGCAACCCCACTGACGGCTATGGGCGACATGGACGTGCAGCTCATCAACACGGGGCTCGCACACCAGTTTCTCCTCCACGTGAGGGCATCGCTCTATGCCGGGGTGCTCGTCACCTCACCCTACCTCATCTACCAGCTCTTCCGCTTCGTGTCGCCTGCGCTCTATACCCATGAGCGGAGCCAAGCCATACGCCTGGTGGGCTGGGGCTACCTGCTCTTCGTGCTGGGCGTGGCGGTTAGCTACCTGCTCATCTTCCCCCTCGTGTTCCGCTTCCTCGGCACCTACCAGGTGAGCACAGCTGTGGCCAACACCATCACCCTTGAGTCCTACATGAGCAGCCTCATGAGCATCACCCTCGCCATGGGCATCCTCTTCGAGATACCCGTCCTCTGCTGGGTGCTGGGACGCATGGGCATCATCAACGCCTCGCTGATGAGACGCTACCGCCGCCACGTCATCGTGGCACTGCTCATCGTGGCAGCCATCATCACCCCCACGTCCGATGTGTTCACCCTCATGCTCGTCGCACTCCCCATGTGGCTGCTCTACGAAGCAGGCATCCTCATCGTTAAAAAGACAAACCGGCAGATTGACGGTTGACGAGTCAAGGAGGAGTTTCGCTACAAAAAATGCAGGGTTGCAGGGAAGAATGTTAATTCCAAGTGGCAAACGAAGCGCGTTTTTCGTGGAGAACTTGATTTTTTATGCTATTTCGTGTGATTTTGTCACTATTTTAGGTGCAAATATGAAAAGATTATCTTAAATTTGCAGAGGAATAAGAAAAAGGTGGATTATGAACTCACGTTATTATCGACTGCTCTACTTTGCCCTTGCCCTGCTTATGGTGGCTTGTAGCACTGCTGAGCGATGCAATTGCGGATGATGATTCACCGAAGATTGGTAAAAGAAAACGAGATTTTATTTTAATTATAAACGTTTTAATTAAATTTAAGTACAATGATTAAACTTGGTATTAACGGTTTCGGTCGTATCGGCCGTATGGTTTTCCGCGCTGCAGTGAAGAACTTCGGTAACGACATTCAGGTAGTAGGTATCAACGACCTTCTCGACG
>JAZRFA010000163.1:0-6477 GCA_045661085.1 Bacteroidaceae bacterium
GCCACCATCTCGGCTGGTTTGGCCGAGGGTAAGACCATCGGTGATGGTCTCGATGAGATGGATAAGATTGCCGCTGAGGTGCTCGACGACACCTTCCGCACCGCCCTGTCGGGTGAGTCCAAGGAGTTCCGCGAGAGCTCATCGAGCCTCTTCTTCGCCTTCGGTTTAGCACTCCTGCTCATCTACCTCATCCTGGCTGCTCAGTTTGAGAGCTTCAAGGACCCCATCATCATCATGATTACTATCCCCTTGGCCATCTTCGGTGCCCTCATCTTCATGCTTGTGGGTGAGCAGACGATGAATATCTACTCTGAGATTGGTATGATTATGCTTGTGGGACTCGTGGCCAAGAATGGTATCCTCATCGTGGAGTTTGCCAACCAGCGTCAGAAGAGTGGTGAGGACAAGATGACCGCCATCCGCGAAGCCTCTGTGCAGCGCTTGCGTCCTATCTTGATGACCAGTACCTCTACCATGCTCGGCTTGCTGCCCCTGATGTTTGCTACGGGCGAAGGTGCCAACGGACGTATCGCCATGGGTACAGCCGTTGTGGGTGGTATGCTCATCTCGACCATCATGACCATGTATGTGGTGCCTGCCATCTATAGTTACATCTCTACTGACCTATCAAAAGAGGAGGAACAGCAATGAAACAACGATATATCTACATAGCAGCCGCGCTGCTTACATTGGGAGTTACAGGAGTCAGGAGTGCTTTTGCTGGACAACTGACAACAGACAACTGTAAGCAGACACTCCATCCAGAGGCAAATAATTCTCAATTTTCAATTTTCAATTCCGACACCACCTCCATCCTCTCTACCCTTCATAGTGAGACATTAAAAGCTTCTGAAGATGCTCGTCCCACGACATTGAAGGAGTGCTTGGAGAAGGGACTCAACAAGAACTACTCGCTCCGCATCATCCGCAATGAGGAGCAGATGGCTGCCAATAATGCCACGATGGAGAATGCCGGTTTGCTCCCCTCGGTGAGCCTCTCGGCAGGGTATAGCGGTTCGGCTTATGGCAATAACACCACCTCACGCGAGGGCGGTGTTGCCAAGAATCGTGGTATCTATGACGACGGTATCGATGCGGGTATCGATGTGTCGTGGACCCTCTTCGATGGTTTCAAGACCGTAGCCAACTATGACCGTTTGCGCGAACTTAGCCTCATATCATCCACTCAGACCCGCCTTGCCGTCGAGAACTATATGGCCGAGCTTACCGCCGAGTACTACAACTTCGTACAACAACGCCAGCGCCTGCAGAACTATGTGTCTGCTGTAGAGCTCTCACGCGAACGCCTCCGTATCGTGTATGAGCGTTGGATGATAGGTTCACTCTCTCGTCTCGACCTCCTGCAGGCTCGCGTCGACTTCAATGCCGACAGTGCTCAGTGCCTCAAGCAGCGCGAACTATTGGCTTCATCACGCATCCGTCTGCATGAGCTCATGGCACAAGATAGCTTGGATGTCAACTTTACTACTTTGGAAGAGAATATCGCCCTTCTCACGCTTCCTACATTCGATGACTTATGGATGCAAACGAAGGAGAATAATGCCTCTATGATTATGGCAGCGCAAAACCGCACTTTGGCCGATATTGAACTTCGTAGTGTGCGCTCACGCAACTATCCCTATGTGAAGCTTAATGGCGGCTATGGCTACCGTACCAATCACTACGGTGCAGGAGGTACCCTGCGTCGCAACCAGTGGAGTGGGGATGTAGGGGTTTCGGTCGGCTTTAATCTCTATGACGGCAAGCGCCGCAGTGAGCAACGCAATGCTCGTCTCAATGTGAAGAATGCCGAGCTGGAAGAGTATGACCTCACACTCTCGCTCTATACCGACCTTGCCGACTTGTGGCAAGCCTACGAGAACAACCGTATGCTTCTCGCCCTCGAGAAGGAGAATGTCATCGCTGCACGCGAAAACTACGACATTGCCCACGAGCGCTACCTCTTGGGCGACCTCTCAGGTATCGAGATGCGTGAAGCGCAGAAGAGCCTTCTCGATGCCGAAGAGCGCATCCTCGTGGCCGAGTACAATACTAAGTTGTGCGAGATTTCACTCCTTCAACTTAGTGGCGGCATCACGGTGTATATAGAGTAGGGTAAAAGACGTTGGGGATGACTGTTTCTCGAACCTCTTGGGGCTATCATATCCTCGCGTTGGTTACCATCTTGGTGTGGGGCACAACCTTTGCTTCCACCAAGGTGCTGCTCACCCATGGACTCACTCCGCCCGAGATTATGTTCTACCGCTTCATCATAGCCTATGCCCTTACGTGGTTTTGTTCACGTAAGGTTTGGGCTGATACGTGGATCGATGAGTTCTGTCTCGCCTTGGCCGGTTTTACGGGCGGTACGCTCTACTTTCTTTCCGAGAATACTGCCATCGATTACTCTATCACCTCGAATGTCGCACTCATCGTGTGTACCACTCCCGTGCTTACCGTGCTGCTCACCAGCTTGTGCTACAAGGAGCGCCTCACCCGAAAGCTTCTCGTAGGCTCTGCTGTGGCACTCCTTGGTGTGGGCTTTGTGGTGCTCAATGGTACGGTGCTCAAGATACACCCCTTGGGCGATGCATTGGCACTTGTGGCTGCCATCTCATGGGCGATCTACAGTGTGATTATCCGCCGATTCGACGGGAGATACTCCACATGGTTCGTCACCCGCAAGATATTCTTCTATGGTATCGTCACTATGATTCCCTTCATCGCCTGCGGTATGGGAGGAGGGCTTCATCTCTCCAGCTTCGCTCATCCTGTGGTGTGGGGCAACATCCTATTCCTCTCCGTGGTGGCTTCGATGCTCTGCTTCTATTCGTGGAATCTCGTGTTGGAGAAGATAGGCACCATACGTGCCTCCAATTATATGTATACCCAGCCCCTCGTGTCGCTGGCCTGCTCGGTTGCCATCTTGGGCGAACCCTTCACACCCATCGCTTTCCTGGGTACGGTACTCATCTTGGTGGGCATCTATGTCGCCGAGCGGGGGTGGGGGAGGCTTTAGTCGCATACATCCTCTGAAGGGTAGGCAGGGCGGCATAGAGACTTGGTATGCAATCGCTCTTCAAGTTACAGAGGGGCATTGTCCTATTTTTCTTTAGGATTTTTGTCAATCGCTCATCGCTTTTTGATAAAGTTTATATACCTTTGCCGTACATAAATGGTGGATGGCAGATGGGGCAATGGTCGCATCTGCCCTAAAGGTATTGAAGCTATATGGAAATAATCGACTTGGTGAAGCGCTTTGCCGGGCACTCGGGTGTGGCGGCGGTGCATAAGGTGTGGAGCGATGACAGTGTGCACACGATGCACTTCAAGGGCCTCTCGGCCTCGGCAACTCCCATGTTGTTTGCGGCATTGGCCTCGGCAGAGAAGCCATGGCAAACACCAGTAACTCTCTTCGTGCTGAATGATCTCGAAGAGGCGGGTTATTTTTACCACGACCTCACACAGATGTTGGGCGAGAGTAGGGTGCTCTTCCTCCCTTCATCCTATAAGCGCGCCATCAAGTATGGCCAGAAGGACTCGGCCAACGAGGTACTGCGCACCGAGGTGCTGACGAGACTGGTGGAGGCCCCCCTAAATCCCCCCCGAAGGGGGACTTTAGAGTCCGCGATGTCTAAAAGCTCCCCCTCGGGGGGAGTTGAGGGGGCTTCCCTCTATATCGTTTCTTACCCCGACGCCTTGGCCGAGATGGTGGTGTCGCGCGACACGATCAGCGATCGCTCCATTACTTTGGCGGTGGGCGACACCGTAGAAATTTCCAAGATGGAGGCAACGCTTGTGAGCGAGGGCTTCGAACGGGTCGACTATGTGTATGAGCCGGGGCAGTTTGCCGTGCGTGGTAGCATCATAGACGTCTTCTCCTACGCCTCGGAATACCCCTTCCGTATCGACCTCTTTGGCGACGAGATTGATAGCATACGCACCTTCGAGATTGAGACACAGCTCTCGCGCGACAAGGTGAGCCACATCAGCATCGTGCCCAACTTCGATGGGGCAGGGGAGCAGGGCATGGTATCGTTCTTCGACTTCCTGCCCGAGGGCTCGGCCCTTGCGTTTCAGGACTATTTGTGGGCATATGAACGGATAGAACAATTAGCCAAAGAGGGACTTTCATCGCAGGCCGTACAGTCAGCGAATGAGGTTACAGAGTGTAATCTTAATTTGTTGGATGCTGCCGACTTTATCCGCAAGACCCAAGTCTTCCGCCGCATCGAGTTTGGCACCAAGGCCAGCACCACGGTGCAGGCCACGATAAACTTCGAGACCTCCCCCCAGCCCCTCTTCCATAAGAACTTCGAGTTGGTGGAGCAGTCGCTCACCGACCTCATCAATCGTGGCTACCAGCTCTATATCCTCACCGACAGCGCCAAGCAGGCCGAGCGCCTGAAGACCATCTTCGAGGAACGCGGCAACGATATTCCCTTCACGGCGGTCGACAAGACCATCCACGGAGGCTTCACCGATGCCACGATGCGTGTGGCCTGCTTCACCGACCACCAGATCTTCGACCGCTTCCACAAGTACAACCTCCGCAGCGACAAGGCACGTAGTGGTAAGATGGCCATCTCGCTCAAGGAGCTCTCGCAGTTCGAGCCGGGCGACTATGTGGTGCATATCGACCATGGTGTGGGCCGCTTTGCCGGCCTCGTGCGCATGCCCAACGGCAATAGCACCCAGGAGGTCATCAAACTCGTCTATAGCAACGATGATGTGGTGTTCGTATCCATCCACTCGCTGCACAAGATATCGAAATATAAGAGCAAGGAGGGCGAGGCGCCACGCATCAACAAGCTCGGTACGGGTGCTTGGGAGAAGCTCAAGGAGCGCACCAAGACCAAGATCAAGGATATTGCCCGCGACCTCATCAAGCTCTACTCGCAGCGTGCACAGGAGAAGGGCTTTGCCTATAGCCCCGACAGCTTCCTGCAACACGAGCTCGAGGCCAGCTTCCTTTACGAGGACACCCCCGACCAGCTCAAGGCCACCCTCGACGTGAAGGGCGATATGGAGCGTGAGCGCCCCATGGACCGCCTCGTGTGTGGCGATGTGGGCTTCGGCAAGACCGAGGTAGCCGTGCGTGCCGCCTTCAAGGCCGCGTGCGACAACAAGCAGGTCGCTGTACTCGTCCCCACCACCGTGCTGGCCTATCAGCACTGGCGCACCTTCTCGGAGCGCCTCAAGAACCTGCCTTGTAAGGTGGAGTACCTAAGCCGTGCCCGCTCGGCTGCCGACACCAAGAAGGTGCTCGAGGGCCTCAAAAGCGGCGAGGTCAACATCGTTGTGGGTACCCACAAGCTCATCAGCAAGTCGGTGCAGTTCAAGGACCTCGGCCTGCTCATCATCGACGAGGAGCAGAAGTTTGGCGTATCGGTGAAGGAGAAGCTGCGCCAGCTCAAGGTCTCCGTCGACACCCTCACGCTCACCGCTACGCCCATCCCGCGCACCCTGCAGTTCTCGCTCATGGGTGCCCGCGACCTGAGCGTCATACAGACTCCGCCTCCCAACCGCTACCCCATACAGACCGAGGTGCACACCTTCAATGAGGAGATCATCCGTGAGGCCGTCAACTTCGAGCTCAGCCGCAACGGACAGCTCTTCTTTATCAACAACCGCATACAGAACCTCCTCGAGCTGGCCGCCCTCATCACGCGCTGCGTGCCCGATGCCCGCGTCTGCATCGGTCACGGACAGATGCCGCCCGAGGAGCTCGAGAAGGTCATCATGAGCTTCGTCAACCACGACTACGACGTGCTCATCGCCACCTCCATCGTGGAGAACGGTATCGACATCCCCAATGCCAATACCATCATCATCAATGCAGCCCACAACTTTGGCCTGAGCGACCTGCACCAGATGCGTGGCCGTGTGGGTCGTGGCAACAAGAAAGCCTTCTGCTACCTCCTGGCTCCGCCCCTCTCGGTGCTCACTCCCGAGGCACGCCGTCGCCTGCAGGCCATCGAGAACTTCACTGACTTGGGCAGCGGCATCCACATCGCCATGCAGGATCTCGACATCCGCGGTGCAGGTAACCTCCTCGGTGCCGAGCAGAGCGGCTTCATCGCCGACCTCGGCTACGAGACCTACCAGAAGATTCTGGGCGAGGCCGTGCACGAGCTCAAGACCAATGAGTTTGCCGACCTCCTCATGGGCGATACCGGCGACGATGGCAAGATCAGCGGTGAGGGCTTCGTCGAGGAGTGTGCCGTCGAGAGCGACCTCGAGCTCCTCTTCCCCGACGAGTATATCCCCACCAGCAGCGAGCGCATGCTCGTATACCGCGAGCTCGACAGCTTGGAGAGCGACGAGGAGCTCCGCAAGTTCCGCACCCGCCTCACCGACCGCTTCGGCTCCGTGCCCCCTACGGGCGAAGAGCTGCTGCGCGTCGTACCCCTGCGTCGCTTGGGCAAGCAGCTCGGTATCGAGAAGATCCTCCTCAAGGGTGGCCAGATGGCGCTC
>JAZRFA010000164.1:0-7233 GCA_045661085.1 Bacteroidaceae bacterium
AACTTCGGAAAATATCGTTATATTTGCACTCGGATAGTAGCCGCCTTGTGGCAAATATCCAAAGACATATTGGAAAAATTAAGCATTCGCTATTATTTCGCGTTCAGCCAAAAGCCTCGGAAACTTATTGGAAATAACAACGTTCTGAAATAATACGTAATAGAGGTGTTCGGTGCGAACAACTCTGATCGTGTCTTGTAGCAATGCATACACGTTTGACGTGGTGCATTATTATAGAAACGGTCAGGGGTTTCCATTCCGAGGCTGCCTCTCAGCTGGACGCAAATAAGGTGCATCACGTCCTTTTTATGCCCTTGTTGCGTCATGGCGTGATTGATAGTTGGGTGCAATAACGACTATCAATTATGAAATTAGTAAAAAAAATCTGTTTCTTTGGATTGGCTTTATTGCTAAATTCTTGTTTTGAACCCGAAGTAAATTCCTCTTTTGGAGGAGAAAGCGTATATATTTGCACTGGGCAATACGCAGAAAGATACCATAGTAGTAGCAGATGTAGTGGGCTGAATAGATGCTCTGGAAGTATTGTGAGTATTTCAGAAAGTAGTGCAAGAAGCAAAGGGAGAACTCCTTGTAATATTTGTTATTAGTATAAAGGAGATATTCTTAATCACCAGCCACTTCGGATGAAGGAGTAGCGCCGTAATCGGGTCGAGCAAATCATCTGGGGTGGCTGTTTAGATATTCGCACTGAGACAAACACATCACTCCCCGATTCAATGAAGAACCGGGGAGCGTTTATTAGTGGCTACAAATCATCAGAATACGGCAGCAATCTTGCGTATCTCGTTCAGCTTTTTCATCAGTGTGGTGCTCTTGCGGGCTGTTTGGATATTATAGTCTGTCTGCATCTTTACAAGCACATCGGCATTGATTCCCAAGGCGGCCTCCATCAATAGAGCCAACTCAATAGATACGGGACGCTTGCCGTTCAATACTTCGTTGAAGACGGTATAGGACAGGCCAAACTTTGCGGCGAAATCTTTCTGCTTGATTTCGCGGCATTCCAACTCTTCCTTCAACAACTCGCCCGGGTGGTAAGGACGGAAAGATTGCAACTCGGCGGCATTCATCGTAATCATACGCTTCTCTATTTATAGTGATAAAGGTAGTGTTTTCTTACACAATTCGCAAGAAAATGAATTTATTTCGCGAAAAGAATATAAGATGAAGGCTCAGCAAGGTGCCACGGGGCCCTCGAGGAGGATTACAAATATCTTCTATCGGTTATTGATAGCTCATATCGCCACCTCCACTATCTCATCGAAGTATTCTGCCCATCCGAGGTCGAAGGCCTGGCCTATCTTGAGGCCGTAGAACTTGGTGCCTTGGCGGCGATAGTTGAGCAGTTCCTTGCGTTGTGATGCGCTGCTCAGTGGGATGCGGAAGTCGGTACACCACAGCACGTCGGCCGACATGTAGTGCCCTGAGGCGAGCAGGGCAAACACCTGTTGCAGCATCTTGGTGGCGTTGGTGTCGCCTACGGACTGTTGGCGGAAGAAGTCGAGCACGGCGGTTCTGTTCTTCCTGATCTCGATGGGTGTTGCGTTTACCGAGAAGGAGATGAGGTAGAGGTCGCGCTTCTGTCGCTCGGCAAGGAGGAGGAGGCGCATCATCAGTGAGTTGACCAGCTGTTCGGGCAGACCTGCCATACTTCCCGAGCGGTCTACGCACACAATCATCGGTCCTTGCAGACGTGCCGGACGCGGAGCCACATTGCGTGAGGGCTTCAGTAGCTCGCTCTTGTGGCGGAAGGTCTGCAGGCTGTTGGTGGCATATTTATATAGAAACACATCGTATAGTGCCTCGTCGCTGCATTGGGCTAGTTCGAGTGGTAACATCGCGTGTATGTCCTGACTGAGCGTGACGCCCAGGATGTCGCTCTTGGCTGCATGCTCCATCTTCATGCTTCCGCCTATGGCTACGGACATGCGTTGGGTGGCATCGTCATCGGCCAAGCGGCCCATCTTACCCGCTATCTGCTCCAGTTGGGGGTATTGCTTCTGCAGCTTGGCGATGCGCAGGTGTTGGTCGAAGATGAGGCTGTTCCACTGTCCGCCCATGAGTCCCCACACCTGGTAAAACATCTCTTTCTCTACCCCTTTCTTTTTGAGGTGCTCGGGGATGTCCTTGATGTTTTGTTTCAGGATGTTGCTGTTGCTGTCCTTTATCTCGTCAATGTCGCGCTGGCGCAGTTGCTGTTGCTTCTGGTCGAAGGCACGGCTCCAGTCCTCAATCATTTTCTGCCAAGTCTCCTCATCGGCCAGCTCGCCTTCGCCCTCAAACTTGTCGCGGTAGTAGCGCTCGTCGAAACCGAACTCCTCGTACTCGTCGCTGATCTCTGATAGCAGTCGGCTCCACCCATCACGTTTCTTGCGCTCGCTCCACTGCAGGGCCTGCTGCATCTTCTGCGTTTGTCCTTGGGCGCAAGTCTTTCTGAAGTTCTCGCGAGTGATAATCTGCTTGATAAATGCCAGCATGTTGTCGTAGAAGATACGTGCTTTCACCTCATCGCTCAGGACGCTGTAGGCCACAAAGGGGTCGCCCATCACCTCGCGAAGGTACTTCTCCAGATATTCATCCTCCCAAGGTGCAGCGCGGTCGGGTGCTTGACCTGTTCTTACGAATTCATCCAGGATGTTGATATAATGCTTGGGGTCGGCAAAGTAATATTCACTATAAGGGTCTCCAATTTCTTGGCACACCAACTTCTCTAGTTTTTTATCATTTTCAGCAGTCGGTTCCCACGTGATCTCGTTTTCTTTGGCATAGGCATCTAGGGTCATCCTATAGTGCAACCCACTATCCCTTATGTTGCTTCGAGGAATTTTTCCTGTTTGTTCGTAATACCTTTGGGATTCCTCGTGCAACTCTTGAAAATATTTACTACGTATAATTTTAGCCATACAACAAGTCGCTAATGTCAGCTCGCGTCTGCGCCACACTCTTCATATATTCATTGACCATCGCTTGTATGTAACGCCTGTCTTCGGGGGTGACAAACAGGTTGCTGCCAAGGTTCATGATGATGCCATTGAGCAACTGAGCGATCTGTTCTATGGTGGTTTCGTAGTCGTGCTCCTTAAACTCCAGCACCGTCTCACTCGCACTCTTGGCTGCAGCCATCTCGCGTGCCGAGTAGCGCTCCAGTTCGCAGCGCACCCCATCGATGTACAAGTATTCACGGTCGCGCATGAGGTGCACCTTGCGTCCATCGTTGAAGTCCACTCCTTTCAGTCCCGGTTTTTCGAATGCTCTGATGCGTTCCTTCTTCGGGTCGGTCTGGTCATTGTACAGATGGCCGAGGATTGATCTCCGCTCGCTCATATCGGGCAGGCGATGGTAGTCCGAAGCGAAGATATAGGTGTTGCCCGTGTTGTATGTCGAGAGTCGATAGTAGAAATCGTCGAATAGGATGAGGTTCCTGTCTTCTGTCCGTGCCAACTCCTTCGAAGCCCTCAGTGCTGCCATGGCCCGCTTGTTGCGCAGGGCCTTGTCCACCTCATGTTGTAGCTGTTCGTGCATGCGGCTTACCTCGGCGAATACCGACTTGGTGACAATCTCCCTCACCACCTCGCGCTCTATGGGCTCGTTCCACAGGCAGTATGAGAGCACGGCAATGTCGGTGGGGTTCGTCTGCTGGCGTCCGTGCACGAAGGCCGATGCCCGCAGCAGGTTCACCGCCTTCTTCCATCGGCGGTCGCTGACATAGATGCTAAATGCCGTCTCGCCAGTCTTGTCGGCCACATGCTTCAGCTGCTCCCGTATGTAGAGGATGCTGGCCTGCACGGTCGAGTCCACCTCCACCTCGGCAATCTGTTTGCGCCATTGGGCATACTCATCAGACGTTATCTGCAGCTCCTTCAGTCGGTCCGAGAACTGCACCTCCTCGGTGTCCAATATCATGGAAAGGAAGGTCCCCTTGTCCTTCACGGGCTCCGACACATAGCGCACCAGGAAACGATCCCACAGCGCCTCCAGTCCCTCACCCTCGGCAGGCAGCTCGTTCGATGCAGCCACCAATAGCTTGAGCGGCAGCTTCATCTCCTTGTCTCCATTGCGGAACACCTTCTCATTAAGTGCTGTGAGCAGCGTATTCTGTATAGCAGGTCCCGCCTTCCATATCTCATCGAGAAAAACCACATCGGCCTCGGGCATATAGCCCTGCGTCACACGCTCATAGGCATCGCTCACCTTCAGCTTGCTTATGCTCACGGGGCCGAAGATATCGTCGGGTGTGGAGAATCGCGACATCAGGTATTCAAACGAGCGAGCATCGCTGAAGGCCTCCTTCAGCCTTCGTGCCACCATGCTCTTGGCCACTCCTGGAGGACCCAGCAGGATGATGCTCTCGCCAGCCAACGCAGCCAGCAGTCCGAGGCGCAGCTCAGCCTCTTTTTCGTATAAGCCCTTTCCTATTTCACTCAGCAGAGTGACGATTCTATCTTGTATGTTCATTTCAACTGAATAGATTAACTCTTCTTTAGAATATACTCATCAAAGTTCTAGCGCCGCTTATAGCGCATAGTCGAGCCGCATCACCTTTACGGGGCGTTCGTCGCCGCGGTAGAGTTGGCTCAGGTAGTTGATGCGCCCTGTGTCGCGGAAGCCGCACTTCTCCATCACACGACTTGAGGCGGGGTTGTCGACGAAGAAGTCGGCCCATAGAGTGAGGTACCCCACGGTGTTGAAGCAGTGGTCCACCATCGCTCGCAAGGCCTCGGTGCACAGTCCTCGGTTCCAATAGGGTCGCCCTATCCAGTAGCCCACTTCGGCTTCCTCCTCAGCAATGCCGATATTGCTCTCCTCGTGGGTGTAGTAGCCCATGCATCCCACGATATGGCCGGTGGACTTCTCCACCAGTGCCCACACATGGTCGCTGGCAAAGACGGTGCGTATCACCTCACGGCTCTCCTCTACCGACTGGTGGGGTGGCCATCCGGCACGGGGGCCCACATCGGGGTCTTGAGCGAGGGCAAAGAGTTCCTCGGCATCGTCTACGCTCCACGGGCGGAACAGGAGTCGGCGGGTTTCAATGGGGTTCATGGTTGTTTAGAGTGTAGTGTTTAGTGTGTAGGGTGTAGTGTGTAGTGTTTAGGGTTGAGAGCTAACGGCTAACGGCCAATAGCCAACTGCAGCAGCTCCGCTGCGTCCTATAACCGTTAATCGCTAAACATTTACGTGTAAAATTACAATCTTTGCCCGAGCTGTGCAAGTTTTGGAACAGCATTATCGGTTCACTCGTCATGGTTAGCACATTGAAGTCATCGTCAAGAGAGAGCCCCTACCCTCGCCTAACGCCAATGTGAACAAAAACAATAGAGGCCAGCACCACGGTGCTGACCTCTTCGTTTGTCTTTATCGCTGCGGATTAGTAGCCGCTGTTGATAATCTTCTCGATCTCCTCGAACTCCTTGCCCATGTTGAGCATGTAGTAGCAGGTGTAGAGACCGTTGGTCCATGCGCTGCGTACGTCGGGATCGGTGCCATCGTCAATCTTGCGCAAGTGCTCATAAATAGGAAGAGCCAAACGGTAGTAGCCACTTACCACCTCTTTCTGCTCCTTATAAGCCTTGCTCTTAATATTCAGATTAGACATTGCATCACTTGCATTTTGCGCCAACTGGCAGTAGCAAATACCGAGGTTGCGGTATGCACCTGTGTAGTTGGGATCCTGCTCGATAGCTACCTTGTACTCCTCGATAGCCTTCTCATAGTCAGACATATTCTGATATACGAAGCCCTTCACGAAGCGGAAGATGGGCAGAGGATTCTTTTCCAACATCTCGTCGGCAAAAGCCATCAACTCATCGGTATTACCATTGGTGTTGTAGTAAGAAATGAGGTTTGAGTAGAAATACTCAGTAGAAGGGAATTTCTCTACACCTACCTTCAATGTGTTGATCCAGTTTGCAGTGTCACCCAAGTTGATGTAAGAAAGAGCCTTATATTCAATTGCCTTCTGTGCAATGTCCTCTTTGTTCATCGCAAGGTCTACATATTGGAGCGACTTGTTGTAATCCTCCATCTTAAGACCGGCGAGTGTAGCATAGTAGGCAATCTCGTAGATGAGTGTATCGGTCTCCATCAAGTTGTATGCAGCAAGCAGAGGTGCATCAGCAACATCAATGTATTGTGAGAAGAGGTCGAATGCCTTCTCGTTGTTGTTCTCGTTGAAGTAGGTCACACCACCGCTAACAAGGTTGATGCGAAGACGTGAAAGGAGTTCACTAGTCTCGGGACGATACTTAACAACTACCTTACCCTTTTGATCGGGAATCTGCTCCAACTCGTCGCACTTGATGAAATAGTCAAACATCTTGGAGAGGCTACCGAAGAACTTGTCCTGATCATAAGCCTGCTGGAGATACATCTTCTCGTTCTCCTTGTCATAAATCTTGTTTTGAATCTTACCTGCGGTGTACCAGGTGTCGGGGTTGCTGGCAGTATGCTTGTTCTCCATAGCAGCCTCGATGAGTGCGTTAGCCTGATCGATATTGCCATCGGGAGCATTAAGTGCACCTTGTGCCTCGCGGAGCACATTATTAGCAGCTTTAATTTCAGCCTTAAGCGCTTTTGCTGCAGCTTTTGCAGCCTTTGCAGCAGCTTTTGCATCTTCCTGCGCGAAAGACAATGATACCGACATCACTGCTGCTGCCATGAATAATAATACTTTTTTCATACTCTTAATGATTTAGTGATTATTAATTACGTTTGTTAAACTTTATTATTCGTTGGTTTGTTCGTTATTGTCCTCGGTTTCGGGAACCTCTACGATGGGAGCTTCACCCTCTACGATGACCTCAGCATCCTGTACCTCGGGTTCCTCGGTCTCGGTAGTCACCTTACATACTGAGCTGATCTGGTCGTTACGCTTACCCAGGTTGATGAGGCGCACACCTTGTGTGGCACGGCCCTGAATACGTACATCGGATACTTTAAGGCGGATTACCACGCCTGACTTGTTGATGATCATCAGGTCATTGTCATCGGTCACGGTCTTGATGGCCACGAGCTTACCGGTTTTCTAAGTCGGATCGTAGCCATGTCGTTCTGTGAGCCAAGGAGTTGCAGCCATAGTTTGTCTTCCTAAGACCGCTTGGCCTCCGACTTCATCGGATACTTTAAGGCGGATTACCACGCCTGACTTGTTGATGATCATCAGGTCATTGTCATCGGTCACGGTCTTGATGGCCACGAGCTTACCGGTTTTCT
>JAZRFA010000165.1:0-4896 GCA_045661085.1 Bacteroidaceae bacterium
CTACACGCAGATGGACGAGATAGAACTGCTCAACGGCCTCAAGGCCAACGGCTCCTCTGACGTGGTGAGTGCCATCTTGCGACTCGCCTTCGACTGCGGCAAGTATGGTCAGGAGCGCGTGGCCTCGAACGCCATCAATGCCAAGGTGCGCGTGCGGTGGAACTGGAATGCCTCGACCACCATACAGCGCGTGCGCAAGTATTTTGCCAAGAACATTGCCGATGGTACCCTCTCGCGCCTCTCCTTCGCCACCATCATCAAGGACGAGGATGACTGGGGCGAGCAGCGCCCCAAGTTCGCGCAGTATGGGCAGCCCTTTGCCGATGCCCTGCAGCCCTATATCGACCGCCTGTGCACCTGCTCGTGTACGCTCGTGTGCCCCGAAGCTATCGCGTGGGCTGAGCAGATGTGTGATGAGCAGGTCGCCTATGCTCGCGAGATAGACGACCGCACCTATGCGCAGTTCTCGTTCCGCTCGGTGCTCATGGGCTTCTACCGCGCCATGCTACTCTACATTGCCCACGGCATGCAGTGGTCGGGCGAGATTGCCGAGTTTGCCGCATGGAGCGTGCGCTACGACATGTGGTGCAAGATGCGTTTCTTCAGCGACATGATGCACAAGGATATGGAAGAGGAGCGCTCTGCCGTGCAGCGTGGCCCCGTATCACTGCTCGCCCTGCTGCCGCAGGAGTTTACCAAGCAGCAAGTGCAAGAGGTGCGCGTGGCGCAGGGGATGAGTCCGAATCCGAAAAATATGCTGAACTCTTGGAAGCAACGCGGATACATTGTTCTTGATCATGAGCGAGGCGTATATATGAAGTGTAAATAGGTATACAGATACAGTATACAGTTAATATGCTCTCAATAAATGTGTATTATGCTAAACGTTCCTGCAATTATGGCGAGATTTGAGATTCTAACCTATGGCTACGGCGAATTGGCCGAGGCGTATTACCCCGATAGGGAGTATAGCACCGCTGTCCGCCTCTTCCATAAAGACCTGCACTGCACACGCGGCTTGTGGGGTGCCCTACAGAAGCAGGGCTACAAGGAGGGCGAACGCATCTTTACAAGGGCGCAAGTGAAGACTATAGTCAAGTACCTGGGCGACCCGTAATATAAAGTTTGTATATTTGTTTTTAGAGATTTGTTTTGGGGTGCGCTCTGCTGTGAAGCAGGGCGCATCTTGCTACTATGAGCGGCAGCTACGGCAACCTGTATAAAAAAGTAAGTAACCAGGCATAGTCTTCGCCAAATCGAAAAATTAGCTTATCTTTGTCCCGTGATTTATTAACCTTTTAATCTGTTTTGACAAGGACATGAAGAAAAACAATGTATTAGCTGTTCTTTGCGGCCTTCTGATCGGGGGCTCGGTGGCTCCGCTTGGTGCGCAGGAGCGTGGTGACTGGTCTATGACCGTAGGTGCCGATGCGGCGAGCCATTACTTATGGCGTGGTATGAACTCGGCAGGACCCAGCATACAGCCTTCGGCCTACTTTGACTATGAGCAGGGCGACTGGGCGGTGAGCATGGGCGCGTGGGGCAGCAAAGCATTGCAGAAGGGCGAATATAACGAGTGGGACCTCTCCGTGGAGGCGACTTGGCGTAACATCACCCTCTCGCTGGCCAACTATCGCGAGTACTATGGTGCTGCGTTTGATGATAACTATCTCGACCTCGGCCTCAGCTTCACGCTGAGTGAGGAGGTACCCGTGACCTTCTCGTGGTACTCGATCGTCAACCATCTTGATAATGGCATATGGGATGGTGGTGATCGTTTTCATTGGGCCGATGCCTTCCCCTCTTACTTCGAGGTGTCCTACGAGTTTTCTGTCTGGGAGGTGGACTTTAGCGCTGCCGCAGGATTCTGCCCCTTTGCGTCGGACTACTATGGCAGCGAGGGCTTCAGCGTGTATAACCTGAACCTCAGTGCCGGGCACGAGTTTGAGTTTGAGCATGGGGGCTCGCTGCCCGTCTCGGCCCAGGTGATGTATAACCCTGCCTGGGGCGAGGTGTTCTGGGGCGTGAGCGTGGGCTACTACTTCTCGTTGGATTTTTAATGTCCCTATCCTCTATAATAATAGTAAAGGCAATAATATAGATGCTTACCCAGTGTATTGTGTCATCCTGAACAAAAGTGGGTTCTTCAGGATTTTTAAGTGATAGAATCTAGAGTCTGTGTTTCACGCTTATTTTTTTTACCTCACGCAGATCTCACGAATCTCACGAAGGCAAGTCGCTTCGCCCTTGCTGTCGGCTTACCGCCGAGCGTTTTCATCCGGATGGCAACTGCGAGCACTTCTTGCGATGCAGTCATTTTCGTGAGATTCGTGGGATCTGTGTGAAAATATTCATGGGTACGAGATAAAATGGATATTATCACTCAAAATATCGGATGAACCCAAAAGTGAACCTTTAGGTCGACGCCCGAAGGGGCTGAAGTCAATGTAAGCCTGTTTACGTTTTCTCAGCGAGTGCCGCCGAACTAAAAGGTGAACCTAAAGTCCCTGCGCGAGAAGTGCTGGAGCACGCTCCTCGGGGGAGATAAACCTCCCTCCGTCGCAACCGACGCTAATGCTCCGCGTCGGCGGCGCTTCGCTTTGTCGGGATGACACTAACGCGGGGAAAAAAAGTGCTTCGGAAAATCCTATATTACCTCCATAACAAAAGCGGCTTTAGGGCCGCTTTTATCGTGTTTGTAGGGTAGGGTGCTTACTTCGCCAAGAGGCTGTCGATGGTGGCCACCAAGTCGTTGAACTCGGGCTCCACGAAGCGGCGGGTGAGCTTCACGATGCGGCCGTCGCGGTCGATGAGCACGTTGCGTGTGATGCCCGACTTGCGCAGGGCATAGCTGGCAAAGGCGTCGCCCCTCTCGTCGAGCAGCATGGGGTAGGTGGTGCCCAGCTGGGCGGTGTACTCCTCGACCACCTCGCGCGGTTCTTCGCGGTCTACTCCCACGAGCACGAAGTCGGCATCGTCCTTATGGGGCTGCCATATGCGGCTCTCGATGTGGGGCATCTCGCCGCGGCAGATACCGCACCAGCTGGCTGTGAACTGCAGCATCACGACCTTGCCGCGCTGTTGTGATAGGGTGAACTCGGTACCGTCGGTGTACTTCAGGGTGAAGTCGGGGGCCATGTCGCCCACCTTCACGATATACTCGTGTTCGTAAACGATGGTGTCTTGGGTGGCTGCTGGCTCTGTCGAGGGAGTCTCATTTCGCTTGTTGGTGTTGTTGCAAGCGGTGAATACAGCTAATGCGGCTGCGAGGATGGTCAGTCTTTTCATTGGTTCTTGATGTTATGTCCTTTGGAAATGGCACGTGCGAACGAGTTGCCCCATCCGCACGTACCGTTTATGTCGTGTAATATTAATATGCGCGAGCAAAGAGTACTCGGCGTGCCGAAGGCTTGCCTGTAACCATGCATGTGCCGGGGGTAGTGTCGCCCTCGAAGGGGATGCAACGGATGGTTGCCTTGGTCTCCTCCTTGATGCGCTCCTCGGTCTCGGGAGTGCCATCCCAGTGGGCGAGCACGAAGCCACCCTTCTCGATCTGTGCCTTGAACTCGTCGTAGGTGTCGACGGCTACGGTGTGCTCCTCGCGATAAGCGAGTGCCTTGCGGTAGATACCCTCCTGAATCTCGTCGAGCAGGCGTGCTACATATTCCTCGATGCCGTCGCATGAGATGGTCTCCTTCTCCAAGGTGTCGCGGCGCATCACCTCCATGGTGTTGTTCTCGAGGTCGCGGCCACCCATCACGAGACGTACGGGTACGCCCTTGAGCTCGTAGTCGGCGAACTTGAATCCGGGACGCTTGTTGTCGGCATTGTCATACTTCACGCTGATGCCCATGGAGCGGAGCTTAGAGGCGATACCCTCAACCTTGGCATCGATAGCTGCGAGCTGCTCGGCGTTCTTGTAGATGGGCACGATGACTACCTGTATGGGGGCGAGCTTCGGCGGAAGCACGAGACCGTTGTCGTCAGAGTGGGCCATGATGAGGGCGCCCATCAGGCGGGTCGATACGCCCCATGAGGTGGCCCACACGTACTGCATGTTGTTCTCCTTGTCGACATACTGCACGTCGAATGCCTTGGCGAAGTTCTGCCCGAGGAAGTGTGAGGTACCGCTCTGCAGCGCCTTGCCATCCTGCATGAGCGCCTCGATGGTGTAGGTGTCGAGGGCACCGGCAAAGCGCTCGTTGGCGCTCTTCACACCCTTCACGACGGGCACGGCCATGTACTTCTCAGCAAACTCGCCGTAGAGGTTGATCATGCGCATTGCCTCCTCTTCGGCCTCCTCACGGGTGGCGTGGGCGGTGTGCCCCTCCTGCCAGAGGAACTCGGCAGTGCGGAGGAACAGGCGGGTACGCATCTCCCAACGCATCACGTTGGCCCACTGGTTGCACAGGATGGGCAGGTCGCGGTAAGAGTGGATCCAGTTCTTATAGGTGCTCCAGATGATGGTCTCTGAGGTGGGGCGGATGATGAGCTCCTCCTCGAGACGTGCAGCGGGGTCAACGACTACACCGCCATTCTCCTCGTCGCTCTTGAGGCGGTAGTGGGTCACCACGGCGCACTCCTTGGCGAAGCCCTCCACGTGGTCGGCCTCACGAGAGAGGTATGACTTGGGGATGAGCAAGGGGAAGTAGGCATTGACAACACCTGTCGCCTTGAACATGTCGTCGAGTTGACGCTGTATCTTTTCCCAGATGGCATAGCCGTAGGGCTTGATTACCATACATCCACGCACTGCTGACTGCTCTGCGAGGTCAGCTTTCAGCACCAAGTCATTGTACCACTGCGAGTAGTTTTCGCTGCGCTTGGTGAGTTCTTTCAGTTCTTTTGCCATATGTATATCTTTGTGATTTGTTCCTTATTTCAGCGTTTGGTCTG
>JAZRFA010000166.1:0-12725 GCA_045661085.1 Bacteroidaceae bacterium
CACGGCTGGCAGATACAGCCCAATGGCATTTCTGTACAAGAATGTTTGGAGCAGGCCCTCACCACGCTCTTGCGTGAAGAGACTCCAGTGGTCGGTGCTGGGCGCACCGATGCTGGTGTGCATGCCCAGAAGATGATTGCCCACTTCGATACCGAGCAGGTGGTCGACTGCGCTCGCCTTGCCGACAAACTCAATCGCCTATTGCCGCAGGACATTGCCGTGCAGCAGGTGCAGCCCGTGAAGGCCGATGCTCATGCCCGCTTCAGTGCCACCTCGCGCACCTATTACTACTATGTATCTACAGCCAAGGATCCCTTCAGCCGTCACCGTACTATGCGCCTCTTCCATGCGCCCGATTTTGAACGGATGAATGAGGCGGCCCGCCGTCTATTCGATTACATTGATTTCACCAGCTTCAGCAAGCTCCACACCGATGTGGCCACCAACAATTGCCGCATCATGCAGGCCCGGTGGGAGCAGGTGGGCGATCACGAGTGGCGCTTCGTCATCCAGGCCGACCGCTTCCTGCGCAATATGGTGCGCGCCGTCGTGGGCACCCTCCTTGAGGTAGGCCGTGGCAAGATGACCGTCGAAGAATTTTGCCGAGTGATTGAGAAGAAAGATCGCTGCAGCGCTGGCACCTCCGTGCCCGGTCATGCCCTCTTCCTTGTGGATGTTACCTATCCCGCTGATGTTCTTGTGTTGCAGTAGAAAGGTATCCCCTCCTTGTGTTGCACGCATAAAAAATGGTTGTTCGTGTCATTATCTTCGCAAAAAGGGACAACTTTACAGCTTTCTTAATCTATGTGTTGTTGTTCGCTCGTTTATTCGTATCTCTGTGGTAAACCGCGAATACGCTCTCGTTCGCAGTAAAAAAATATTCGCGCAAGCGTGACATTTATCGCTCGCTTTTCGTACCTTTGCATATCTGTACTTGTTTGTATAGATACATTATACTATGGCTAAACAAGAAGTAACCTACGATAGCATAATAAAGGAGATCAACTCGCGTCAGTTTGCCCCCGTGTATTACCTGATGGGAGAGGAACCCTACTATATTGATCGCCTCGCGGACTATATCGCCGAGAATGTGCTCACCGAGGAGCAGCGAGGATTCAACCAGATGGTCATCTATGGTCAAGATACGGACATTGGTAACATTGTGGCTTCGGCCAAGCGTTACCCTATGATGGCTGAGTATCAGGTGATCATTGTGAAAGAGGCACAGGCATTGCGCAACATGGACGAACTGGTCTACTACTTGCAGAAGCCACAGCCTACAACAGTGCTCGTGTTCTGCCACAAATATGGCATACTGGACCGCCGCAAGAAGGTGACTGTGGAGATTGAGAAGACGGGTCGCCTCTTCGAGTCGAAGAAACTCAAGGATGGCATGCTGCCTTCGTTTATCACCAACTATGTGCGCGCCAAGGGGACGGCTATTGATGTGAAGGCGGCAAACATGATGGTCGAGAGCATCGGATCTGACCTGAACCGATTGGTAAGTGAACTGGACAAACTCATCATTGCCAAGCCAAAGGGTGGCGACCCCATCACCCCCGAGCTCGTGGAGGATTGCGTGGGCATAAGCAAAGACTATAACGTGTTTGAGTTGAAAAATGCCCTTATGGTGAAGGATGTGGTAAAGGCCAATACGATAGCCAAGTATATGGAGGACAATAAAAAGACCTTTGCCATGCCTATGGTGCTGGCTATGCTCTTCAACTTCTACTCTAATCTGATGATGGCCTATTATGCACCCGACAAGTCGGACAATGGAATTGCTGCCTATCTCGACCTGCGCAATCCGTGGCAAGCCAAGGAGTACCAGACGGCTATGCGATACTATACAGCTTGGAAGGTGATGTACATTATCAGCGACATACGCAAGTATGATGCCCTATCAAAAGGCTACGGAGCCAATGCTGCCGACAAAGGTTTGTTGCGCGAACTGATATATCATATCTTGCATTGATTTTTGTTTAGTGTTTAGAGTGTAGCGTTTAGTGTTAGTCGCGATATTTTTCGTCGTAGGGTACTATAAACACTACACACTAATCACTACACAATTCTCTATTTCTCTACCACTCCGATACCGTGCAGGCCATCCATCTTAATGGCTAGGGGGTGTGTGCAACGTACGTGGCGCACCCATTGGCTTTCCCATACGGCAGGTTGCGCATCGAGCCATGCACGGTCAAACACTTCGTGCGAGGTGACTCCATCGATGGTGAGATAGCCCACACCAAACGAAGTGAGGTTCTGAAAGAAGTGTGTGCCTTGCGAGGGCTCTATGTGGCGACCATCGGTACTCACCTCGGCAATGAGGCGCACGGCAGAGATGTCGGCCCACTCAACAGGCACGCCCAATGCTATATCGGAACTTCCCCAGCGACCCTCACCAGCAAGGATGTATCCTGTATTCTCCTCGGCAAAGGTGCGATTGAGGCGCCGTATCTCGTCGGCAATGGTGCGATTGTTGGCCATGGAGAAGGCTCCCACCTTGAGGTAGATAATATCGTGTACGTCGGTGACGATGCCATTGCCCAGCGAGCGGGTAGAGTAGAGCAGGCACTTCTCCTCGGGGATGGCGGTGAGGTCTTCCTCGATGCATTCGCGTGCACTCACGATAGGACGTATTTGGAGGGGGTAGAAGATGCCTTTCAATTGAGAATTGAAAATTGACAATTGAGAATTCCCCTCTGCCTGTTGGCTGAACCTTACGGCAAACTCCACCTCTACGGGACGGCGCATCTCGTTGGCTCCATACTGTAGCATGAGTTGCACGAGCTTGGCCAAAGGAAAGGCTTCGTAGCGTAACACTCCGGCAAAGGTCACCAGCTTACGACCTTTCATGTGGGGCGTGTCGTATATCATGTCGTCGTCGCGTACGTAGGTCGAGGCTATCCAGTCGAGGGTACCATCGGCTTCAGCTTCGCGCACGTTGAGACGCACGAGGTCGAAGGTCTCGTCCTTCGTAATGGGGCGGTCTATGGAGGCGAGGTTCAGGGCAAGGAAGGTGCTCTGCGTCTCTTTCAGCGCCTGTTGCTGGTCGCTGATCTGTATGATGTGGTCGGGGTGGGCAGGCGACAGACGGAGCGACTTGCCACCATCGACGATGTGCTTACCCAATCCGAGAGCGAGGTTCACGACACCCTCATCGGCGGTCTCTTCGCCTACGGGATAGAAGTTGATGGAGCGTGCCACGCCTGAGCAGTGAGGATAGAAACGTGTGCCGTGCTTGTCGCCCACCACCTCCTGCAGGATGATGGCCATCTTCTCTTGGTCAATGACGTTGCTCGTGGCACTCATATAAGCCTTGGACCCACTATAGTATACCGAAGCATAAACACCCTTGATGGCATCGGCAATGTGAAGTGCCATGGCCTCGTAATCGTCGCGGTCGGGAATCATGTAGGTGGCATACACACCTGCATAGGGTTGGTAGTGCGAGTCTTCGAGCAGGGACGATGAGCGAACGGCTACGGGCCCTGTCACCACCTCGCAGAAGGTCTGTATGTCGCCCAATAGCTCTTCGGGGAGGCGTGAGGCGAGGAAGGCCTGCAGAATAGTCTCGTCGGGGGCATTGGAGAGTGCCACGGGGTAGAGGTTGTTGTCCTCCATGAATTGGTCGAAGATGTCGGTACACAGCACCAAGGTCTTGGGTATGCGCACCTCCACATCGGGAATGGCCTCGAAGACGGCATGCTTCTTCAAGAAGTGGTCAACGAATGCGATGCCGCGGCCCTTACCTCCTAGCGAACCTTCACCGATGCGGGCAAAGTGCGAGAATCGGTCGAAACGGCCACGCAAATACTCGGCCACCACGCCACGGTTCTTCATCTTTCGGTAGCGCACGATGGCATCGAAGATAATCTGGCGGTGCTCGAGTACATCGTTATAGGCATCATTGGTGAAGCGCTTGAGGAACTCCGATAGGGGGAACATGGCGCGCGAACACAGCCATCGCGATATGTGGTTGCGTGCGGTGTGATATACGAACGAGTCCTCGGGGATGGTAAAGATGTTGTCTTGCAACTCCTTGAGGTTGTGCACGCGCACCACCTCGGCCCCCGTTTCTGGGTCGCGGAAGACGAGGTCTCCAAATCCGAAATGTTGTTCTATGCGGTCACGCAGGTCGATGCTCATCTTCTTTGAATTCTTGTCCACGAAGCCCGCGTTCACCTCGGCAGCCCACTGGCGATTGTCGCTTTCGCTCGACTCCATGATGAGTGGGAGAAATTCATCGCAGGAACGTATCTCGCGTAGCAGTCTTACGCCAGCATCGGCTACTTTTTTCTCTCCTTCATTCATTGGGAAGCGTACATCGGAAATCACGCCTAGCGTATTGTTTCGGTAGGTGTTGTAGAGTTTCCACGCCTCCTCATAGTTGCGCGCCAGCACTATCTTAGGTCGTCCACGCATACGCAGTGTCGCTTGGTGCGCATTGAGCGCTTCGGTGGCAAAGGCACGGCTCTGCTCCAATACATATTTATATAGATTGGGGAGGACGGACGAGTAAAATCTGATGGAGTCCTCCACGAGGAGTATCATCTGCACGCCACCTTCGCGGATGTCGTGGTCAAGGTTCATCTTGTCCTCCATAAGCTTGATGATGGAGAGCAACAGTTCGGTATTGCCTAACCAACAGAAGACATATTCGAAAAGACTCAGGTCTTGTCGTTCCATATAGCGCGTGATACCGTGCGAGAAGGGAGTAAGTACCACGATGGGTGTATCGGGAAAATGCATCTTGATGCCACGTCCAATGTCGAAGGCATCGGAATTGTCGGTACCAGGCATGCAGATAACCAGATCGAACCTCATCTGTTTCAGTGCTCGTGTGGCTTCTTCCTCGGTACTCACCTGCGTGAAGCGAGGGGGGTAGCGCAGTCCAAGTCGGGTATACTCTTCGAAGAGTTTCTCATCGATGCGCCCATCATCTTCAAGCATAAAAGCATCATAAGGGTTGGCCACGAGGAGCACATTGAATATGCGCTTGGTCATGAGATTGACAAACGAGGTGTCCTTAAGGAAAGGATTGAACTTTTTTAGATGCGTTTCCATCGATTGGTATGTATTAGTATGTTAGCCCTTAATAAATTAGGGAGCTTAGCGCGCTAAACTCCCTAATGGATTCTTTACTCTTGATTGCGGATGGGGTCGTCGTACTGCTCTTGTAGGGCGGCGAGCTTCTTCATCATGCGTTTGGTGATGCGCTCGGTGCCCGGCTGACCGTAGAGGTTGTTGAGTTCGTTGGGGTCATTCTTTAAGTCATACAACTCCCATGTGTCGATGTCGTTATAGAAGTGGATGAGCTTGTAGCGGCTATCGCGTACACCATAGTGTCGCTTCACGTAGTGCTCGGCAGGATACTCATAGAAGTGGTAGTAGAGTGCATCGCGCCACTGGGTCTTCTCGCCCTTGAGCAAGGGGAGGAACGACTCACCATGCATCTCCTCGGGTGCCTCAATACCTGCGAGGTCAAGGAAGGTAGGGCCGTAGTCGATGTTCTGTACGAGCTGGGTGACATCGCCCTTCTTGCCTCCGGGAAGGCGAACGAGTAGGGGGGTACGGAATGACTCTTCGTACATGAAACGTTTGTCGAACCAGCCGTGCTCACCCATATAGAAACCTTGGTCAGAGGTGTAGACGATCATGGTGTTGTCGAGCAATCCCTCCTTCTCGAGGTAGTCGAGCACGATACCAATGTTGCGGTCAACGGAGGTGATCACGCGCAGATAGTCGCGCATGTATTGTTGGAACTTCCACTCGGCAAGCTCGTTGCCCGAGAGGTTGCGTGCCTTGAAATCGGCAATCACAGGATCGTAGTGGCGGTCCCAAGCGGCTTGCACGTCGGGACGCATGCGCTGGCGGTACATCTCGCGTCCCCAACCTTCGTAGGGGCTGTGGAGTTCGTTCTCGCGGTCGGCCATCTTGAGGTCATACACGACGCTCATGTCCTTGGCAATGCTCATGCCCTGCTGTTGTGCGGCGAGACGCCCTTCGTAGTTGTCGTAGAAGGTCTCGGGTACGGGGAAGTTGGAGTCGCTGAAGAGCTCCAAGTCGCAGGTGTCGGGCATCCAGGTGCGGTGAGGAGCCTTGTGGTGAAGGAGCAGGCAGAAGGGCTTCTCGGGGTTGCGCAGGCTGTCGAGCCAGTTGATAGCCACATCAGTGGTGATGTTGGTGGCATAGCCTTCGCGCTGTATCTTCTCTCCGTTGCGGATGAAGTAGGGATCGTAGTATTCGCCTTGACCGATGAGTATGTCCCAGTAGTTGAAGCCTGTGGGGTTGGATGCGAGGTGCCATTTACCCACTACGGCAGTCTCGTAGCCTGCCTCCTGTAAGAGCTTGGGGAAGGTGAGCTGCGAACCATCGAAGTAGGTGTGGTTGTTGGTGAAGCCATTGGCATGGCTGTGCTTACCGGTGAGCATACATGCACGGCTGGGGCCACTGATGGAATTGGCTACGAAACTATTGGTAAAGCGCACACCCTCATTGGCGATTCGGTCAATGTTGGGAGTCTCGATATAGCGTTGGTCGTAGGCACTAATGGTTTGGTACGAGTGGTCGTCGCACATGATGAAGAGGATGTTCATGGGCTTCTCGGGAGCCGATGCTTCCTGCTTCTTGTCGCCTCCAGCACATGCGGTGAGACCTGCAAGCGCGAGAGTACCTAATACGGGGAGATTTTTGTTATTTGTCATGTTGTGAAAGATGTTTGTATTCAGCGTTTAGTGTTTAACGAGGACAAATACGAACAGGTAATAGCTGAAGTATTACTTCTTCTTCGGGTACTTGCGGAACCATCCGTCCCAACGGAGGCGCATCACGCCAAACATAGCTTCGCCGAAGATGCTGCTGTTCATCTTTGAGGTGCCCAACTCGCGGTTGACGAAGATGACGGGCACTTCTTTAATCTTGAAGCCGCACTGAGCGGCGGTAAATTTCATTTCAATTTGGAAGGCATAGCCCTTGAAACGCACCTTGTCGAGCTCCATAGTCTCGAGCACCTCGCGACGGTAGCACTTGAAGCCTGCAGTGGTGTCCTTCACCTTGATGCCGGTGACGAGTTGCACATACTTGGATGCGTAGTACGACATCAGAACGCGACCCATGGGCCAGTTCACTACGTTCACACCACTCACATAGCGTGAGCCGATGGCAAGATCGTAGCCTTCCTCGGCGCAAGCGTTGTAGAGGCGGGGAAGGTCGTTGGGGTTGTGTGAGAAGTCGGCATCCATCTCGAAGATGTAGTCGTACTTGTGCTCGATGGCCCACTTGAAACCGCAGATGTAGGCGGTGCCAAGACCCAACTTGCCGGTGCGCTCTACCATAAAAAGGCGCTCGGGGAACTCCTTCTGAAGTTCCTTTACGATGGCGGCGGTGCCGTCGGGCGAACCGTCCTCGATGATGAGTATGTGAAATACTTTCTCCAAACCGAACACGGCACGGATAATGTTCTCGATATTTTCCTTCTCGTTATACGTGGGGATGATAACGATGCTGTCACTTTTTTGCATGTTGTTTTTACTGTTTTGAGGACAAAGATACGAATAAACGAGCGAAACATGTCAAGCTTGCTTGAATATTTTTCACTGCGAGTACAAAGTATCTTCGAGTTTTGCCTCAAAGATAACGATTATTATATAATATAGGTGCATTTTGGGTCGAAAATGTTTGATAATTGCTCGTTTATTCGTAACTTCGCACCGTTTTTAAGAAATATGAAGGCTAAGCAAGTGTTTGATGCCCTTGAACAGTATGCTCCTCTGCCTTTGCAAGACGGTTTCGACAATGCAGGCTTGCAAATTGGATTGACAGGAGAGCAGGAAGTTACAGGGGCTTTATTGTGTCTGGACGTGACCGAGGCCGTTATCGACGAGGCCGAGCGCATGGGGTGTAACCTAATCGTTGCGCACCATCCGTTGTTGTTTCATGGACTCAAGTCAATCACAGGGAAAAGCTACGTGGAGCGTTGTGTCATCAAGGCCATTCAGAAGGGCATAGGCATCTATGCCGCCCATACCAATCTGGACAATGCCGAGGGTGGGGTAAACTACCGCATTGCTGAGAAAATAGGGCTTGAGAATCTCTCGTTCCTCGATGCCAAGCCGGGTTTGTCGGCAGGGGCGGGTGTTATGGGCGAGCTGCCCACGGCAGAGGATGAGAGTCACTTTCTTGAGCGCGTAAAGGAATTGTTTGGCATCCAGTGCCTACGCCACAACGCACTTTGTGGTCGTATGATACACCGTGTGGCATTGTGCGGTGGTGCGGGAGGCTTCTTGTTGTCTAACGCCATTGCACAAGGTGCCGATGCTTTTCTTACGGGTGAGATGCGCTATCACGACTACTTCGGTCACGAAGGCGAGTTGCTGATTGCTGAGATGGGGCACTACGAAAGTGAACAGTACACGGTGGATATCTTTGCCGAGTTGTTGGCTCAACACTTTCCCGAATTGAAAATCGTAAAAACATCACATAATACAAACCCAATAAATTATTTGTAACCCTATGGCAAAGGACATCAAGAAAGATCCGCAGGAATATACTGTGGAAGAGAAGTTGAAATCATTGTATCAGTTGCAGGTTATCTTCTCTGAGATTGACCGCATCAAGACTCTTCGTGGTGAGCTTCCTCTCGAGGTTCAGGACCTTGAGGATGAGGTGGCTGGATTACGTACACGTATCGGCAACATCTCTGGTAGCATCGAGGAAATCAAGGGCGAGGAAGCTAAGCGTCGCAACAAGATTGAAGAGGCTAAGGCAATGATTGAGAAATATACAGAGGATCAGAACAACGTGAGAAACAATCGTGAGTATGACCTCTTGGCCAAGGAGATCGAGTTCCAAACCCTCGAGGTTGAGTTCTGCGAGAAGAAGCTCCGTCAGTATGCTGGTGACCTCAAGGTTAAGAACGAAGAGATTGAGCGTACCAATGCCCAACTCGAGGAGCGCCTTGCGGCTCTTGAAGACAAGCGCAACGAACTTGAAGAAATCGTGGCTGAGACTAAGGAAGAGGAGGAGAAACTCCGTGACCGTGCTAAGGTGCTTGAGGGTACAATTGAGTCTCGCTTGTTGCAGTCTTTCAAGCGTATTCGCAAGAACACTCGCAATGGTCTTGGTGTGGTATACGTGCAGCGCGATGCTTGTGGTGGCTGCTTTAATAAGATTCCGCCCCAGCGTCAGCTTGATATCAAGATGCGTAAGAAGATTATCGTTTGCGAATATTGCGGTCGCATCATGATTGACCCCGAGCTTGCTGGTGTTAAGGAGATCACCGTGCAGGCTCCCGAGAAGAAGACTCGCAAGCGCGCCATCCGCAAAAAAGGTGACGAGGCTTCTGCCGAGTAATCTTGCATTAGACAATAAGGGCACAAGCCGGCTTTCTTTGTGGCATCATCTCGTATGGTGCCACATTTATTTTGCAAAGCGTGCCTAGCAAATTATTCTTATTATTTATTGGTGTTAATTGGGATTTATTTTGTACTTTTGCCCTTTAGTTGGAAAAACTATCAAAACCTATTTATAAAATGGAAAAGAATATACAGGAATTGACCGAAAAGATGTTTCGGGATGGAGTAGAGAAGGGCAACGAAGAGGCTGCACGCATCGTAGCTGCTGCCAATGCCCAGGCTGCCGAGATTGTAGAGAAGGCACGCAAGGAGGCTGATGCCCTTGTTGCTGCTGCGCAGAAGTCGGCTGCCGAGTTGATGAAAAACACCAAGTCAGAGCTTCGTCTCTTTGCTGGCCAGTCAGTCAACGCCCTCAAGAGCGAGGTGGCTACACTGGTATCAGATAAGGTAGTGGGCGATGCTGTGAAGGAGCTCACCGCTGACAAGGAGGTGATGGGTAAGTTCGTGGTGACACTCGCCGAGAAGTGGGTGGCCGACGAGCCTATCGTGATCTCTGCTGCCGATGCCGACACGCTGAAGAAGTACTTCGCTGCCAAGGCCAAGGCACTGCTCGACAAGGGCGTGACCATCGAGGAGGTGAACGGTCAGAAGGCACTCTTCACCATTCAGCCTGCCGATGGCTCATACAAGGTGAACTTCGGTGAAGAGGAATTCGTAAACTTCTTCAAGTCATTCCTCCGTCCCGAGTTGGTAGAGATGTTGTTCTAAATTAAGAGCAGCCTCCCCTAACCCCTCCCGAGGAGGGGAACAAGGTTCTGGATGACTAAGTCACCCCTCCTCGGGAGGGGTAGGGGTAGGCCCCAAATACTTTATGAAACAAAACTATTATTACCTCATTGCCGGATTGCCCGAGTTGTCGCTCGATGACAATAAGCTGAACCTCACCGTGCGTGAGTTTCGCGAGTTGTACTATCCCGAGCTGGCTGCCGATGACCGTGCGCTGCTCGACCTCATCTACCTGAGCTATGACAATGCCAATCTCCTATTATTAATAAAGGATAAGGAGGCACAACTTGTCGAGGGTGGACTCTACACACGCGAAGAGCTGCTTGCCATCATCGAGGCTGCTCGCACCGAGGAGGCACCCGACCGCAACTATCCGCGCTATATGTACGACTTCGTACAGAAAGTCGAGAGCGAGGAGGCTGCTGCTGAAGGGCTCTTCCCCGAGGACCGCTTGGCTCAGCTCTACTACGCCCATGCCATGAGTCAGGGCAATGCCTTCGTGGAGCGTTGGTTTGCCTTCAATCTCGACCTCAACAACTTCCTCACCGCAATCACTGCCCGTTGCTACAACCTCGACGTGAAGCCCCTCATCGTGGGCGACAACGAGGTGGCCAAGGCACTGCGCACATCGAACAGCCGCGACTTCGGTCTCACCGGTGTGATGGACTCCTTCGAGGAGATCTTGCGCATCAGCGAGATTGATAACCTCGTGGAGCGTGAGCGCCGTCTCGACGTGTTCAAGTGGGAGTGGATGGAAGAGGCTTCGTTCTTCGACTACTTCAGTGTCGAGAAGCTATTCTCGTTCCTCATCAAGGTACAGATCATCGAGCGTTGGATCTCGCTCGATGCCGAGGCGGGTGGCGAGTTGCTCCGTAGCATGATACAGCAACTGAAAGAGGAGGTCAAGGTTCCTCAAGAGTTTACGATAAATAATAAGAAATAAAACAGATATATGGCTACAACAGGAAAAGTGAAAGGCGTTGTTCAGAACTTGGTGACGCTGACAGTAGACGGTCCCGTGGCACAGAACGAGATCTGCTACATCACCACCGGCGGCGATAAGCTCATGGCCGAGGTGTTGAAGGTAGTAGGTAACGACGTGTTTGTGCAGGTGTTCGAGAGCACACGCGGACTGAAGGTGGGTGCTCCTGCCGAATTTACCGGTCACATGCTCGAGGTAACTCTCGGCCCCGGTATGCTCTCAAAGAACTACGATGGTTTGCAGAACGACCTCGACAAGATGGACGGTGTGTTCCTCAAGCGCGGACAGTACACCTACGCTCTCGATGACGACCGTAAGTGGGTGTTCAAGCCCCTCGCCAAGGTGGGCGACAAGGTGAAAGCCTCTGACTGGCTCGGCTCAGTAGAGGAGAACTGCCAGCCCCTGAAGATCATGGTGCCCTTCCAGCAGAAGGGTGTTTGCACCGTGAAGTCTATCGTTACTGAGGGCGAATATACCATTCAGGACACCGTCGCTGTACTCACCGATGAGGAGGGCAACGACGTGAAGGTGAACATGATTCAGCGTTGGCCCGTGAAGGTGCCCATGACCAACTATGTGGACAAACCCCGTCCCTTCAAGTTGCTCGAGACTGGCGTACGTGTTATCGATACCGTGAACCCCATCGTTGAGGGTGGTACAGGCTTCATCCCTGGTCCCTTCGGTACCGGTAAGACCGTGCTTCAGCACGCTATCTCTAAGCAGGCCGAGGCCGACATCGTGATTATCGCTGCCTGCGGTGAGCGTGCCAATGAGGTAGTAGAGATTTTCACCGAGTTCCCCGAGCTCGTTGACCCCCACACAGGCCGCAAGCTGATGGAGCGTACCATCATCATCGCCAATACCTCAAACATGCCCGTTGCTGCCCGTGAGGCATCCGTATACACCGCCATGACCATGGCTGAGTATTACCGCTCGATGGGTCTGCGTGTATTGCTCATGGCCGACTCTACGTCACGTTGGGCACAGGCATTGCGTGAGATGTCAAACCGTATGGAGGAGCTCCCTGGTCCCGATGCGTTCCCCATGGATATCTCATCTATCATCTCTAACTTCTACGGCCGTGCCGGTTATGTAACCTTGAACAATGGTGAGGTAGGCTCAGTAACCTTCCTTGGTACCGTATCACCTGCCGGTGGTAACCTCAAGGAGCCTGTGACCGAGAATACCAAGAAGGTAGCCCGTTGCTTCTACGCCCTCGAGCAGGAGCGTGCCGACAAGAAGCGCTACCCCGCGGTGAACCCCATCGACTCATACTCAAAGTACCTGGAGTATCCCGAGTTTGAGGCCTACATCTCTAAGCTCATCAACGATGAGTGGACTTCTAAAGTCAATGAGATCAAGACCCGCCTGCTCCGTGGTAAGGAGATTGCTGAGCAGATCAACATTCTCGGTGATGATGGTGTACCTGTAGAGTACCACGTAGTGTTCTGGAAGTCAGAGCTCATCGACTTCGTTATCCTGCAGCAGGATGCGTTCGACGATATCGACTCAGTAAGCTCACTCGAGCGTCAGGAGGAGATTGTCAACATGGTGATGGGCATCTGCCACACCGAGTTTGAGTTCGATACCTTCCTCGATGT
>JAZRFA010000167.1:0-5283 GCA_045661085.1 Bacteroidaceae bacterium
ACAGAGGTGTAGCCGTAGTGGTTCATCAGCTCATAGGCCTCCTTCATGTGAGGTTCATAGTTCCGGACGGACGAGGAGGTCTCGTGGTGCATCATAAGGCGCACGCCCTTCTTATGGGCATAGGCGTTGAGTCCCTCGATGTCGAAGTCGGGGTAGGGGGTGACGAAGTCGAACACATAGTCCTTGGAGTTGCCTGCCCAGTCTTCCCAGCCTTCGTTCCAACGCTCGACGAGCACTTGATCGAAGCCATGCTCAGCGGCAAAGTCGATGTATCGACGCACGTTGTCATTGTTGGCACAGTGCTTGGGGCTCGGGGTAGCCGAGGCATAGTCGGTGTGGCCGAGCTTCACCGTGGGGTAGTCCTCGGTGTAGGCCCAGCTGCCCTTGCCCGAGATCATCTCCCACCACACGCCCACGTACTTGACGGGCTTGATCCACGACACATCGTCGTAGGCACAAGGCTCATTGAGGTTGAGCACGAGGCGCGAAGCGAGCTGCTTGCGGGCATCATCGGTGACCTGTATGGTGCGCCAGGGGGTGTGACAAGGGGTTTGCATGTAGCCCTTCCAGCCTGTAGCGTCGGGGGTGAGGTGCGACACGAAGGTGTTGGTCTCGGGGTTGAGCTCGAGATGCATGCAGGGATAGTCAACGAGAGCAGCCTCATGCAGATTGATGTAGAGGTCCTCGTCGGTCTTCATCTGCAGGGAGGTCTGCACGCCTGTCATCGAGAAGGGGGTCTGCGACGAGTTGGGGGTGATGGCCTTGGTCATCAGTGAACTGATCTCTGAGAGGCGCGACTCCACGTAGTCGTACTCCTGGGTGTCATAGTCACCGGGAATCCACAAGGCATGGTGGTCGCCTGTCATGGCAAACTCGGTCAGTTCCTCCTTAATCACAAAATAGGCAAGGCCGCGCTGCTTGGGAAACTCGTAGCGGAAGCCGAGGCCATCGTCGTAGAGACGAAAGCGGATGTTCATCAGGTAGCCCGTGCCCTCCTGCTCCATGCATACGAGAAGCTCGTTGTAGTGGTTGCGGATGGCTGACTCCTCGCCCCACACGGGGTGCCAGGTCTCGTCGAAGGTCGAAGTCTTGACATCCTTCACCTGGAAGTTCTTATTCAAGGGACATACAGCATTGGCATCGCCAGCCTGAGCATCGTCGGTCCAGAACTCCTTCTTGCGGGTATCTCCACGGAGCTCGAATCCCATGGCACTGGGGAGGATGGCAGCCTTGTCGCCAAACTGCAGGCTATAGGTGGGCGTGCCGCTCTCGGGGGTGACGCCGAACTGCAAGGTGAGTGTGTTACTTGGTGAGGTGAGCACGTGCTCGCCCACCCATGCGCTCTCTGGGGTTGTCTTGCTGTCGCAGCCCACGAGGAGGGCTGTGGCGAGGGCAAGGATGGTAAGGGGTTTCATGATTTTTGATTTATGATTTTTGATTTATGATTTTTCTAGGATAGCCTAGGAGCTCCTAGGATTATCTAGGATGACCTAGGACTACCAAGTCAAGCTAAGCTAACATCTATCTCGCAAACTCGACTACCAATGCCTGCTCGGGAGCTACTACGGTGTCGTCGGAGAGGGTTACAGTCTCGCCCGTAATGACATTACGCCCAGCAGAGAGTCCTTCGGTGATCTCTGCATAGTAGCTCCAGGGGAGGTGCTTGGGCTCTTGTGAGTTGTTGATATAGACAAAGACTACATCATCGTCGTCGTAACGGAAGTAACCATAGGTATTATCTCTCGTCATGAAGTGAAGGGTCTTGCCATTGTGGATAACCTCCTTGGTCTTACGCCACTGGAAGAGGGTGCGCGAGTAGTCGTACAACTCGGCTGCCTGTGCATGCTGGGCACGACCTTCGGCAGTGAAGAGGTTGACCTTGTCGCCCTCCCATCCACCGGGGAAGTCAACGCGCAAGCCACCATGACCCTGGCTGAGGTCCTTGGAGACAAACATCATCTCATCGCCCACGAACACCTGAGGCAGTCCGCGCATAGTAGCCATCATGGTGAGAGCCAACTTGGCTTTATTAGGATTGCGTCCTACCACATCGCCAAGGCGGTCGGTATCATGGTTGCCAGCAAAGATCATCATATTGGAGAGGTCGTGGTAGAGGAAGTCATGAGACAAGCAATCATAGACGCGTGTCATACCCTGTCCCCAACCAGGATTGCTCTCAGAGAGACCGGCACGCATGGCATCGTGGAGGGGGAAGTCCATGATGGCAGGCAAATGAGAGTCAAAGCCATCCTTGTTGGCATTGCCCCCCTGCCAATAGGCGAGCTGAGGAACAGAAGAGGTCCAGCACTCACCTACGATATTGAACTGCGGATACTCTTTCATCACGGCCTCGCACCAATGGCTCATGGGCACCTTCTCATTATATGGATAGGTGTCAACACGGAAGCCATCGAGGTCGGCATACTCAATCCACCAGATGGCCCATTGGATGAAGTAGCGCAGGGTGTACTCATTGTCGAGGTTCATGTCGACCATAGAGGGGACAAACCAGCCACTCTCCTGGATGTAGAGGTCCTTGCTCGAGGCGTTGGGGTCCATGTTGGTAGAAAAACAGATATTGGTGCCCGTGTAGGTATCAAACTGGTGAATCCAATCAGCAAAGGGAAGATCCTTCATCCACCAGTGCTCTGTGCCGCAATGGTTGGTGACAATATCCATGATGACCTTGAGGTCGCGCTTGTGAGCCTCGCTGACAAACTCTCTGTAGAGCGCGTTGCTACCAAAACGAGGGTCTATGTGGTAGTAGTCGGCGGCTGCATAGCCGTGGTATGAGCCCTCGGGGGCATTGTCCAGCAACAGCGGTGTAGGCCAAATGGTCGTAGCGCCAAGGTCAGCGATGTAGTCCAGATGGTCAATCATACCCTGCAGGTCGCCACCATGACGGCCAAAGAAGGCATCGCGGTCGGCCTTCTCCTCCGTGTCGGGGGTGGAGTCGTTCGAGGGGTCGCCATTGGCAAAGCGGTCGGGCATGAGGAGATATACCATGTCGGCCGTGGTGAAGCTGGTGCGCTCGGCAGAGCCATCACGACGCGCCTGAAGTTCATAGGGGTACTTGAAGGTCGTGTCACCCTTGGTGAAGACAAGCCAATAGGTGCCGGACTGGGCATTGGAGGCGATGGTGATGTCGGCAAACAGGTAGTTGGGGCTCTCGGCCTTGTGCACCTGGCCCACGGTCACTCCCTTGCTGCCCTCGATGGTGAGGTCGTAAGAGGCGATATCAGCGCCATGAATCATCAGCTGCAACGGCGTGGTCATCCCTACCCACCATGAGAGAGGCTCGACATGTTCGATGGGAGTGTCGATGGTCTTGTAATCCCAAAGCCATGGCGACTCGAGCTGTACCGACACCTCGACTGTATTGCCCGGCACTGAGCGGGTAAACACGAGTGTGTTTTCCGTAGTGCTGACGATACGGAACTCGCCCTCTCCTACCCCAGCAGCCAGTGCGGGATTGTTGTGCTTGAAAGCGATGAGATCACGATAAAACTCGGTATAAGAGTTCTCCTCCCAAGCAGGGATAGGATCCTTCTCAAAGAACTGGAAGCGATGGTTCCACCCCATCTCCTGACCCGTGTAGATGAGAGGCTGACCGCCAGGAAGCGTGAAGGTAAGCACAGCCATAGCCTTAGCTGCATCGCCCATACGCTCAAACTCGGTGCCAGCCCATGAGTTCTCGTCGTGGTTGGAGGTGAACATCAGACGATAGGCCCCTTGGGGATGACGCTCGGTATCCTTATTGATATATGCTACAAGGTCATCGATACCCTGCTTGCCTTGGGCGATGGCATTCATCATGTGGTGGAGCTCCCACGAGTAGGAAGAGTGGAAACCGCATTGGCTCTGCAACAATGGCTCTTCACCCTCGGCCAACATGAAGAGGTCGGGACGCTCGCCCTTGAGCACCTCGATGGTCTGCTCCCAGAAGGTAAGAGGCACCTCGCAAGCCATGTCGCAGCGGAAACCGTCGACACCACGCTTCAGCCAAAACAGCATAGCTTCTTGCATAGCCTTCACCATACCCTCGTCGGCATAGTTGAGGTTGGCCGTATCACTCCAGTCGGCAGTGTAGGTGAGGTTACCCTTTTCATCGCGTTCATACCATGAAGCAGGCGACTCGGTCACCCAGCGTGCATCGGGTGAAGTGTGATTGGCCACCCAGTCGATGATGACCTTGAGCCCCAAGCGATGGGCCTCGGCAAGGAAGGCGTCAAAGTCGGCCAGCGTGCCAAACTCGGGGTTGATATCTGTGTAGTCCTTGATGGCGTAGTATGAGCCAAGCGTACCCTTGCGTCCCTCCACGCCAATGGGATAGATGGGCATGAGCCACACTACATCGACACCCAACGCTTGCAGTCGAGGCAGCTCTTTCTGTGCTGCGGCGAAGGTGCCTTCGGGAGTGTACTGTCGCACGTTCATCTCATACACTACGGTGTTTGCCCAATCGGTAGGGGCAGTAACGTTTTGCTTGGTTTCGGAGCAGGCTGTCAAGAGTGCCAACGCCAAGAAGAGTCCAAATAGTCGTTTCATCATATATAGATTTAGAAGTTTACAAACAATCGATATTCACCTGGTTCAAAGGAGAGTGCGACAGACGATTCCACATACTCCTCGGACGGAGCGAAATAGTTGCGCCACGTACCTTCTGTGGGGAAGGCAACGTTCAGTTTCTGCTCACGAGTATCAAAGTTACCGATCATAACAAAAGCCTCGTCACCTGCAGTAGACTGAACATACCGGCCTTGACTCCAATGCGACGTGCTCACCTGCCAAGAGAAATCAGCTTCATTGCTAAAGAACTGAGGATGTGCCTCGCGGAAAGCAATGAGGCTTGCATAGGTATCGTACAAGGCACGGCGCTCGGGTACCTCAAAGTAGTCCCAGCGGAGAGGCTTCTCGCCCGTACGACCATTCTCCTCGATGGAGTAGTCGTAGCCCAACTCACCAAACTGCCATATCATCTTAGGACCTGGCACGGTGAAGAAGAAGGCTGCATTTAGTTCGGCACGCTGCATACGTGCGGCAAGTGAAGAGGACACCTCTCCGTAGCCCCACGTCTTGGCCTTATAGCCCGTGCGCTCCTCGTCGTGGCTCTCCATAAATCCCACATACCCTCCGTGGGGCATCGCGTTCGTACCTGTCCACAAGGGAGAGAGGTCACTGTTCTCGACATACCCCATAGCCGTCTGGCAATAGGCATTGTTGGCATTGCGCCACACCCTCATCCCCTCCTCGGTGAGCTCGCGCTCCTCGGCATCGCAACAG
>JAZRFA010000168.1:0-12650 GCA_045661085.1 Bacteroidaceae bacterium
TTCCGCCTCTTCTGCGAGAACAACGTAGACCTCGGTGATAACGTACATGGCTTGCGCCGTACCAACGAGTCGCCCGCATTCGTGGAGGCCAAGAATACCTACAACACCCTTATGCAACAGGGCAAGACCACCGAGGCCGTAGCAGTGCTCCGCGAGCACTTCACCCTCATGGCCGATGCGGCTACCAAGCTGATGGCAAGCAACTACAACCCCGCACTCACCGTGGAGATCACTCCCTGGTGCGAGGTGATGAACTACATAGCACTCAAGGGATTGGAACTCGCGAAGATGTACGACGCCTTGGTGGCCGCACAGCCCGAGGCCTTCATCGAAAGCTACGTGCGCTACCAAGAGTATGACGAGGCACAGAGCGCCGTGCGCTCACGCGACTTCGAGGGCTCTATACGCGTGGCTCGCCCTGCGGTAGGTAGCTATCATATCATCCCCTTCCTCAAGAGCTCCTTGGATGCCCTCGTGGCTGAGTATAAGGCACACTACGACTTTGGTCTCGATGTGTTCCCCGGACAAGAGGTGGAGAATGGCGACTACTTCATCATGTACGATGGCAAGTACCTTACCAACCAAAGCGAGGGCGTAGATGGCACTGCACCTGCCTTCGTGGAGAAACGCGACGATGTGAAGCCACAACGCCAGGAGTGGAATATCTCGCTTGACCCCGCTACCAACCGCTACAAGATTGTCAACCGACAGGACGACCGCTACCTCAACGAGAAGGGTGAGTTCACTGTGAGCAATGCTACCAACCCCTACGAGGCAGCATGGCACACCTATAACATCATGCGCCTTGCCAACGGCAAATACTGCATACAGAATGGCGGTAGCGCAGGCGACAAGGCTTGGACGGTGAGCAGTTCACGCATCGTGAAGAGCAATGAAGGTGTTGAGCCCAAGTACTTCATCTTCGACCTCGTGCCCGTCAATGGCACCGTTGCCGAAGCTCCCATCATCTCTACGCGCGACGTATACTATATTATGGATGGCGACCGTTACCTCACCAACACCAATCCCGGTGGTACGGGCGGCACACCGACCTTCAAGTCGGTAGCTACCCCGGGCGATGCACAGGAGTGGCGTATCACCATCGACGGTGCAGGTAAGAACCACTACAAGATTGCCAGCGATGCCGACGGACGATATATCAACGAGTTGGGTGTGTTCGGTACCAACGATTACTTTGCCGACTGGAACACCTACCTCATCCTCACCATGGATGGCATGTGTGCCATACAGACAAGCCAGTCGGCTGGCACACACTTTTGGAACATCAAGAACGATCGTCTGGAACAGGATAACGAACTCACCCGCCAGAATGCCTACGTCATCAAGATCGTGGCCAAGGGCGAGGTGACAGGTCCCGACCCCGAGCCTGGCGTGCTGAAGCAATTCACCGTGAACGGTAGCATCGACGGCCCCAACTATACCGCTCTGCCCAGCAAGGTGATGCCCGGTGTGGCATTCGATGTGGTGCTGCGTGGTGGCCCCGGCTATGTGGCCAAGGGTCTTACCGTACGCTACGGTGTAAACCCCGATGGTGCCGAGTTTGACAGCGAGGGCAACCGTCAGTGGAGTGAGAAGTACATCACCGCTACCGCGGGCAAGGCTACCATACCGGCAGAGATTGTCGAGGGCAACGTGAACCTCTACGCCACCTTCGAGCGTGAGGCAGGTACCGAGTGGTCACTTGTCTTCAGCGATGAGTTCAATGCCGAAAATGGCTCACAGCCCGTGGCCGACAAGTGGATGCGTTGCCAACGCCAAGGCGCTACATGGAACCGCTGGCTCAGCGATAGCGAGGAGGTCATCTACCTCGAAGATGGCGACCTCGTGGCACGCGCCATCCCTAACCCCGACAAGGTTTCTGACCCCGTGGACATGATCACCGGAGGTATCAAGAGCATGGGTAAGTTTGGCTTTACCTACGGCTACGTGGAGGCACGTATCTACAACAACCTCTGGATTGGTAACTTCCCCGCCTTTTGGATGATGCCCGAGGATCAGCACCTCGGATGGCCCGATTGCGGTGAGATTGACATCTGGGAGGTTATCGATACCCAAAACAAGTCGTACCACACCATCCATAGCAACTGGACCTACGACCTTCACAACACGGGTAATCCTCAGTCAAGTTTCAATACCAGTTGCTCATATGACCGCTACCACACCTTCGGACTCGCGTGGGATGCTACATCGCTCATTTGGTATCTCGATGGTAAGGAGGTAGGCCGCTATAACAAGTCGACCAACCAGTCGCACCTTGACCAAGGTCAGTGGCCCTTCGACAAGCACTTCCACCTCATCCTCAACCAGAGCGTAGGTAACAATGCCTGGGCGGCCAATGCCGACATTACCCACACCTACGAGACTCGCTTCGACTGGGTGCGCGTATACCAGAAGGATGGTATGCTCAATACCAATGGTGTAGTGGACGGTATCTTTACTGTGGAACAGGACGCTCCCAAGAATGACGCCATCTATACCTTGCAGGGTGTACGCCTCAATGGTCCCGTAGAGAGTCTTCCCAAAGGAATCTATATTGTGGGTGGTGAAAAGATTGTGGTAAAGTAAATCATTCTGTCATACCGAACGTAGTGGAGTATCTCGCACAGTAGTGCGAGATCCTTCACTTTCGTTCAAGATAGGACATCATAGTAAATAGCGTATGAGAAAAATTCATCTCTTCCTTTTGGCACTCCTTGCAGTGCTGTGTCAGTCGCTCGTTGCAGCGAATAGTGTAAACCTCACTCCTGTGCCCAAGTCAATGACGGTGGGGGAGGGGCAGCTGGTGCTCCCTCAGAGCTTTACCATCCTTGTCGATGGCCCCGATAGCATTGTTGCCGAAGCCGTACGTTTTGCCGAGCATATGAATGAGGTTGCTGGCATGGATGTTCAGTTGGGCGATGCCATGGTGAACACTCCTTCGCTCTTTGTCGTAGATCACCTCACAGGAGGTGAAGCGCTTGCTCCCGAGGGTTACACACTGAAGGTTACCTCTACCGGAGTGACCATTGGTGCTACCACCGCTACAGGATGTTTCTATGCCTTCCAAACCATCAAGAAGCTCCTCCCTCCGCATGTGATGGCTGGTGTGCCCGATGCGAAGGTGACAAGCTATGCTCTTCCCGTGGTGGATATTGCCGATGAGCCTCGCTTTGCTTACCGTGGTTTTATGCTCGATGTGAGCCGCCATTTCTTCGAGATGGATGAGCTCAAGCGCATGATTGACGTCATGTCGTACTATAAGATGAACCGCTTCCACTGGCACCTCACCGACGACCAGGGCTGGCGCATCGAAATCAAGAAATATCCCAAGCTTACGACTGTAGGTGCAGTGCGCAACGACTCCTACATGTGCGACTTCAAGTATGGTGGTTACTACACCAGAGAGACCTATGGCCCCTACTTCTATACACAGGATGAGGCGCGTGAGCTCGTGGCCTATGCCCGTGAACGACATATCGAGATTGTGCCCGAGGTGGAGTTTCCCGGTCATGCCTGTGCTGCCGTAGCGGCATACCCCGAGTTCAGCTGCTGGCCCAATGGCTCGCATAGCGTACAGGTCAATGGAGGCATCTTCTCCGATGTGCTCAACGTGGCCAATCCCGGTGCCGTGCGCTTTGCCAAGGACGTGCTCGACGAGATTGTCGACATCTTCCCCTACGAGCAGATTCATATCGGTGGCGACGAGTGCCCCACATCAGCATGGAGTGGCAACGCCGAGTGTCAAGCGCTGATGCAGGAGATGGGATTCAGCCATATCCGCGAGTTGCAGTCTCATTTTGTACGCCAACTCTCCGATCACCTCACCTCCAAAGAGGGCGATGAGCGCCGCACTGTCATCATGTGGAACGAGAGCCTATCGGCTGCAGGTACCAATGTGGAGATGATTGAGGGAACGGGTGGCATGATGATGTGTTGGGAACCGGGTAACACATACCCCACGGCACTGAAGGCAGCTAAGATGGGGATGAAATCTATCATCACTCCTCAAGTACCCTACTACATCAACCGCAAACATTGTAACGACCCAGGTGAGCCTAAAGTGGCAGGTCATGGTGGCGATAACCTCCAGGCGGTATACAATCATCTGCCCATACCGAATGATGTGCCTGCTGAGTTACATCCCTATTACCATGGTATTCAAGGTACCTTCTGGACAGAGCATGTGGGCGATGATATGTTGCTCGAGTACCTCGCTCTGCCTCGCCTCATTGCCATTGCTGAGAGCGCGTGGTCGCCCCAATCAAAGAAGAACTTCGACGATTTCTGTCGCCGCGTAGCTGCCGATACGGTGTTGCTCAACTATAATAAGTATACCTATGCGAGATATTATATCGAGGACCTTGGTGGTGAGAATGAGATGGTGCTCCCCACACTCTCTACCGATGATACTAAGGCATGGTACCGCATCGTGACGGCCAATACGGGTGATGCCAATCGTGCAGGCAAGTGCATCGAGTTGGTACACGCAGGTTCACCCATCATAGGTACAGGCAATGCACAGGTGAATCGCCTTTGGAGTGCCACCGTAGCTGAAGAGGGTAGCGCAGCCTATGATTATCAGCTGTGGGCCTTGATGGAAGACCCCAATGAGCCGGGTAGCTATGCTCTGGTGAATAAGGCATATCCCAATGGCTCGGTAAAGCCTACACCTACGGCATCGAACAATTCCGCTCGTTGGGACTACGACACCCAGAACCGCCACTACGGCTTCATCCTTGGCGATAACGTGTATGGCAAGAATGGTGACTACTACCAGTACAGCATACGCAGCAAGCAGAGCGCCTCGGGCATGTATATGAACATGGCTGCAGGTGGACAGCAATACTCCATCAACCTTTGGAATGACCCTTCGGACGGCAACTCGGGAATCTGGATATTCAAGCCCATTGCTGTCGCTGAGGAACCCGTCGAGGTGGAATATCCCGCCGCAGGCACTTGCGTGCAGATTGTGAACATGGTAGACCGCTTTGCCTCATGGTCCCTTGCCGATGAAGGCACCTCACACCTCATGGCACGCCGTTCTGACTATGCTGCCGATGTGTGGGAGATAGCCTCTTCGGAGATTACTGCAGCTGGGCAGCAGCTCACTCTGCGCAATGTGGCTACAGGACGTTATGTACAGGGCAATGATCATCCACTTGCTTTGGGTGATACACCTACGACCTATACCAATACGTTCAATGAAGCTGAGGGCGACTTTACCCTCTCGGTAGGAACGAGTGCTCTCTTCCCTATGCCTGAACGTGCAACCAGAATGCCCCATACAGTTAACGTAGGCGGTATACGTCCGCAGGGTACTGCATGGAAGTTTATTCCCTCATACCTCATCACCTATCGTTGCTACGATGAGGATGGCGCACTCATTGGCACCTACTATCAGGCTGCAGAGGCTGGGGCTGAGTATGCCTTGGCTGCGCCCGAGATACCGCACTATGCCATGGTGAACTATAAGGGTGAGGTTGCAGACATGGAGGCTGTCAATGCACATGCGACCATTGACGTTACCTATCGTCGCGAGAGCTATGCCATCACGCTGCGTCTTGAAGAGCAGAGTGGTGCGCTCATTGATGTTGTTGAGTATGCTGTTCCCGTAGGTGAGGAATTTGTTGTAGCTCCTATAGAAATTCCTTACTTTACCTTTGTCGGTGGCAATCAAGAGGGATACGAACCTACTGCTGATGCTACCTACACCCTTACCTATAGCACTGACGCTTACCTTGGCTTCAAGGCAGTAGGTGATATATGCACCACCCCGAAAGCGGGTAACACCTATCTCATCTACAATGCCAAGAATGAGACCTCACGTAGCGGATTCCTCGGTGTGGGGGGCATTGGTGAGAACATTACTACCACCAATGGTCTGCAACAGGGCAACATGACCTATGTGTGGCAGTTGCAGGCCTCAGGAAATGGTTATAAGGTTGCCAATGCCTTTGAGGGCTACATCCCCACCATCAATAAGGGTGGTAAGGTTGCCGCAGGTGAAACAGGCGATGTGTTTACCTTCACCTTAAATGCCGATGGCACCTCTTTTGCGGTCAAGGGTACTAACGACCTTTATTGGAATGGAAATGCCGACAATACCTTCACCGGTTGGACCGACGGACACCCCTTCCTCCTATATAACTATACGGTAGAACCTTACTATTGCCTCACCATCACTTGTGTCGACGAGTCGGGTACGGTATTGCAGACCACAGAGCGTTACCTCAAGGCTGGTGACTCTTATGTGCTCATTGAGCCTGTCATCAAGGATCATACTCTCAAGACTGTTGATGGCGATATCGATGCGCTCAGTGCCATCAATCGCCACCTCACACTCCGACTGGTCTATGCCGAGGGTGAAGATACAGGCATACAACCTCAGCATACCTCTACTGCTCAAGGTAAGATTTATCGCATCAACGGTATGCCGGTAGATGTGCCTGTCAAGGGAGAGGTGTATATAAGCAATGGTAAGGTGCGCATCTTCTAAGCAGCTGCATACGTGAAAATAAAAGAAAGAGGACACTTCAAACGGATTCGTTGAGTGTCCTCTTTCTTATGTCATTGCCTTGTTGCTTGGCTTGTCTTTTTTATGAAAGCTTGTATTTAAGTATCCTCATCGTCCACACGGCAATCATAGCCAGTGCGAGGCGGGTGAGGAATATCCACCAGAAGCTGATGCCCATGGCCACGAAGAGCATGGTGTCCTCCAGTAATGAGTGCGACACACCGAGGTGATGGTTCACGAGGTTGGCTTCGTCACGTGTGAGGCGACCCTGCTCCACCTCGTCGATCATGATGGCGGCGCCATAGGCCATACCCACGATATTACCCGTGAGCCAGAGGAGCGAGCAGCCTGAAGGGAGTCCGAAGAGACGCATCAGGGGTGACAGGATATGAGCGATGCGGTGCATCCAGCCAAACTCCTCGAGCACACGCTGCAGCACCATCAGGGCAGTGACGATGAGGACTATCGTGACGATGAGCACGAGCGATGAGCTGATCCACTGCATGAAGAGCATTCCCCAGGTGGTTGCCTCGGTGGCACCCATACTCATAAAGCTGAAGGGCACATCGCTCTGCGGCAACAGCCAGTTGAGCACGATGGCCGAAACGAACGACATGATGACGCGGAAGGCCACGATACGCCCGAAGGGGGAGCCAGTCTTATGGGCTACGGAGCACTCTACGGGTAGGTTGTGCGACACGAGGCACATCACCGCCAGGATGGTGGCCTCGCGTAGCGTGATGGTGAGCGTGGTCATCACCGCAATGGTGGGGTAGAGGGGGAGGAAGATGCTGGTGAGGAACACAAAGGCCGAGTCGCCCGACAAACCGATGTAGGAGAACACGGGAGTGAGCCATGAGGCCAGCCATTCAATAAAACCCACATGCTGTAGCACACGCACAGCAAGCGAGATGGGGAGCATCACCTTGAGTAGCCACACGCAGATGCTCAGCGAGCGGGGTATGGCGCGCAGCACACACTTATAGAGGCGGAGTAATATTCTTTTGGGCATAGTAGTCTGGTGTTCTTGAGGAGTTCCCTCTCCTCGGGAGAGGGTTAGGGAGAGGCCTTCTCTTTATCTCTTAAACATACGGTCCATCTCGCGCTTGTCGTCCTTCTCCTTGAGCGACTGGCGCTTGTCGAACTGTTTCTTACCCTTGGCGAGGGCGATGACGAGCTTGGCCAAGCCCTTCTCATTGATGAAGAGGCGGGTGGGCACGATGGTGAAGCCGGGGTGCTTCTCCTCGTTCTGCAGGTTGCGCAGCTCCTTCTTGCTCAGCAGCAGCTTGCGCTCACGGCGTGCCGTATGGTTGTTGTAGGAACCGTAGAAGTACTCCGAGATGTGCATGTTCTTCACCCACAGCTCACCGTTGATGAAGTAGCAGTAGGTATCCACAAGGCTGGCCTTGCCGAGACGGATAGACTTAATCTCCGTTCCTGTGAGCACGATGCCGGCAGTATAGGTGTCGACAAACTCATAATCGAACGATGCCTTCTTGTTCTTGATATTTATAGGTGTAGGCTTTTTCTTTTCCATTAGCCGAGTGTATTCGATAACATATTAAATAATGAGCGGATGATGGCGGGCGAGAAGATTACCGCCACGGAAGCCAGTGCGGTGAAGGTGAGGCGCTTGTCCTCCGATATGGCAAACAGCACTTCGCTTCCCTCCCACACGATGTAGAGGACATAGAACTGCAATATCCACTTGAAGATGAAGAACTGAGGGAACAGGATGGCCAGGATCTCGGCCAGAAAAACCACTCCGATGGCATAACCCGTAAAGCACTGCGAACCGGCCATGTCGGACTGGTGACCCAGGAACTTCTGCCGCAGGATATCAATTACCCAAGCGGATAGGAAGAATCCTCCCAAAAGAGCGACACAATAGCTGCACATATCCATCAGCGCGGGTTGGTATACGTCGCGTGAGAATCCTTTGTGGATGAACATGTTGAGCAATACCGCTATTCCGCAGAAGGCAATGAGGGGATACACGAAACCGCCCATCACGTCGCGACGGGGCGACTCGCAGGATATCTCAGTCCACGCCTTCTTAGGCGAGGCAATGAGGGTGAACAGGCGTCGGAACAGCTCTTTGTAGTTCATCGGTTAGTCTTCGGTGTATTTACTCACAACTCATAGCCCATAGCTCACAACTCAAAAGTCGTATTTGAAGTAGTTGGTGATGTAGCCTAAAGTTCTTACGGTATCTTTTCCTTGGTAGTTGTAGTCGATGAACTTGCCTGTGAGGAATATTCTCACAGAGTCTCTGCGATGTTCTTCCATTGCCGCCAATACCTCTCTCATCTTGTCGCGTAGCTCGGGGTCGGCATCGGAGGTATCACGCAAGGTGCGCAGGTCGTAGCAGTGGATGTATTCGTAGTATTCCTTCTTGGGATCCTCCTCGTAGGTAGCTGTAAGGTTGAAGAACAGGGAGTCTTTCACCGCTCTCTCGGGGGTGAGGTAGTAGGTGCCCGATTTCTTTGACGGAACTACGGGGAGTACATTCAGGTATCCATTGCTGACCCACACGGCAGGTGAGAATGTTGTACCGCCAAGTGGGTAGTGCTGGAGCCCTAGAAGAGGCATCTGCTCTGTGGTGGGAACCTTGTTCGTGATGGGCAGGACATCAATCTTTCTTGCATCGAGCATAAAGAGGGACTGCTTGTATGAATCATCCACATCGAGCCGTACGAGTATCTCGGCACGCTTGGCTCCTTCGAGGTTAAACATGGCCAATTCATCGGTATGCATCAAGTTGCTGATCTTGTTGAATACCTCGCCCGTGTAGTCTGCCACGAATGATACGGTAGAGGTTGTTGTGTCAACGGTTGTTACGCGTGAGTAGGTCGTTGAATAACTGTAGCTCGGTTCTGGCAAGCATGAAGTCATTGCCATAGTAAGCACACACGCCAAAGCAAATAATATCTTCTTCATTGTTTTTTTCTTTATTCTTATTCTCAATTTTCAATTCTCAATTAAATGAGGAACTCCTCGATGTGCTCGTCCACATAGTAGGCGATAGCGGCCGTTATCTCCTCCTCGTTCTCGATGAAGTAGTCCTCGGGATCGTCAAACTGTGGGTACAGTTCATACATGGCCATGAACTCCTCATCCGTTCGTTCGCGGGTGAGGTCCTTCTTATGCTCATCGTATACCTCCTTGGCCTTGTATATCATCTTAGAGAAATCCTTCAGTCCCCATAGACGCATGGCCTTGGCAAAGGGGTTGTCGAAGATGTAGGGGCCGTAGCCATTCTGTATGAGTTGGCAGAAACCACCGTCCATCATCTCCTCGTGGAAGAAGTGGTAACCCAAGAGCGCATGCTGCGAGCCCGTGAGGCGCGGCATCGTCTCGGCCGTCAGCTCGCCATCGATGCGTGTGAGGTAGGCGTCGGTAAACACCTTGAGGAAGGCATCCATCCCCTCCTCAGCGCCTTGGCGCAACTTATCGTCGGTAATCAGTTTGTCCATAGTGTTCGTAATATCATGCAAAGATACAATAAGCCGGGAGGAGAACAAAATAATTTGTTATTTTTTAACCCGAGGCACCGTATATCTTCAGCGATAGAATCAATAGAATGAGTACAGCTAAGCGTGAGTTATTGTAAGCCATCCTATTGTTTGTAAAGAATCGTTTGCCTCGTATCATAATTGTTAGTATCTTTGTGTTTGTGTTATCATTATCAACAATCGTAAGTCTTTATTTATGAAACGGATTAGTCTATTTGCCATGTTAGGAGTGATGCTGATGATGTTGTCGTGCACCACGAAGAGTTCTCAAAAACTTGATTTCGCGGGTTACCTTTTTGCCTACTTCGAAGGTGGCGGCGACCCACACCAACAGGAACAGTTGCGCTTTGCCATCAGCGAAGATGCCATGAACTGGCATGCCTTGAACGGCAACCGCCCCATCATAGCCAGCGATACCATCAGCAATAGCGGGGGCATCAGAGACCCTTACATCATGCGCGGCGAGGAGGGACTCTACTATATGGTGGCTACCGATATGTATACCCACGACCCTGCACAGGGATGGGGCAGCAACCCGGGCATCGTGTTGCTGAGATCGGCCGACCTCATCCACTGGGACCATGCCAAGATACACCTGGCAAACGACTTCCCCGAGAACTTCGGCGATGCCTACTGGGTGTGGGCACCGCAGTGCATATACGACCGCGAGGCAAAAAAATATATGATCTACTTCACCCTGCAGCGCAGCGACCGCCGCTCGCTCATCACCTACTACGCTTATGCCAATGAGGACTTCACGGGATTTGAGAGCGAGCCCCAACAACTTTTCGCTGCCAAGTATGGCTCGATAGACAACGACATCATCTACAAGGATGGGGTGTATCACCTCTTCTATAAGGGCAACACGAAGGATGAGCGTGGCCACGAATACAAGAATGGCATACAGCAGGCCACATCGGAGAGTCTGATGGGACCGTGGGTGGAGGACTTCAAGTATCTCGACGCCTATGCCGACACGAATACGGCCGTGGAGGGTAGTGGCGTATTCAAGCTCAACGACAAGGAGGAGTATATCTTGATGTATGACCTCTACGGCTCGGGACGCTATGAGTTCCAGCGCAGTGCAGCCCTCTACACCTTCACCGAGCAGCCCGAATCATTCACTAAAGACTTCTTCCCTCGCCACGGCACCATCATGTCAGTGACTGCCGAGGAACTAGAGCGACTGAAAACTGCTTTTGAAAATTAGGCGAATTAAGGCTGCAGTTCGAGAAAATACATACAAAAAGAGTTCGGAAGATAAAAATTGTGAATTGTGAATTGTGAATTGTGAATTTAATTATTACTTTTGTCACACGAATTAGAAGATTCATTTTTTCATTCACTTAATTAAATTTAAGAAACAATGGTTTATTCACACGAAGTAGAACACATGTGTGTTGTGAAGAAGGGTCCTAACCATGGTCCCGCTCCCATCCCTGAAGAGGGTAAGTGGGTACAATCAAAAGAGATCAAGGATATCTCAGGTTTGACACACGGTATCGGTTGGTGCGCACCTCAGCAGGGCGCTTGTAAGCTCACCTTGAACGTGAAGGAGGGTATCATCCAGGAGGCATTGGTAGAGACTATCGGTTGCTCTGGTATGACTCACTCTGCTGCTATGGCATCAGAGATTCTTCCCGGCAAGACTCTCCTCGAGGCTCTCAACACTGACCTCGTATGTGACGCTATCAACACCGCTATGCGCGAGCTCTTCCTTCAGATCGTTTACGGTCGCACACAGTCAGCGTTCTCTGAGGGTGGTTTGATGATTGGTGCAGGTCTTGAGGACCTCGGTAAGGGTCTCCGTTCACAGGTAGGTACACTCTATGGCACACTCGCCAAGGGTCCCCGTTACCTTGAGATGGCTGAGGGTTACATCAGCCGTGTAGCTCTTGACAAGGACGACCAGATTTGCGGTTACGAGTTCGTACACCTCGGCAAGTTCATGGACGAAATCAAGAAGGGTACCGACGCTAACGAAGCCTTGAAGAAGGTAACAGGTACATACGGCCGCTTCACCGCTGAGCAGGGCGCAGTTAAACACATTGATCCACGTCACGAATAATAATAAGGAGGAAAGAACTATGATTAGAGAAGTAAAATTCGAGAGCCAGGACCGTCGTATCAAACAGATTCTCGCTGCATTGAACGAGTACGGCATCCAATCAATTGAAGAGGCCAACGAGATTTGCGACCAGTATGGTCTTGATCCTTATTTGGCATGTGAAGAGACACAGCCCATCTGCTTCGAGAACGCTAAGTGGGCCTACGTTGTAGGTTGCGCCATCGCTATCAAGAAGGGCGTTAAGACAGCTGCTGAGGCTGCCGAGGCTATCGGTATCGGTCTTCAGGCATTCTGTATCCCCGGTTCAGTAGCCGACGACCGTAAGGTAGGTCTTGGTCATGGTAACCTCGCTGCTATGTTGCTCCGCGAGGAGACCAAGTGCTTCGCCTTCCTCGCAGGTCACGAGTCATTCGCTGCTGCTGAGGGTGCTATCAAGATCGCTGCTAAGGCCGACAAGGTACGTAAGGAGCCCCTCCGCGTAATCCTCAACGGTCTCGGTAAGGACGCTGCACAGATCATCGCACGTATCAACGGTTTCACCTACGTACAGACC
>JAZRFA010000169.1:0-2203 GCA_045661085.1 Bacteroidaceae bacterium
GCTCACAAGGGCGAACTGACAGATATCGCCAATGCCTACAACGCCGAGGAGCGCCTCAACAGCCTGCGCAACAACCTACGCGACGCGATGATCGAGGATATCGAGGACGGCACCAACAACTATCAGACCAGCGTCTACTACATGGACATCATCAACCAATACGAGCGCATGGGCGACTTCATGATCAACATCTCGCAAGACCTCGAACGTGCCTTCGTGAAGCGATAAGTCGCTTATCTGCAGAAACGACTGCATCATCCGTTACGGCCATCGTCGGTCGTAACGGATTTCTTGTTATACTAAAGTGAGTTCTTATATCGAATTCACATTAAGTTAGAACCCATAGGATAAATAGATCTTTCTAAAAACACCTTTTGCTTACCTCTCCGAGATGAGCAGCAGCTTGTCGCCAGCCTGTAGGTGGAGCGAACCGTTGGGCACGAGGAACTCGGTGCCTCGCTTGACAATCATCACTAGAGCACCGTCGGGAAGGGTTATCTCCTTCAGGGTGTCGCCATCGGCAAGCATGTCGGGGGTGATGGTGAGGTCGGTAAGATCGGTGTCAATCTCGTCGGGGAGTTCCACGCCAAAGTCATTGCCGGTCTTCTCCATCGGGGCCGAGAGACCCAACTTGCGGGCAAAGAAGGGAAGCGTGGTGCCCTGCAGGATGAGCGAGAGCAGGGTGATGAAGAAGACGATGTTGAAGATCTGATTTGAACCCTCGATGCCGGCTACCACGGGGTAGGTGGCGAAGATAATGGGCACGGCACCGCGCAGGCCTACCCACGAGATGTAGAGGCGCGAGCGGCCTGTGAGCCAGCGGAAGGGGAGTAGGCTGATGAGCACACTGAGGGGGCGGCCCACGAGAATCATGAAGGCTCCGATGAGCAGTGCCACGGGAGCCACGCCGAGCATCTCCTTGGGGTTGATGAGCAGGCCGAGGAGGATGAACATCACGATTTGGAACAGCCACGTCAGTCCGTCAAAGAAGGTGGCCACCTCCTTGCGGTTGGCAATCTTGGAGTTGCCGATGATCATACCGGCGATATACACTGCCAGGTAGCCATTGCCCTTGAAGAGGTCGGTGAAGGCAAAGGTGAAGAAGGCCACGGCGAGCATGAAGACGGAGTAGAGCGACTTGTTGTCGAGGTTGAGTTGGTTGATGATATACACTGCCAACTTGCCCACCCCGTAGCCGATGGCACCACCAAAGAGGAACTGCTGCCCGAAGGAGAGGAGTATGCTGCCCGCACCGCTCACCTCTCCACCGATAAACTGGATGATGACGATGGTGAGCATATAGGCCATGGGGTCGTTACTACCGCTCTCGAGCTCGAGCATGGGGCGCAGGTTGTGCTTGAGGTTGATGTTCTGTGAGCGTAGGATGGCAAACACCGAGGCCGAGTCGGTGGACGACATCGTGGCTGCCAGCAGCAGCGAGGGCAGGAAGGCAAAGCCTACGCTGCTCCACTCCATGCCCGAGAGCCACCACACGAACACGCCCGTGAAGAGGGCCGTGAGCAGCACGCCCACCGTGGAGAGCACCAGTCCAGGCCCGAGTACGGGCTTGATCTCGGCAAACTTGGTGTCCATGCCGCCCGAGAAGAGGATGATACACAAGGCTATCATACCCACAAACTGGGCACCGCGCATGTCGTCGAACTGGATGCCGAGGCCGTCGCTGCCAAAGAGCATACCTACGAAGAGGAACAGCAACAGGGTGGGCACACCGAAGCGTGCACTGGTCTTGCTCACTGCAATGCTCACAAAGAGCAGTATGGAGCCGATGAGGAGGATGTTTCCTGAGGTGAGGAGGGTCATGTTATTTCTTTATTAGGTCAATGGTCAACAGACAACGGACTATAGACTTTATCCGTAGTTTTCGTTCTCGTTCAGTCACCCCTCCTTCGGGAGGGGCTGGGGGAGGCTCCTTACAGCGCCATCAGCACCAATATCTGTGCCGTCACCACGCGGAGGAACATCGTGAGCGGGTACACCGTAGAGTAGGCTACCGAGGCCTGGTTGTTGCCACATATCTCGTTGCTATAGGCCAAGGCGGGAGGGTTGGTCATAGTGCCCGAGATGAGTCGCGTGATGGTGAAGAAACTCAATTTGCAGACCTTAGGTGCAATGAAACCGATGATGATGCAGGGAATGACGGTGATGAGGAATCCATAGAGCACCCACCAGTATCCTCCGTTCA
>JAZRFA010000170.1:0-3381 GCA_045661085.1 Bacteroidaceae bacterium
CTCTACATTACCCAACTCTACCTGGCGGCTGAGTGCTGAGTAAGCACCGAGGAGGAGCTGCTGACCGGTTTGGCCGCGGGCATAGAATGTACGGGATACCTGAGCACCACCGAATGAACGGTTGTCGAGCAAGCCGCCGTATTCGCGAGCGAAGGGAACACCCTGTGCTACGCACTGGTCGATGATGGCGTTAGACACCTCGGCGAGGCGGTATACGTTTGCCTCACGTGCACGGTAGTCACCACCCTTGATGGTATCGTAGAAGAGACGGTATACAGAGTCACCGTCGTTCTGGTAGTTCTTAGCAGCATTGATACCGCCCTGTGCAGCGATAGAGTGTGCACGACGGGGAGAGTCCTGGATGCAGAAGTTCTTTACCTTGAAGCCCATGGCGCCGAGTGAAGCGGCAGCAGAGGCACCGGCAAGACCTGTACCTACAACGATAATATCCAACTTACGCTTATTGGCGGGGTTCACCAACTTCTGGTGCGCTTTGTAATTGGTCCATTTTTCTGCCAATGGGCCTTCAGGAATTTTTGAATCTATTTTTGACATAATAGTTATGTATTAAAATTCTGAATTGTGAATTATGAATTCTATATTGTCATTCTGAACGTAGTGAAGAATCTCGCAAAGCACTTTTGGACAGCTCCTGCGCGGGATCCTTCGTTTCACTCAGGATGACAAAGCGATTATTAGCCCAAAGTAGACTTGATGTACTCGAATACGAAGTTAGAATCCATCAAGCTCTGTACGAAGAAGAGCACGGGCACTGCGATGAAGCCGAGCACGATGATGGTGGTGTACACGTTGCTGATGCACTCGAGACGCTTGAGCCAGTTCTTACCGTTCCAGCCGATGGTGTGCAATGCACTCCAGAAACCGTGTGAGAGGTGGAACCAGATAGCTGCCAACCATACTACATAGAGCACTACGATGAGGGGCTGTGAGAAGTTGTAGGCAATGAGCGCAGCACCGTTGGTGGGAGCGATTACCAAACCTTCATACACGAGTGCCTCGTGACCGCCAAGGATCTCGGTGAGCTGCATCTTTGACCAGAAGTGCACCAAGTGGAGCGCCAAGCCAAGGATCACGATGATACCGAGCACGAGCATGTTCTGTGATGCCCACTCCACGCCTTTGGGCTTAGCGGTAACCGCATAGCGCTGGTTGCCACGAGCACGGCGGTTCTGCACCTGCAGGATGAAGGCATACACAATGTGAACCACTACGAGAACAGCCAGGCCTACAGTAGCCACGAGGGCATACCAGTTTGCTCCCAAAAACTCACACACCATGTTGTACCCTTCGCCAGAGAAGAGTGCAACAGCATTCATTGCCATGTGAAATGTCAAGAAAAGGATGAGGCCAAGTCCTGAAACGCTCATCACCAACTTTCTTCCGATGGATGAATCAATTAACCACATAAATGTTTTGTTTTTAATGAATTAAGTTATTAATAAATGTTTATAGTATTCGATTGATGGCAAATTTAGTTAAAAAGATGCAATAAACAAGGAGAAAACGAAAGTTTTTCTGCTTCGCAGGCGTATTTGGCCGCTTTAATGGGTTCTGAGCCGTTTTTTCTGCTGATGACACCACAAATTGCCACTTCTGCTTATCTAGCTCTCAGCTCCCAGAAGGCGACCGCTGCTGCGGCTGCCACATTGAGCGAGTCCACACCGTGTGACATGGGGATGCGCACCACATAGTCGGACGTGCTGATGACCTCCGGGGAGAGACCGTCGCCCTCGGTGCCCATGATGATGGCCATGCGGGGCACCTCGCGCAAGGGGGCATGGTCTATGGGGACAGAGGCATCGGTCAGCGCCATGGCTGCCGTGGCAAACCCCTCGGCATGGAGCTGTATCTGCACGTCATCGACCCATGTCCATGGCACGAGGAACACCGAGCCCATGGAGACGCGTACGGCACGGCGGTTGAGCGGGTCACATGAGGTGCGTGTGAGCAGCACGGCATCAATGCCCAAGGCTGCTGCAGAGCGGAATATGGCTCCGATGTTGGTGGTGTCTACCACACCGTCGATGACTACCACGCGACGTGCTCCCCTCACCACGTCGGCCACGCTGGGCAAGGTGGGGCGGTGCATGGCGCACAATACGCCTCGAGTCAGGGTATACCCCGTGAGGGCAGCCAGCAGGTCGCGGCTACCCGTATATACGGGAATGTCGGGGAAGCGGGCGATGATGTCGGCTGCATCGCCCGTGATGTGACGCTCCTCGCAGAGCAATGCCAGGGGCTGATAGCCTGCGTCGAGGGCTACGCGTATCACCTTGGGGCTCTCGGCAATGAAGATGCCTTTGTCGGGCTCGATGTCGCGACGGAGCTGCGCCTCGGTGAGCGTGCTGAACACTTCCACTCCTGGGTGGGTGAGCGATGTGATGTGAATGATGGGCATAGATAAAATCAGTTGGGGGTGGGTAAAACGTAGAGAGCGACTAAGTCGTCATTAGCCGCTCTCTGTGGTTCCGGTTCATATTACAGGCCGAATGCCTCGCGCACCTTGTCTACGTAGTCGAGCTTCTCCCATGTGAAGAGCTCTACGGTGACATCCTTGTCGCCCTCGTAGCGTGAGCGGAAGCTCTTGGTCACCACCTCGGGCTTGCGACCCATGTGGCCATAGGCTGCTGTCTCGGCATAGATGGGGTTGCGCAGCTTGAGGCGCTCCTCGATAGCTTTGGGGCGGAGGTCGAAGAGCTCGTCGATCTTGCGGGCAATCTCACCGTCGGTCATGTTCACACGGCTGCGGCCATAGGTGTCTACATAGATGTTGATGGGCTTGGCCACGCCGATGGCGTAAGACACCTGCACCAGCATCTCGTCGGCCACGCCGGCAGCCACGAGGTTTTTGGCGATGTGGCGTGCGGCATAGGCTGCACTGCGGTCTACCTTTGAGGGGTCCTTGCCGCTGAAGGCACCACCACCGTGAGCGCCCTTGCCACCGTAGGTGTCTACGATAATCTTACGGCCTGTGAGACCGGTGTCGCCGTGGGGGCCACCGATAACGAACTTACCTGTGGGGTTCACGTGATAGGTGATATTGTCGTTGAAGAGAGCCAACACATTCTCATTGGTGATGTCAGCAATGACGCGGGGCATGAGGATCTCGATGACATCCTTCCGGTTCTGTGCCAACATCTCCTCATCGGCCTTGAGCTGCGCCTCCTTGCTGTCATCGGCAGGGGCGACGAACTCGTCGTGCTGGGTAGACACTACGATGGTGTCGATGCGCACGGGCTTGCCCTTGTCATCATATTCAATGGTCACCTGGCTCTTCGCACCGGGGCGGAGGTAGGTCATCACCTTGCGCTCGCGACGGATGTCGGCAAGCACCTTGAGGATGTTGTGTGCGAGGTCGAG
>JAZRFA010000171.1:0-14835 GCA_045661085.1 Bacteroidaceae bacterium
TAGAGCTCTACAACGACTACGACCTGATGAACAGCATCAACGGTGGTGCTCTCTGGGCCGACCTCGCCGAGTGTATCGCATGGCAGAAGCGCAATGCCGACGTCCTCCCCGATGCACACTGGGTAGGTGGTAACCCCTGGAATGGTGGTTCGGCTGAAGTATACGGCTGGGCTGCATGGAACGGCACCAAGTCGTCACTCGCACTCCGTAACGGTGCTAATGAGGCACAGGAGTTCAAGTTTACACTCCGTAGCGCACTCAATATTCCTAAGAATGTAAATGGCAGCATCATCCTGCGCAGCGCATTCGGTGACCAGGCTGCACTTGAGGGTCTCACCGAGGGTACAGCAATCAACATCGACACCGAGCTCACAGTGAAGCTCCCCGGTAGCAGTATCTACGGCTTCGAGGGCATCAAGGCTGGTAGCCAGAAGAACGTAAGCAGCATCACCCTCACCGCTGAGAACAACGCTACCGAGGTAATGGAAGGTAGCTCATTGGTGCTCCGCGCAGCTGTGAACGAAGACGCTACCTTCCCTGCTATCGCATGGAGCAGCAGCGACAACGAAGTGGCTACCGTACAGGGCGGCCTCATCATCCCCAAGAAGGCAGGCACCGTGACCATCACCGCTACCGCTAAGGATGGCTCTAACAAGACTGCAAGCAAGGCCATCACCGTCAAGGCAAGACCTGTTGTTCCTCCCTTCTCTACCGAAGAGGCTCCACTGTGGCACTCTATTGAGTTTAAGACCGGTGGTAACTTCCTCACCGACAAGGGCAGCGGCAACAAGCTCGTTACTGCAGCCGCAGCTGACAGCGATGAGGAGTACTGGATGTTTATTGGCTATAGCGAAAGCTTCAAGATGAAGAGCCGCCTCGGCAACTATGTATACTACAACACCGAGAACTCTCGTTTCTGCACCACCAACGATGCGAGCAAGGCTACCGAGTTGTGCTTCGTCGCAGGTAAGACCGAGGGCACTTGGGAGTTGCAGCGCGTAGGCAGCAGCAACTGCATGAATCAGCATGGTGGTACAGGCGCTGGCGTAGAACTTGGCGAGTGGACCAAGAATGACGGCAACAACCCCTTCTACTTGAACGAGGTAGAAATCTTCGACCACTTCATCGAGCCCGTGTTCAGCGACGAGAACAACGAGCACTGGTTTATGATCCGCTTTGCCAATGGCAACGCTCACCTTGCCTCAAACGGAGCTAATGACCAAGCCGTTACAGCAACTTTGCGCAATGTATCTTCACAATGGTGGAAGTTTGTAGGTACAGCCGAGAACTTCCAGCTCGTGAGCAAGGATGGCCGTTACGTGACATTGAAGAGCGGCACAGCACTCAATGGACAGACAGGCGACTTGCTCCACATGGTTTCAGAGCCCGACAGCAAAGGATTCAGCATTGTAGCCTCTAATCATGCCAGCTATCCCGAATCATATGAGATTATCTGGAATGGAAAAACTGGAAACTCATTCAACCAGTGGGGTGGCGCAGGTGCAGGTAAATCGGTAGGTGTATGGACTGTAGGAGACGGCAATAACCCCCTCTACATCTACATGCCCAGTCCCGACTTGTTGAGTCCCTTCGACATCGAAGGTATCGCCAGCTACACTCCTGCAAGTCCGCTCACCCTGTGGTACAAAAATGCAGCAAGCAACATGGAGGTCAGCGACCAGTGGATGGAGTATTCACTCCCCATCGGTAACGGTCAGTTCGGTGCCAGCATCTTCGGTGGTGTAGCACGCGAAGAGGTGCAGTTCAACGAGAAGACCCTCTGGAGCGGTACCAAGAATGATGCAAGCGCCGAATATGGCGACTACGAAAACTTCGGTAGTGTATATATCCAGGATATCAGTGAGGTGTTTGGCGAGGGTAAGCCCGTGAAGGACTATTACCGTCAGCTCGACCTCTCGAACGCTACCGCAAGCGTACACTACAAGAGCACCGACGGCAACATCAGCTTCACTCGCGAGTACATTGCCAGCTATCCCGACAAGGTGGTAGCTATGCACCTTACCGCATCGGAAGCGGCCAAGGTGAGCATCAAGGTGACCATGGCTGCAGGACGTCCTGGATTGCGTGCCAAGACTACATACGCAGAGGGTACAGCCAACTTCAAAGGCAAGCTCGAGACCATCTCTTACAATGCGTTGGTAAAGGTAGTTCCCACAGGCGGTACCATGACTACCGATGAGAAGGGTATTACCGTTACAGGTGCCGATGAGGTGCTCATCATCCTCGGTGGTGCTACCGACTTCGATGGCACTAACTCCAACTATGTATCAGGCACCGAGCAACTCCCTGCCCTTGTCAAAGAGCGTGTTGACGCTGCTGCTGCCAAGAGTTGGAACACACTCTATGCCGCTCACGTAGAAGACTACAAACCCTATTTTGACCGTTGTAATTTCGTGCTCGATGGCGCTGTCAACAATATGCCTACCGACGAACTCATCAGAGCGTATGCAGGTCGCTCTACGGGTAAGGAGAGCTATGCGCTGATGCTCGAGCAACTCTACTTCGCCTATGGCCGCTATCTTGAGTTGGGCTCATCACGCGGTGTAGACCTCCCCGCTAATCTGCAAGGTATCTGGAACAACAGTTCTGAGCCTGCATGGAACGCCGACATCCACGCCAACATCAACGTGCAGATGAACTACTGGCCTGCCGAACCCACCAACCTCAGCGAGATGCATATGCCCTTCCTTAATTATATTATCAACATGGCCAACAGTGCCGAGTGGAAGAATTTGGCGAAGGAGAAGGGTGCAAAACACGAAGAGGCTTGGACTATGATGACCGAGAACAACATCTTCGGTGGTTCGGGCTCATTCCAGCGCAATGCTGTAATCAACAACGCATGGTATACAAGCCACCTGTGGCAGCACTATCGCTATACCCTCGACGAGGAGTACCTCGCCAAGGCATTCCCCGCTATGTGGGGCGCAGCAATGTTCTGGATCGACCGCCTTGTACTTGCTGAGGACGGTACCTACGAGTGTCCCGACGAATACTCACCCGAGCATGGACCTGGTTCCGAGAATGCTACTGCTCACTCACAGCAGTTGGTATGGGAGCTCTTTGACAACACAATCAAGGCAGTTGAGATACTCGATGCTGATGTGAATGCCAATGACCTCGATACCTTGGTAGACCGCTTCGCTAAGCTCGACAAGGGTCTTGCTATCGAGGAATACACTCCCAACGGCGAGTCTGGCAAATGGGGTGAAGGTGCTATCGCTTATGGATCAGACCTTCTCCGTGAGTGGAAGTACAGCAACTACTATGCAGGTCAGAATGGCCACCGCCACATGTCGCACTTGATGTGTCTCTACCCCTTCAACCAGCTTACCGCAGGTACTGACCTCTTCAACGCAGCCATCAACTCTATGAAGCTCCGTGGCGATGCCTCTACAGGTTGGTCAATGGGTTGGAAGATCAACCTCTGGGCACGCGCACTCGACGGTGACCACTCACACGACATCCTGGAGCTGGCTCTGCGTCACCATAGCGTAGGTGGTGGTGGTGTGTACTACAACCTCTACGACTCACACGCTCCCTTCCAGATTGACGGAAACTTCGGTGCTTGCGCAGGTATTGCCGAGATGCTCTTCCAGAGCCACACCGACGTACTCGACATCCTCCCCGCCCTGCCCAGCGTATGGGAGAAGGGTTCTATCAAGGGACTCAAGGCTGTAGGTAACTTCACCGTAGATATCGAATGGGAAAACAGCTTGGCACAGAAGGTGACCATCACAAGCCATAAGGGAACTACCCTCCGCGTACGTAGCAGCCATGGTGCTATAGACCTCGACAAAGCCTCAATCACCATCAATGGCGTAGCGGTGGCTGGCGTTACTGTAGAAAATGGTGTCGCTACTATCCCTTGCGCGCAGGGTCAGACCGTGGTGATTGACTTCACCAAGCGTCACTCGGTAGCTGTGAAGGTGTACACTCCTGGTGCACGTGTCACGACATTGGAGCCTGGTAAGAAGTACTTTATATACAATACCGCATTCAACAACGGCACCGAAGACCGTACGGGCTTCTTGTTTGACAATGGTGCAGGCATGGGCCACACCAAGAAGAAACCTTTCGGTGCCAATCTCCTGAAGACTACAGATGAGGCTTACTTGTGGGAAGTGGTGGCAACTGAGACCGCAGGTCAATATTATATCAAAGCTGCCGATGGTGGTTATGTGAGTGTATCGGGTAAGACCGACAACGCTTCAGCACAGGTGCTTTACATTCAACCTTGGAACACATCTACCGCAACAAAGAGTAACGTGAGCAGTGAGGATGCTGAAGGCACGGTGGTTGCCAACGCCAATATCGGAGCAGATGTGTTCACCATCAACAATGGCAATACTTGCTGGAATGGAAACGCTAGTTCTTTTGCTACATGGAGCGATGCACATCCCTTCGCCTTCTATGAAGTAGCTGAAGATGCAGTAATGCTCAGCGATGCATTCCCCCTCCCCGGCAAGACCTACTACATCTACTGCGACAACGACACACGCCAGTACTTCTACAACGATGGCGGTACGCTGAAGGTGTCGGAGAAGCGCACCGAGTGGAGCAACGAATACCTCTTCACCTGCTCGTTCGACGGCCAGTACTTCCAGTTCAAGAACATGAAGGGCAAGTACCTTGCACATAAGGCGCTTTCTGATAATGCCCACAACTTTGAGTTGGCAGCATACCTCGATGGTGTAAACCTCAAGACTCCTGGTGGCAGCTACTTCGTAATGAAAGCAGATGGTGGATTTGACCAGTCATCAATTGGTACGTATGACCCTGCAAACACCAACTACTCTACCGTATACAAGTTCGAAGAGTTCAACTTCCCCGTAGATGGTGAGACTTACTACATCTATAGCGATACCTATTATAATGATGAGTATGTAAACCGCTACATGTATGCCGATGGTGGTAACCTGAAGCTGAACACCTCGCTGAGCACCGATGCCGCCTACCAGTGGACATGCATCGTGACCGCGGATGGCAAGGTGCAGTTCAAGAACGGCGCGGGCAAGTACCTTGCGCATAAGGGCATTCAAGATGCTGCTTATAACTTCACCCTCAACAAGAGCAATGCAACGCATGCTATCGCTGCAACGCTTTACTCTGATGCTGCAAGCCGCTATTTCGTAGTGAAGAACGATGGTTCTGCATTCGATCAGTCAACTGGAACTTACAACCAAACAAGCAGTGACTGGTGTACAGACTTCGTCTTTATGCCCGTGAGTGATGTGAAGGTGCTTGTAGTAAATGGTTCTAACCAATCAGATGCTCAGGCAACTTGGAACGGTGAGACAAAGGCGCTGCCAGCTTCATGGGTCATCACGCCTCAAACGGTTATCACTGATCCGACACTGAGCGTTACAGACACTGAAAACTTTACATTCAACGGTCTTTATGACGGTGCAACTTTATTGGGTATGACTACTGAAATCGAGTCTCTCGATGGTAACATCACACTTACTGCGAAGTTGACTCCTGCATTCTTCTCTGCTTCTACCGCTGAGCAAGACCTTGTTCCTGTACGTATCCGTAACGTAAGAAACGGAGAATATACCTTGCGCCTCAATGCCAACGATAGCTACACTGGCAAGGCTGTAAACTCTGGTGTAACCGCTTATGGTGAAAACGAAATCTGGTATCTTGTAGGTACAGATGAAAGCTTCAAGATCTACAACCGCGTAGCAAGCACCGACTTGCACATCGTATTGGCTGGCACCACTGGTGGTAGCGCTGCAAGCATGAACACCACTGCAACAAATGCAGACTTCTGCTTGGTAGTCAAAGATAATGGCTATGCCATCTGTCCTAAGGCAAATACTGGCCAGAGCTTCAACATGCATGGTGGCGCAGGAGCCGACATCAAGCTCTATGGCGCAGGCGATGGTGGCTCTATCTGGACTATCGAGAAGATGGATGTAGACAATCCTGTGACTCTCAATGTAAAGGTTAACCAGGTATGGGAGAGCAGTCCTCGTGTGGCTGAGCTGACCTTCACCATCGATGGTCTCGCAGGACAGACACGCATCCTTGGCAATGTAGAAGGTCAAGCTCTTTACCTCCCCGTAGGTGCTACCTACGAAGTAAGTTCAATGACCTATCGTGGCTATACTTATAACGGATGCACAGAGAATGAAGGTGTGCTCACAGCGTCTTACACAGCTAACGACGAGCGCACACTCTTCTACTCACCCAGAGATGGTCATCCCTACCGCATCCCCGCTATCGCAACCGCACCCAATGGCGATATCTTTGCTATCTGCGACTACCGTCCTTGCGGTAATGATATAGGTTATGGTGAGGTAGACCTCGTATGCCGTGTATCTTCAGACAATGGTGTGACATGGACTGAGGAGCGTACCATCGCTGACGGACTTGGACATATCAACGACGGTATCTGGAAGATGGGTTACGGTGACCCCGCTATCGTGGCCGACCGTGAAAGCAACAAGGTACTCGTGATGAGCGTATGTGGTAACCGCACTTGCTGGGATGGTAACTATGGCGAAGGTGGAGAGAACGAAAATCCCAACCGTATATCACGCCTTTACATCGAACACGATGGTGAGAAGTGGGTATATGGACAGCCTGAAGAGGTGACCTATGACATCTATCCCTTGTTTAAGAATGAGGGCAGCGAAGCATATGCTGCATCCATGTTTATCGGTGCAGGTAAGATTTGTCAGAGCCGCGTAGTGAAGAAGGGCGAATACTATCGTCTGTACTGCGCTGTATGGAACGTAACCAAGACTCAACGTCAGCATCACAACTATGTCATCTACTCTGATGACTTCGGTAAGACATGGAATGTACTCGGTGATCTCGGTTATGAGAACAGTGCTTCAAAGTGGGGTAACGAACCTAAGGTCGAGGAACTTCCCGACGGTACCGTAGTGCTCTCAAGCCGTAAATACAATGGTCGTTACTTTAACCTCTTCACCTTCGCTGATGATACCTATACTACCGGTTCTTGGATGGGTGAAGTAGGAAGTAATGAGGTGCAGGGCGGTCTCAGCTTTGGTGGTAATAGTACCAATGGTGAAATCTACAAGGTGAAGGCTATCCACAAGGAGAGCGGACGTATCTGCGACCTTATGTTCCAGTCAATACCTACTGGTAATGACCGTAGCAATGTGGCTATCTACTATAAGGAGATGGAGTACAACGAGGATGGTACCAACAAGTACACATCTACCACTTTCGCACAGGGCTGGACCAAGGGTATCCACGTGAGCACCAAGGGCTCATGCTACTCTACCATGATCAGTCAGGCCGATGGCCGCATCGCCTTCTTCTTCGAGGAGGAGCCTAGTGGCTACTGCATGGTATATATCCCCTATACCATCGAGGAACTTACTGGTGGTGCTTACACCCTCTACACCGTAAACAGCACCATCGGTCAGTATGAGATCGGTACCTTCTACGCTTCTGAGGCGATGCAGATTCCCGAGGGTGTGAAGGCATACGTAGCTACCAAGCAGCCCGTGATGGAGAATGGTACAGGTGTGATCACCATGACCAAGTTGGAGGGCATCATCCCTGCACACACCGGTGCTGTGATTCGCGGTGCAGCTGACACTTATGAGTTTATCCCCTCAATCAGCTATGGCGCTGCCGTAGAGGGTAATATGCTTGTGGGCTATGAGGCTACAGACAACAAGGCTGACAGCAAGAAAGCGGTAATCGTGGCAGAGGACTACACTACCTACGTACTCACCGTGCAGAACGAGAACGCAGGATTCTACCGTAAAGTGAAGGGCAGCACATTCAATGTTGCCAACAACAAGGCTTACTTGGATTTGTCCGATGCCGCTCAGGGTGCACGCTCATTTACCATCCGCTTCGATGACGGCGAAACTACTGGAATTGAAGATTCAGAATTTACAAATCAGAATTCAGAACTCATCTACGATCTCATGGGCCGCCGCGTAGAGACCATGGTGAAGGGTGGTATGTATATTGTGAATGGAAAGAAAGTAATTAAGTAATGTTCCCTATAAGAAATATGAAAAAGGAATATATCAAGCCCTCCATAGAGGCAACAGAAATCGAAGCACAGATGATGATGGCCGCTTCAAACGAAGTGCGCATCAGTGACACGGTCACGGAAGATGACGCCAGTATGAGCAACGACCGCCGCGGCGGTTGGGGCAACCTGTGGAAATAAGCCACGAAGCGACTCTCCCTACGCACACAAACTATGTGCATAGGGCGACTCAAACCAATCGGGAGGTGACGCGTCACCTCCCGATTGTCTCTTTATAAGAGATACTCATATCACCGGCACCATCAACAGCATTGCCATAGTGTTGTTTTTTCACGCGCTTTTTCGTAACTTTGCAGCGCAACTAAACATAAAGATAATGAGCGAACAAGACAAGATGGTATTACGTGCCGAGCACTTGGTGAAAAAGTATGGCAAGCGCACGGTGGTCAATGACGTATCGTTCAATGTAAAGCAAGGCGAAATCGTAGGACTGCTCGGCCCCAACGGAGCGGGTAAGACGACATCATTCTATATGACTACGGGACTCGTGGTTCCCAACGGCGGAAAGATATTCATCGACGAACACGAAATCACTACCGACCCCGTATACAAGCGTGCCCGTGTAGGTATCGGATACCTGGCACAGGAGGCCAGCGTGTTCCGCAAGATGAGCGTGGAAGACAACATCGCTTCGGTGCTGGAGATGACGGGAAAGCCCAAGGAGTATCAGAAAGAGAAGCTTGAGAGCCTCATCGCTGAGTTCCGTCTGCAGAAGGTGCGCAAGAACCTGGGCGACCAGCTGTCAGGTGGTGAGCGCCGCCGCACGGAGATTGCACGATGCCTCGCCATTGACCCCAAGTTCATCATGCTCGATGAGCCTTTCGCCGGTGTAGACCCCATTGCTGTGGAGGACATCCAACAGATCGTATGGAAGCTGAAGGACAAGAACATCGGCATCCTCATTACCGACCACAACGTACAGGAGACGCTCTCCATCACCGACCGTGCCTACTTGCTCTTCGAAGGGCGTATACTCTTCGAAGGAAAACCTGAAGAATTGGCGGCCAACGAAACCGTGCGTGCCAAGTACCTAAGTAACAGTTTTGTATTACGTAAGAAAAAATTCCAATTGTGAACTTGAAGACATTACTGACCACACTATGCCTTTTGTGTGGCCTACAGACCGCACTATACGGACAGCAGCCTGAAGAGAACACTCAACCCTCAACTCTCAACTCTCAACTTCATAAGGCTCCTCCACGCAAGGAGATTCGTCAACAGATTGCTGTTGACGGATCACAAGCTGAGGCATTCAACCCCATGCAACGTGCTTCGGGCGAGTATATCATGAAAGAGTTTCCCACGATGGGAGAGATTAAAGGAGTGGTAATCCTTGCCGAGTTTGCCGATGTGCCCTTTTCCATCGACAGCATCAATACACTGCTAAGCAATCGCTACAATGCTGATAACTACACCGAAGAGGTTAGCTTCAATGAATATAGTGAGGTATATGAAAAAAAGCTTCGCCTTGAGGCTACCATCCCCGGCAGTGCACGTGACTACTTCCGTTCCCAGTCGTTCGGACAGTTCGTTCCACAGTTTGACGTGATAGGTCCTGTCACCCTCAGCCAAAAACGATCATATTATGGTTCCAATAACAGCTCTGGTAACGACAAGAACACTTCGGCCATGATACGTGAAGCCTGTCAAAAGGCCTACGACCTGGGACTGACTGACTTCACAGACTATGACAACGACGGAGACGGTGTGGTAGACGTAGTATATGTAGTATATGCCGGTAGCGACGAGGCGCAGACGGGTCTATCAGAAGCAATATGGGCAAAAGCTTCGTCCATATCGCTCACCTTAGGAAATGGAGTGAAGATGGGGCGCTATGCTTGTTCAGGCGAGTTGGTCATCGACCTCCCTGTAGTAGCGGGTATAGGTACCTTCGTACACGAGTTCAGCCATATCCTCGGTTTGCCCGACTTCTATAACACCGATCTAAAAGGTGATGAAGTAGATTTTACCATGGACTTCTGGAGTGTCATGGATTATGGAATGTACAATGCAGAAGGATTTGTGCCTTGTGGCTACACCGCCTTCGAGCGCTACTCGTTGGGATGGATTCCGATGTATACCCTCGATGAGCCTGCCACAGCAGCCATAGGCACTACTGAAGAGGAGGGTAAGGGATATCGCATCTTTACCTCAGAGGCTGATACGACCTCATTCTATATGCTTGAGACCATCAGCAAGGAGGGCTGGAACCGATATGCACCTGCCAACGGAATGCTCATATCAGAGGTTACCTATGACCGCTCAGCGTGGCGAGGGAACACGGTCAATACGGGAACCCACCGTCATTGCATAGTACCTGCCAACAACGATTACAATTACAAGACAGCGAACAAACATCTCTTTGGAAATGAGAACCACGAGTTCAGCCTGACCAGTACACCCCGTTCGCGTACGCAGTTTGGTGTGGCGATGGACAAACCCCTCACCGACATCAACTACGATGCGAAGGAGGGTGTCACCACATTCCACTTCCGTGGAGGCGGCGAAAGTGTTGGTGTGGACGAACTCACAATTCACAATTCACAATTCACAATTATCTACGACCTCTTGGGCCGTCGCGTGGAAAATCCCTCAAAGGGAATATACATCGTGAATGGGAAGAAGGTTGTGATTAAGTGAGAGTCTCGGCTTGCACTATCTTTAATCTGCTTCGCAGTTTGAACCTTTAGGTCGCTGGCCGCAGGCAGCAGCCTTGGCTAAAAGCCGAAGTCTGCAGCCGAAGGGAAAAGCAAATTAGGCTGCACCTCAGAAAAATGCAAGTAAACTTACTTTTTCGTTCGGTTTGCACTAACTCTAACTAGCTCCCGCTAGTTGAAGATAGACTGCGGCTCGGAAATATTCAAATAAATTTGATATTTCGCTCGCCTTGCACTATCTTTGCAGGCTGAAACAAATTTGAATATAATAATATAAGTATAAGATAATGGAAATTACATTGCAGAACGTGAGCGACGTTAAGGGTATGCTCACCGTAAAGTTGGTTAAGGCCGACTATGAACCCAAGGTAGAAAAGGCGCTCAAGACATTCCGTCAGAAGGCAAACATCCCCGGTTTCCGTCCCGGTATGGTACCCATGGGCTTGATCAAGAAGCAATATGGTTCAGCAGTAAAGGCTGAAGAAATCAATAAGATGCTCCAGGAAGCTGTATATGGCTACCTCAAGGAGAACAAGGTGGATATGCTCGGTGAGCCCCTCCCCAACGAGGACCAGCAGAAGCAGCTCGACTTCGACACCATGGACGAGCTCGAGTTCCTCTACGACATCGCATTGGCTCCCCAGTTCGACGCTACCCTCACAGCAGAGGACACTATCCCCTACTACACCATCCAGATCTCTGACGAGATGGTTGATGGTCAGGTAAACATGTACACCCAGCGCAACGGCCGCTACGAGAAGGTAGAGGAGTATGCAGACAACGATATGGTTAAGGGTCTCATGTGTCAGCTCGACGAGAACGGCAACACCGTTGAAGGCGGTATCCAGGCTGAGGACGCTGTAGTTCTTCCCAAGTACATGAAGAACGCAGCCCAGACTGCACTCTTCGAGGGAACCAAGGTAGGTGATGTGATCACCATCAACCCCCGCGAGGCTTACGACGGCAACGAGGCTGAGCTCGCTTCACTTCTCAAGATCAGCAAGGAAGAGGCAGCTAACGTAAACGGCAACTTCAGCTACCAGATCAGCGAGATTACCCGCTACGTTCCCGGTGACTTGAATCAGGAGATTTTCAACCAAGTATATGGCGAGGGTGTAGTAAACTCTGAAGAGGAGTTCCGTGCTCGCGTAAAGGAAGACCTCACCACTCAGTTCGTACCCGAGAGCGACTACAAGTTCCTCCTCGACGTACGTGAGTATGTGATGGACCGCATCGGTGAGCTCAAGTTTGCTGACGATGTACTCAAGCGCATCATGCACATCAACAACCCCGATAAGGACGATGCATACGTTGACGAGCACTATGCCAACACCATCAAGGAGCTTTCATGGCACCTTGTGAAGGAGCAGCTCGTGAACAAGGCTGAGATCAAGCTCGAGGATAAGGACATCTTGGAGCAGGCTAAGGCTAACGTACGCGCCCAGTTCGCTCAGTATGGTATGACCAACGTTCCCGAGGAGATGCTCGCCAACTATGCCGCTGAGACTCTCAAGAAGAAGGAGAACGTAGAAGGCATCGTAAACCGCGCTATCGAGACACGCCTTGCAGCAGCCTTGAAGCAGGTTGTTAAGCTCGACGAGAAGAGCGTAAGCCTCGATGAGTTCAACAAGATGTTCGAGTAATCTGACTTTACTGAACGTTTCGCCTACGAAACTTGTTAAATAAAGAGTAAGAGACGGTTTGGCGTAGGCCAGGCCGTTTCTTTTTTTACAACGTAACAACTATGGAAGATTTTAAGAAATATGCCACCAAGCACCTTGGCATGAACAGTATGGTGCTTGACGATGTACTCAAGGCGCAAAGCCAGTACCTCAATCCCTATATCCTCGAAGAGCGTCAGCTCAACGTGACCCAGATGGACGTGTTCTCACGCCTGATCATGGACCGCATCATCTTCGTCGGCACACAGATTGACGACTACACTGCAAACACCTTGCAGGCACAACTCCTCTACCTCGATTCTGTGGACAATGGTAAGGACATCTCCATCTACATCAACTCACCTGGTGGTTCGGTATATGCAGGTCTCGGCATCTACGACACCATGCAGTTTATCAGTAGCGACGTGGCTACCATCTGCACCGGTATGGCTGCAAGTATGGCTGCCGTGCTCCTCGTGGCAGGTGCTGAAGGAAAGCGTTCGGCACTTCCCCACAGCCGTGTGATGATACATCAGCCTCTCGGTGGTGTGCAGGGTCAGGCCAGTGACATCGAGATTACCGCTCGCGAGATTCAGAAGCTCAAGCACGAGCTCTACACCATTATCGCAGACCACTCGCACACTCCCTTCGACAAGGTATGGGCCGACAGTGACCGCGATTACTGGATGACCGCACAGGAGGCCAAGGAGTATGGTATGATTGACCAGGTATTGATGAGAAAATAATGGCAAAACAACAACGACAATACTGCAGCTTCTGCGGACGCCCCGACACCGAGGTGGGCATGCTCATCGCTGGCGTGAGCGGCTACATCTGCAACGAATGTGCCGAGCAGGCCCACGAGATTGCACGCGAAGCCATGCGGCAGAACAAGAAGAAAGGTGGCAAAGGCGGCGACTTTGAACTGAGCGAACTGCCCAAGCCCCAAGAGATAAAGACATTCCTCGACCAGTATGTCATCGGGCAGGATGATGCCAAGCGCTACCTCTCGGTATCGGTATACAACCACTACAAGCGACTCCTGCAGGAGGACAAGGCCGACCATGTGGAGATCGAGAAGAGCAACATCATCATCGTGGGCAGCACAGGTACGGGTAAGACCCTCTTGGCACGCACCATCGCCAAGCTGCTGCGCGTGCCCTTCACCATCGTGGATGCTACGGTGCTCACCGAGGCGGGTTACGTAGGCGAAGATATCGAGAGTATCCTCACCCGCCTGCTCCAAGTAGCCGACTACGATGTGAAGGCAGCCGAGAAGGGTATCGTCTTCATCGACGAGATTGACAAGATAGCACGCAAGGGCGACAACCCCTCTATCACCCGCGACGTGAGCGGTGAGGGCGTACAACAAGGTTTGCTCAAGCTCCTCGAAGGCTCGGTAGTGAACGTACCTCCCCAGGGCGGGCGCAAGCACCCCGACCAGAAGATGATTGCCGTAGACACAAAGAACATCCTCTTCATCTGCGGTGGTGCCTTCGACGGAATCGAGCGTAAGATTGCACAGCGCCTCAACACCCATGTGGTAGGTTACGGCTCGGTGCAGAACACTTTGCGCATCGACAAGGAGAATATGATGCAGTACATCTCTCCGCAAGACCTCAAGAGCTTCGGACTCATCCCCGAGATTATCGGCCGTATGCCCGTACTTACCTACCTCAATCCTCTATCGCGCGAGGCCCTGCTGAGCATCCTCACCGAACCCAAGAACGCCATCGTGAAGCAGTATGTAAAGCTCTTCGAGATGGATGGAGTGGAACTGACCTTCGCCCCCGAGGTATACGAGTATATCGTGGACAAGGCCATCGAGTTCAAACTGGGTGCACGCGGTCTGCGCAGCATCGTTGAAGGCATTATGATGGATGCGATGTTCGACATTCCCACACGTGGCGACAAACACTTCGAGGTAACACTTGACTATGCTCGTGCTCAGATGGAGAAATCAAACCTCAGCCGACTGCAAGCAGGAGAATAAATCATACAGAACATAAAAATACGACAATATGAACGAACAATTGTTTTCAACCCTTCCGTACAAGGTGGCCGATATGTCATTGGCCGACTTCGGACACAAAGAGATCGATATGGCCGAGCATGAGATGCCCGGTTTGATGGCACTGCAAAAGAAGTATGGTGATAGCAAGCCCCTCAAGGGTGCGCGTGTGATGGGTTCATTGCACATGACCATCCAAACTGCCGTACTCATCAAGACCCTCAAGGCATTGGGTGCCGAGGTGCGTTGGTGCTCATGCAACATCTACTCTACTCAGGATCACGCAGCTGCTGCAATTGCCGACCTCGGTGTACCCGTATTTGCATGGAAAGGTGAAAATCTTGCAGAATACTGGTGGTGCACCCCGCAAGCACTTAACTTTGGCAATGGCATGGGCCCGAATATGATTGTCGACGATGGTGGTGATGCCACTCT
>JAZRFA010000172.1:0-11295 GCA_045661085.1 Bacteroidaceae bacterium
GGACAGCTCCAGCATACCATAGGTATGCAGGAGAGCACTACTATCATATCCATCAACACCGACCCCGATGCCCCCATCAATGCCATTGCCGACTATGTCATCATAGGCAGCGTGGAGGAGGTCGTACCGAAAATGATAAAGCACTATGCCCAACTTCTACACCGATAGTCCCGAACTCAAGCATTACTTGAGCCACCCGCTCATGAAACGCATCGTGGCGCTTCGCGAGCGTGACTTTGCCGAGAAAGACCAGTATGCCTACGCACCTCACGACTACGAGGATGCCATGGACAACTACGACCGAGTACTCGAGATCGTAGGCGAAATCTGTGGCGACATCATCGCTCCCAATGCCGAGAGCGTCGACCACGAAGGTGCCACCTGTCGTGATGGTCACGTATATTACGCCTCGGGCACCGAGCAGAACCTCGACGCCCTGCGCAAGGCAGGCCTCATGAGCCTGTCGATGCCCCGTCGCTATGGCGGGCTCAACTTCCCCTGTGTGGCCTTCATGATCGCTGCCGACATGGTGAGCCGTGCCGATGCCAGCTTCGAGAACCTGTGGGCACTGCAAGATTGTGCCGAGACCATCTATGAGTTTGGCAGTGAAGAGCAGAAAGCGCATTACATCAGCCGTGTGTGTGATGGGGCGACCATGAGCATGGATCTCACCGAGCCCGATGCAGGCTCCGACCTGCAGAGCGCACAGCTCAAGGCTACCTATGATGAGGCTGCCGGTTGCTGGCGCCTCAACGGCGTGAAGCGTTTCATTACCAATGGCGACAGCGACATACACCTCGTGCTGGCCCGCTCCGAAGAGGGTACCAAGGATGGCCGTGGGCTCTCGATGTTCATCTACGACAAGCGCGATGGGGGTGTCACCGTGCGCCGCATCGAACATAAGATGGGTATCAAGGGTAGTCCCACCTGCGAACTGGTATACAATAATGCCCGTGCCGAACTCTGTGGCGAACGTCGCCTCGGCCTCATCAAGTATGTGATGGCACTGATGAATGGTGCCCGCCTCGGCATTGCCGCCCAGGCCGTAGGCATCTCACACGCGGCCTATACCGAGGCCCTCGCCTATGCCCACAGCCGCCGTCAGTTTGGCAAACCCATCATCGAGATGGCTCCCGTAGCCGAGATGGTGGACAACATAAAAGCCAAACTCGATGCTACACGCGCCATACTCTATCAGACTGCCCGCTACGTGGACATCTATAAGGCGCTCGAAGACATCGGCAAGGAGCGTAAGCTCACCCCCGAGGAGCGCAAGGAGCAGAAGTACTATGCCAAGCTGGCCGACTCGTTCACTCCTCTCTCCAAGGGCTTGGGCAGCGAGCTGTGTAACCAGAACGTCTACGACTGCGTGCAGGTACATGGCGGTTCGGGCTACATGAAAGACTACGCTTGCGAGCGCCTCTACCGCGATGCTCGCGTGACGAACATCTATGAGGGTACTACCCAGATGCAGGTCATCGCCGCCATACGCTACGCCACCTCAGGTTTCTATGGCAGCGTGATGAGGAAGTTTGCCGAGTGGGAGGTGTCGCTCGAGATGGCTCCCCTGAAGGCACGCCTCGATGCCATGGTACCCCGCTACGAAGAGGCTGTGACTGCCGTCGTAGAGCAGCAGAGTCAGGAGTTTACCGACCTCATGGCACGCCGCCTCGTCGAGATGGCAGGCTACCTCATCATGGGCTACCTCCTACTGCAGGATGCCACAGCCGATGCCGAACTATTTACTCCATCAGCCCATACATTCGTACGCTGGATAGAAGGCGAGATAGACAAGCATACAGGCTATATCAAACGTATAAATCCCGATGAAATGGTATTCCCATTAAAAAGTTAAAGCTACAAGGAAGGATTTTCTTTACAAAAAAAGGAGGGACATCATTGATACCCTCCTTTTTTCGTCAACCTTGTTTCGTTTACTTAAGATAGTCCTCAAAGTACTGTGTGATGCGCTCGTGCAGGTGCACGCTCTTGTGGCCCATCATGTTGTGGCCTTCGCCGGGGTAGGCATAGAAGTCGGGCTGGGTGCCGGCATTGATGCAGGCCTCGATGAACATGAGGCAGTGCTGGGGCACCACGGTGGGGTCGTTGTATCCGGTGATGATCTGCAGCTTACCCTTCAAGTTCTTAGCCTTGGCGAGCAATGAGGTCTTGGCATAGCCCTCAGGATTAGCCTCGGGAGTATCCATATAGCGCTCGCCATACATCACCTCGTACCACTTCCAGTCGATGACGGGACCGCCCGCTACGCCTACCTTGAACACGTCGGGGTAGTTGGTCATAAGCGAGATGGTCATGAAGCCACCAAAGCTCCAGCCGTGCACACCGATGCGGTCGGTATCGACGTAGGGAAGGCTCTTGAGGTACTCCACACCACACATCTGGTCGCGCATCTCCTGCTGGCCCAGCTCGCGGAAGGTAGCCTGCTCGAAGGCTTTGCCACGGTTCTCGCTACCGCGGTTGTCGAGGATGAAGGTGATGTATCCCTTCTGTGCCATGTAGGTCTCCCATGAACGGCTGGCATAGTTCCAGTGGGCATCCACGAGGTGGGCATGCGGGCCACCATATACATACACGATGGTGGGGTACTTCTTTGTCTCGTCAAAGTCGGCGGGTTTTACCATGCGCCAATAGAGGTCGGTGGTGCCGTCGGCAGCCTTGATGCTACCGCAAGTGAACTGCGGCACCTTGTATCCCTCCCAGGGGTTGGGCGACTCATAGTAGGCGGTGCGCTTGCGTGTCTTGGCATCGGTGATCTCGATATTGCGGGGCACGGTAGGGGTCTGATAGCTATCGGCGATGTAGCGTCCGCTACCGCTCAGGTTGGGTGAGTGATAGCCTTCGCCATTATCCAGGAGAGTGCGCTTGCTGGTGTTCACATTGACGCTCCAGGTATTGCACTGTATGGGGTTGCTCTCGCTGCTGCTGATGATGACGCTCTTGTCCTTGGCGTTGAAGCCTACAAGCCCGAGCACTACCCACTCGCCCTTGGTGAGCTGGCGAAGCTCCTTGCCTGACTTGTCGAAGAGGTAGAGGTGGTTGTATCCGTCGCGTTGGCTCTGCAGGATGAACTTGGTGTCGTCCCAGGGGAGGAACGTGATGGGGTGTTGCGGCTCCACATACTTTGCATCGGTCTCGCGGTAGAGCTCGGCGATGCGCTCACCCGTGGTGGCGTCGTAGCTCACCAGGCGGCAGTCGTTCTGGTCACGATTGAGCTCGAAGATATAGATGGTCTTCGCATCGGGACTCCACGCCACGTTGGTGAAGTAGCGGTCCTTGGGGTCACCCGCCTTGAGGTAGAGGGTCTTGTCGGCAGCCACATCGTATACGCCCACGGTCACCTCGTGTGAGGTCTGTCCGGCCATGGGGTACTTGTCCGGCTCGTGGGTGGCGATATGGGTGAAGAGGTTTACCTGCGGGTAATCGGTCACCATGCTCTGATCCATACGGTAGAAGGCAAGGCGCATGCCGTCGGGGCTCCAGAAGAGTCCGCTATGGATGCCAAACTCGTCGCGGTGGACGCTGCGGCCGTAGACAATCTCGCGTGAGCCGTCTGTGGTGAGCTGCTTATCCTCCTTACCGAAGTCGGCAGAGCGCACGTAGAGCTGGTCGCCACTGACATAGGCTGTATGGCGTGATACGGTATTGAAGCTGCTGGCCTGATACTCACCAACGCTGCTCTGGTGCCACACCTGCTTCTTCTGCTCGAAGTCGATGAGACGGCGCTCACCGCCAAAGTTCAGGAGCACTAGCGACTCATCCCCATAGGGGAAGCGAGCATTGTAAAGTGCGTGCAATCCACTCTCTGGTGCAAGACCCAACCACGTGTTCACATCATCGACGGTAAAGAGCACGGTCTCCTTGCCCGTCTTCTTATCCACGAGGTAACACTCCTCCACCTCGAGGCGCACGAGTTGGTCGCCCCACCAGGTGAGCCAGCGGTTGCCGGGAATCATGTTGCGGTAGTTGGTACCGCCAAAGTTGAGGTCTTCCAGTGTAAACTCCTTCATTGTTGTGTTCTCCTGTGCTGTAGCGCTTATAGCAGCCAATGTGAGTGTAGCAGCTATGGTGCAGATAAGATATTTAATCTTCATTGCGTTTACGAGGTTTGAAGTTGTTTGACTTATTATTTGCGAAGCGTTGTGCACGCTGGCTACGCTTGTCACCTACAGGTTTTCCGCCACGAAACTCGCGTTTCTCAGTTTGCGGACGTACCTTGCGCTCACGTGCTGCCTGCATCTTGGCAAACTCGTTGTGACGCTCATAAAGGCTGCTATAGTTAGTGTCCTCCTCGTAGCGCTCACGGTCGTTGCGCTCGGCCATTTCGCGTTTGTTGAGAGGGCGACGCTCGTCATCACCGAAGCGGCGATTATCATCGTTGAACCTACGGCGGTCGTCACCGAAGCCACGGCCACGATTGTCGTCACCAAAGCGGCGGCGTGGACGCTCCTCATCGCGCTTCATGCCGAAGGCCTTGGCTGCACGCTCCTCGCGCTCACGCAAAGGACGACGCTCTGCTGTGGGGCGCTCACTCTTGTCGAGCTCCTCACCGCTCTCGCGGAACTCACGGAACTTGCCATCAAAGAGTTCATACTTACGGAACTCACAGGGGAGTGCACCATTGTAGAAGGGGATGATGACACTTGCCTTGAGGCCTATCTTGTCGAAGCACTCCTTGCGGTAGCTGAGCACCCATGCATCGTTGCCCTTGAAGGCGTGCTTGAGGCGCTCGCCGATGGTGCGATATAGGCCGAGGAGGTCATCCGTGGTGATGCGCTCGCCATAGGGCGGGTTGGTCACCATAATGGCAGGCTCGGCTGGCTCAACGAACTCGGCCATGTCACGACGCTCAATGGTGATGTCCTTGGACAAGCCTGCGGCACGTACGTTGTTGGTGGCGATGTTCACCGCCTTCCAGTCGATATCGTAGCCATAGATATGGTGCTCAAACTCGCGCTCGGCAGAGTCGTCATTGTATATCTCGTCGAACATCTCCTGGTCAAAGTCGGCCCACTTCTCGAAGGCAAACTCCTTGCGGAATACGCCCGGAGCGATGTTTCTCGCGATGAGGGCAGCCTCGATGGGTAGTGTTCCGGAACCGCACATGGGGTCTACGAAGTCGCACTCGCCCTGCCAGCCCGTCTGCAGAATCATACCTGCTGCCAGCACCTCATTGAGCGGTGCCTCTACAGCCTCCTGACGGTAGCCACGACGATGCAGCGACTCACCTGACGAGTCGAGCGACAAGGTGCAGCGCTCTTGGGCGATGTGTATGTGCAGGGTCAGATCGGGGTTGGTCACCTGTACATTGGGGCGCTTACCTTCCTTCTCGCGGAAGTAGTCGGCAATGGCGTCCTTCACGCGGTAGGCCACGAACTTCGAGTGGCGGAACTCATCACTGAATACCACCGAGTCGACAGCAAAGCTAGTGTTCACATCCATATACTCCTCCCACTTGATGCGATTCTTCACGATGTCATATATCTCATCGGCATCCTTGGCGTTGAAGTGCAGGATGGGTTTGAGGATTCGGATAGCTGTGCGCAAGTGGAAGTTGGCACGGTACATCATCATCTTATTGCCGGTAAACGATACCATACGGCGGCCTATCTGGATGTCATCGGCACCCAATTCGGTCAGTTCCTTTGCCAATATCTCCTCCAGTCCTTGGAAGGTCTTGGCGATGAGTTCAAAAGTCTTCACTGTCGTTACAGATTTATATTATGTGCAGTTTCGGTGTGCAAAGTTAAGAAAAAGCCCGCGAATGAGCGTGCTGTGCGACCAAAAAGCTTGATATTTTGTTTCTGATTGATAAAAAAACTCAAAAAACACTCCGATTCGAGGGAAATATACCCACCGAATAGAATAAAATGAGTAATTTTGCAGACTTATTGGAAAATCCATATAGAGATGAACAATATACCACCTGTAACAAAGAACCTCATCATCATCAATATACTCTGCTTCTTGGCGGCCATCGTAGGTGGACGGTATGGGATAGACTTGAATGATGTGCTCGGTCTTCATTACTTCGAATCAGAGAAGTTCAGACTGTACCAACTCTTCACCTATATGTTCATGCATTCGGGGTTTGAGCATATTTTCTTCAATCTGTTTGCCGTGTGGATGTTCGGGCGCGTGCTCGAGAGCGTGTGGGGGTCGCAGCGGTTCCTGTTCTTCTACATCCTTTGCGGAATGGGCGCGGGACTGGTGCAGGAGGTAACGCAATACTTCGAGTATATCCCGCTGATGCACGATGCGGCCCAGTTTGCCTCCCATTCTGCCGATGAGGTCATATCCATCAACGGAACTTCGCGGACGGCGACAGAGTGGCTTGCCTTGTGCCAACGTATCATTAGTGTACCTACAGTAGGTGCATCGGGTGCGGTATATGCCATTTTGATGGCTTTCGGCATACTCTTTCCCAACCAACCGATGTATATCTTCCCTCTCCCGATGCCCATCAAGACGAAGTGGATGATTATCGGTTACATTGGTATAGAGCTCTATCTGGGATTGACAGGTAATGATGGCATTGCCCACTTTGCCCATTTGGGAGGCATGATATTCGGCTTCTTGCTCATTATGTATTGGAAAAAGAAAGGGACCTTCCATGGCAGGTATTTTTGATGATTTGAAACGTACCTTCCAACAGGGCAACATCGTGGTGCGCCTCATCTATATTAATGTGGCGGCATTCATCATCAGTATGTTGCTGAGTGTTGTGTTGGGGCTCTTCAATGTGAATATCGCTGAGTTCCTGCGTAACCTTTACTTGCCTGCCGACCTGCTTCAGCTACTGCGCCGCCCGTGGACACTCATCACCTACATGTTCATGCACGCTGGCATATGGCACCTGTTGGGTAATATGCTTTGGTTGTATTGGTTTGGACGATTGTTCCTCTATTTCTTCTCGGCCAAACATCTGAGAGGACTCTACATTGTAGGCGGACTGCTCGGCGCGCTACTCTATATCGTGGCATATAACGTATTTCCCATATTTAGCGGCCAGCTCTATAGTGCTACTCTATTAGGAGCATCAGCTTCAGTGCTCGCCATCGCCATTGCTACGGCAATACGTGAGCCTGAGTATAAAATCAATCTGATGTTCATCGGTCCGGTAAAATTGAAGTATTTTGCCCTTTTTATCGTGCTTTTTGATGCGTTGTATGTGGGATCCAACAATGCAGGCGGACATATTGCCCATCTTGGTGGTGCACTTGCAGGATGGTGGTTTGCTAAGGGGATAGGTCAAGGGCGCGATATCACACACTGGATAAACGTATGCATCGATGCCATTGGGAGTCTCTTCAGCAAGCGTGAGCCTAAAGTACGCAAGCCGAAGATGAAGGTGCACACCACCAATTCACGCACGACAGACTATGAGTACAATGCCCGCAAGAAGGAAAAGTCTGACGAGGTAGATAGGATATTGGAGAAACTAAAGAAATCGGGCTACAGCAGTTTGAGTGAGGAAGAGAAACGTCGACTCTTTGAAGCCAGCAAACGATGAAAAAGTTCCTGAAAATACTGTTCTTTCCCCTTCTTGTCATCAATCTGGTGGTGGCAATAGGTCTTGTGTGCTGTGCCTACAGCCCCATACTACCAGCCGAACAGCTCCCCCTGCTCTCATTGGCGGGGCTGGCCTTTCCTTTCATATTGGTTGCCAATGTCTTCTTCCTCGTGTTGTGGCTACTGATTTATCCGCGCTATGTGGTGGTGCCTCTCATCACTGGTCTCATCTGTTTTGCGCAGATACGGGCCTTCATGCCAATGAATATTGATAGACAACGACCTCCCGAGAATAGCCTGAAGGTGCTGTCCTACAATATATTGAGTTCAAATATCACAGCCTCGAATGCCAATGAGGACAATGCCATCATAAACTATCTCGAAGCGTCCGATGCTGACATTGTGTGCTTGCAGGAATTTCAGTTTGCTACACTGAAGAAGCGAAAGAGATTGTTGGATGTATACCCCTATAAATCGTATTTGGTGTCCAACGATAGTGAATCGGATTCGCGTTTCCTCGGGTGCCTTTCAAAGTATCCTATACTCAGCGTAGAGCGATTGGACATAGAGTCTACCTCCAACGGATGCAGCAAGTACCGAATTCTTCACGAGGGGGATACTATCGTGGTATACAACTGCCACTTGCAGTCAAATGGACTGGGTGATACGCATAAGAATACCTACGAGCGGCTTCTGAGTAATCCCAAAGAGAACCTATGGAGCGAGGAGGCCAAAGAATTGGTGAAGAAGCTTCGCGACTCTGCCGCCAAGCGTGCCAACCAAACGGGAATCATTATGGCTGACCTCAAGAAGGAGACCTCGCCTTACGTTATCGTATGCGGTGATTTCAATGACTCTCCCATCTCCTACACCTGCAAACAATTGAAGGAACAGCTCAATGATGCATACATCGGCAGTGGCAATGGTCCGGGTATTAGTTACAACCGCAACAAATTGTACTATCGCATCGACCACATATTGCACTCCTCGCAGTTCAAGGCATACGATTGCACCGTGGACCGCACCATCGAGGTGTCGGACCATTATCCCATCTTCTGCTTCCTGAAAAAGAGATGAGGCTGTAGAATACTGGTGACTTTTACTTATTGCTCAGCCCGAAATCTTTGCTCTGAATGATTTCGAGTCCCTTCATCACCGTCTCGTCAGTATGGTTGTATATCTCGTAGAAGTGGCTCATATCCCACAGGTCGCGTGCTATGAGTGCCTTCAATTGCACCTTGAGGAGTGGGAGCGAGGCCTGATATAGCTCTTCGTCATATTTCACTCCAGCTTTTTCGGCCTCGGCAAGAAGGATGGAGAGAATGGTATCGTCTACTTTAAACTTCTTCTCATAGCTCTTGAAGTCGGGGTATCGTGTTTCATACTCCTTGCGGTAGCGGTCAATGACCGTGAGATTGGTGTTGACGATGACTCCCTTGGCTGTGAGGTCACGGTGATACTTGGTGTAGCTCAGCGTGTCGAGCGGAACGAAGTAGTCGGGCATAATGCCACCGCCACCATAGACGATGCGACCCATCGTACGGGTTTGATACTTCAGCGAATCGGGGAAGTGTATGCTGTCGGCGTGCATCAGTTCGCCCTTGTTGAAGCGTTCTACAAGATCCTTGCGGTAGTCAATGTCCTTTCCATAGGGCTTCTGTATACATCGCCCTGACGGAGTATGGTAACGGGCTATGGTAAGGCGTATCATCGAACCATCGGGCATAGGCACGGGGCGTTGTACGAGTCCCTTGCCGAATGAGCGGCGACCAACTACAATGCCTCTATCCCAGTCTTGCACGGCACCCGTCACAATCTCGGCAGCCGAGGCGGAGTACTCATCGATGAGCACCACCAGGCGCCCCTCTTGGAATTGCCCTTTGCCAAAAGCTTTGAACTCCGAATAGGGCGATTTGGCCCCTTCGGTATAGACAATCTGCTGCCCCTCCTGGAGGAAGTCGTTGGCCATGTCTACAGCAGCTTTCAGGTAGCCTCCACCATTACTCTTCAAGTCGAGGATGAGGTGTTGCATCTTCAGCTCCTTGAGTTTTTTGAGTGCTTCGCTGAACTCCTCGTGTGTGGTTGCACCGAAACTGCTAATCTTGATATACCCTACCTTGGGAGCTATCATATAGGCTGCATCGAGCGTATGTACGGGGATTTTGTCGCGTGTGACGCGAAACACCAACAACTCTTCACAACCACGGCGTGCGATGCCAAGTTGCACTACTGAACCCTTGGGTCCACGCAAGCGCTTCATAATCTCATCACGTTCCATCTTCACGCCGGCTATGGCAGTGTCATTAACTGTGACGATGCGGTCGCCAGGCAGGATGCCCACCTTCTCAGAGGGTCCATTGCTCACGGTCTGAATGACAAAGAGGGTGTCATCGGCCATGTTGAACTGCACGCCGATACCTTCAAAGTTACCTTGCAAGGGTTCGTTCATCTTTTCCACCTCTTTGGCATTGAGGTAGGTGGAGTGAGGGTCCAGCTCCTTGAGCATAGCCTTGATGCTTGCCTCCACAAGTTTCGGCTCGTCTACTGAGTCTACATAGAGATTGGCGATAGCACTGTGTGCCATTACCAATTTGCGCACCTGCTCCATATCGGCAGCATTGCTTTGTGAGAACCCTGCGAGTGTGCAGGATATAAGGGCGATGAGTAGGATTATTCGTTTCATTAATTTTTATTTTCAGGTAGGTATTTGCTGATGTCCTTGCCGAAGTGGGCCAGTTCGCGCACCATACTGCTACTGATTGCTGCATACTCGGGCTCACTGATGAGCAGGATAGTGTCGATGCCTGTTAGCATACGATTGATATCGGCAATGTTTCGCTCGTATTCGAAATCAATGGTGCTACGCACACCGCGGATGATGAACTTGGCCCCGATGGATAGGGCAAAATCTGTAGTGAGCCCCTCATAACTCACCACGTGTATGCGCGGCTCGTCTTTGTAGAGCGCAGCGATGCGCTCCATGCGTTCCTTTAGGGTGAGCATCGTACGCTTTTCGGTATTGATGCCGATGGCGATATACAGCTCATCGACAATGCCCAATGCGCGGCGCACTAAGGCATCGTGCCCGATGGTGAAAGGGTCAAATGTCCCGGGGAATATGGCAGTGCTCATTGCTCTTCTTCCGGTTTGTCTTCCTCAACAACGAGGTTGTCGATAATAAAGTTCTGGCGCTCCATGGTGTTCTTGCCCATGTAGAACTCGAGCAGACTCATCACGGTATCGTTTTTGCTGAGGGTGACGCGCTCGAGACGCATGTCCTCGCCAATGAAATGCTTGAACTCATCGGGAGAAATCTCACCAAGACCCTTGAATCGGGTAATCTCAGGGTTGGGACCGAGGTCGCTGATAGCTTTTATGCGCTCCTCCTCGGAATAGCAGTATCGAGTGACGAAGTCGCTCTTGCGATCGGTGTCATTCTCCTTCTTATAGCCCTTGATGAGGCGCTTCTTGTTGCGCACGCGGAAGAGGGGTGTCTGCAATATATATACGTGTCCCTTCTTGATGAGGTCGGGGAAGAACTGCAGGAAGAAGGTAATCATCAGCAATCGGATGTGCATACCATCGACATCGGCATCGGTAGCCACGATGACCTTATTGTAGCGCAAACCCTCGAGACCCTCTTCGATATTGAGTGCTGCCTGCAACAGGTTGAACTCCTCGTTCTCGTACACCACCTTCTTGGTGAGTCCGAACGAGTTGAGCGGCTTACCGCGCAGGCTGAATACGGCTTGGGTGTTCACGTCG
>JAZRFA010000173.1:0-3824 GCA_045661085.1 Bacteroidaceae bacterium
GTAGATGAGGCCCTTGTTGTAGAGGTCTACGAACACCTTGATGACGCTCTGACTGCGCTTCTCGTCCATGGTGAAGGCTGTGCGATCCCAATCGCACGAAGCACCCAACTTGCGGAGCTGCTTGAGGATGATGCCACCATGTTCGTCGGTCCACTCCCACGCATGCTTGAGGAACTCCTCACGGGTGAGGTCGCTCTTCTTGATGCCCTGTTCGGCGAGCTTCTTCACCACCTTCGCTTCGGTAGCGATAGAGGCATGGTCAGTACCGGGCACCCAGCAGGCGTTCTTGCCGAGCATGCGTGCACGGCGCACGAGGATGTCCTGAATCGTATTGTTGAGCATGTGTCCCATGTGGAGCACGCCCGTTACATTGGGGGGCGGTATCACCACGGTGTAAGGCTCGCGGCCATCGGGTTCGGAGTGAAAGAGGTTGTTGTCCAACCAATACTGATACCATTTACCCTCAACGTCTGACGGGTTGTATTTGCTTGCTAATTCCATAGTTTGTATGTTGTTTATATACTTTTTCCAAATTGGGTACAAAGATACGACAAGCCGAGAGGAGAACAAAATAAATTTATTTATTTTTTATCCCGAGGCGCCGTGTATCTAAAAGCTGCGTAGCAGATTAAAGTTAGTGCAAGCCGAGCGAAATGCCAAATTTATTTGAGTATTTCCGAGCCGCGAAGCCTAATTTCAAGCTATGCATAGCGTAGATTAAAGATACGAATAAACGAGCGAAAAATATCAAGCTTCTTGGACAAACCAAGTGCAGGTCTTGAATATTTCTCTCAGCGAATAATAGTACCTTCAAGCTGCAAAGCTGATTAAAGGAGGTAATAATATAGATGTTTACCCAATCCATGTGTTTCCTGCGTTAGTGTCATCCTGAACGCTGTGAACCTTTAGGTCGCTGGCCCGAAGGGGAAAAGCAAGGTTCTCGCAAACGTCTCATGCTAAGTCCCAGCGCGGAATCCTTCGCTTAGGCTCAGGATGACAAGGCCCTTTGGGTAAACTGCTATATTATCTTCTTAAAGGAAGAAGGAATAATTATTTAGCCGAAAATCCGCCATCCTATTCCGTTCTCTGGCGCACCGCCTCATAGATGAGCACGCCTGCTGCCACCGACACGTTGAGTGATTGGATATGGCCAAACTGAGGTATAGATATCCACTCATCGCACAGCGCGAGGTGCTCATTGGGGATTCCCTTATCCTCGGCGCCCATCACGATACATGTAGGGTCGGTAAGGTTAGCCTTGGTGTAGGTATACTTGGCCTTCTCGGTAGCAGCCACCACGCGGAAACCACAGTTCTTGAGGTACTTGATGGCATTGCCCAGGTTAGGTTCGCGGCATACAGGCAAGGTGTGGAGTGCACCGGCCGAGGTCTTCATGGCATCGGCATTGACGCTCACGCTGTCGTGGGTGGGGATGATGATGGCATCTACACCAGCACACTCGCAGGTACGGGCTATGGCGCCGAAGTTGCGCACGTCGGTCACACCATCGAGCATCACGAAGAGCGGGTTCTTGCCCTCCTCGTAGAGCATGGGCACGAGGTCCTCGACACGCTGGTAGGTCACCGAAGAGGTGAAGGCAATCACACCCTGATGGTTCTTCGTGGTGAGACGGTTGAGCTTCTCGATAGGCACGCGTTGCACGGGGATGAGCAATCCCTTGAGCGCGTCGAAGAGTTCGCGCGAGAGCTCATTCTGCAAGCCACGCTTGACGAGTATCTTGTCAATATCCTTACCAGCCTCAATGGCTTCTATCACGGCACGAGTGCCGAAGATGAGTTCGTTCTTGTCAATCATCGTTTTGGATCCTGAATTTTGAATTATGAATTATAAAACCACCTCCTACATTCCCAGCATCTCACGGGCATTGTTGATGGCAGCTTCGGTGAGGGTACCGGCACTCATCATCTGCGCCAGTTCGTTGATGCGCTCCTCTGCGGAAAGGGGGCGTATATGGCTGACGGTGGCATCGGCGGTATCCTCCTTGTAGACCTTGTAGTGAGCAGCGCCCTTGGCTGCGATCTGTGGTAGGTGGGTGATACTGATGACCTGGCGGCCGTGACCAGCGATATCGGCCATGATGTCGGCCATGCGAGCCGCGATAGTGCCCGAGACGCCAGTGTCAATCTCATCAAAGATGAGTGTGGGCAATGCCTTAGCGGCTGCGATGATGCTCTTGAGTGAGAGCATGATACGCGAGATCTCACCTCCCGAGGCCACCTCGGCGATGTTTTGCAGAGCAGCGTTCTTGTTGGCCGAGAAGAGGAAGGCCACGCTATCCACTCCCGTAGCATCGGGTTGGCGACGTGGGGTGATGGAAACGGCAAAGCGGGTATTAGGCATGCCCAGCTCGATGAGGCGAGCTACGATATCCTTCTCGAAGGCCTCCCCAACTTCGGTGCGCTGTGCGGTGAGCTTGGCTCCGGCCTCGATGAGGGCGGTGTAGGCTGTCTCCTTGGCCTGTTCCATGGCGGTGATGCGCTCGGCCGACTCGTCGATGCGGTCGAGCGTGTCGCGGAAGCGTTGCTCGATCTCAAGCAGTTCGGCCACGCTACCCACGCGGTGCTTCTGCTGCGCGGTGTAGATGGTGTCGAGACGAGCCTCGACCCATGCCTGACGCTCGGGGTCGAAGGTGAGGCTATCCTCGGCATCAGCCACCTCGGAGGCTATATCCTTAAGTTCGATGTAAAGGCTCTCCATACGCTCGTGCCACTCCTCGGCCGCAGGATAGAGGTTGATGAGCGAGCGCAAAGCAGAGGTGGTGCTGCGTAAGGCAGAAGTCTGCCCGCCCTCATCACCACTGAGGGCAGCACTGATGCGGTAGAGACTCTCCTTGATCTCCTCGGCATGGGTGAGCACCTCGAGCTCCTGCTCCAATTCTTCCTGCTCGCCCTCTTGCAGGCGCCACTCGTCGAACTGCTGCAGTTGGAAGCGGATGTAGTCCTCGTCGCCCTGGTCGCCCGTGAGCTGTGCTCGCAGCTTCTCAAGCTCGGCTGATACCTCGCGGTAGTGGCGGTAGGCCTCGGCATACATTTCTTTTACAGTCTTGTCGGTGCTGAGCGTGTCGAGCACACCGAGTTGGAAGTCCTCACTGTTGAGCAGGAGGTTCTGATGTTGCGAGTGGATGTCGATGAGGCGTTCGCCCAGCTGCTTCAATGTGGTGAGCGGCACAGGAGTGTCATTGATGAAGGCACGGCTCTTACCCGTGGCGGCAATCTCGCGGCGCACCAGGCACTCGGTGTCATACTCTATCTCGTGGGTCTCGAAGAGTTCCTCAAGGCCATAGCCGTCGATATCGAAGGTACCCTCGACGATGCACTTGGCTGCACCGGTGCGTATGGCAGCCGTCTCGGCACGCTGACCTGTGAGCAGGCCGATGGCACCAAGCAGAATGGACTTACCGGCACCTGTCTCACCTGTGATGACAGAGAACCCTTCGGAGAAATCGAGGTCGAGCGACTCGATGAGCGCATAGTTGCGTATGTGTAGATTGCGTAGCATGCGGCAAAATTACGGCAAAATTTCGAGATTCTAAAAAAAACATCTACCTTTGTATTTCATATATAATAATAAGAAAGACGACAATGAAACTCAAACTAAAGAATCCGGTAGTATTCTTCGACCTCGAGACCACCGGAGTGAATATAGGCACCGAGCGCATCGTGCAGATCTCGTACCTCAAGGTATACCCCAACGGCAACGAGACATCAGAGACCATGCGTATCAACGCGGAGATGATAATGCCTAAGGAGGCAGCGGACGGGCACGGCATCACCAACGAGGTTGTCAAGGACTGCCCCACCTTC
>JAZRFA010000174.1:0-12391 GCA_045661085.1 Bacteroidaceae bacterium
CGCAAGGTCTCTCTTGAGATGTTCTTGATTCATATTTTCCTCTCTACAATTATGTTAGCAGGTTCAAAGGGTATAATCTCAGCCTGTCCCTCGCGTGGGCAAGCACCCCTAATACTATATGTCTGGATTGCTTCACAAACGCTCTCTATCATCGTTTGTTTGCTTATCCAGTGCAAATGTATGCAAAGTTTTTTATTTTCAAGCCTAAAACCGCATTTTTTCACTGAAGCGAAAAATATTTATCACAGGTGTGATAAAAAAATATCGCACCTGTGACAAAACTCTTTCATAGGCTCGAAAAAGAAGATAAGGCTCCCCTCAAAATTTCCACACACAGCATTGCGTGGCAGAGGCATAGCGTTGTAGCAATGCGGCAGTCATCTCGGCTGCCTCTTGCAAGCCCTCGTCGCCGCTATAGCCATTGATGATGGCGAGGATGTGGGTGGTGCCGATATCCATCTTCGTGCGCTCGTGGTCGCTGGTGGGGGTGCCTATGCCTCCTTCGGCATCGCGAATGACGGGCATGAACTCAATATTGAGCGGTCCGCGGCCAATGCCTTCGAAGGGTTCTTCGTGACGTCCGATACCCAAGCAGAGCTCTTGACCCACAATCTTATCGGCATCGAAACCGCCGATGGAGTAGCCCGTGCGCAGAGATACGAGGTTGATGAGGTCAACCAACGTGTCTATGCGATAGAGTTCCAATCCACGCAATAGGCGGCGACGAAGCGCCTCGGCCGAAGGGCGATAGCGGCTGGGGTCTTTGCCGCAAGTGCGGTATGCCTCGCGAGTGGCTGTGATGGCCTGTTGCTGCTTGATGCTCTCGGTGCTTTCGGTAGCTCGCAGATGCTCGGTGAATTGGTTGATTTCATCCCACAAGCCTTGGTCATAGGTCGTGTTTTTCACTTGGGCATACACGGCAATACCACGATACTGCGGGCACTTCGCTCTAATCTCCTCTGAAACGGTAATCTTGAACATAATGATAGCGCTATGCGATGCCACAAAGGTACACGATGTTTGCTATATCCGCAAAAATAGAGGGGTAAATTTTGCCGTTTGCCAACAATGCCTTACCTTTGGCCTTCACAGCTCAAAGCTCATATCTCAAAGCCCAAAATGATTGACGAAGCTACATTAGCCTTTATCAAAGAGCATCGCAACGATGATGTGCGTAACCTGGCTCTACAGGCTGCACGTTACCCCGAGGTGGATATGCGTGTGGCTGCCACGCAGATTGAGGGGCGCAAGCTGGCCTCGGCCAAGCTCCCAACTTGGGCTGCGGTAGAGGGTATCGTATTCCCCGTGCGCCTCTCTTTGGAGCAATGCTCTTCGGAGGTGACGGCACGCTATAAGGCTGGACTTGTGAGGGGTACTCATCTTGCAGACCTCACGGGAGGTTTTGGCATCGACTGCAGCTACATGTCCGACTCGTTCACGGAGACTACCTATATCGAGCGCAATGAGGAGCTCTGCCGTATTGCCAGTCATAACTTCGCCCTGTTGGGCAAGTCCATTCGTGTGGTCAATGCCAACAGCGAAGAGGCCTTGGCCTCACTCTCTCATCAGGACTGGATATTCATTGATCCGGCACGTCGCGACAAGGCGGGCAACAAGGTGGTGTCACTGAGCGATTGTGAACCCGACGTGTGTCAGCTGGAGTCGTTGCTCCTGCAAAAGGCTACGCGGGTGATGGTCAAGTGCTCGCCCATGCTCGATATCTCTCAAGCCATCCGTGAGCTCCACTCCGTGATTGAGGTGCACGTGGTGTCGGTAAGCAATGAGTGCAAGGAGCTGCTGCTGATACTCGGAAGAGAAGAAAAAGAGAATATACCCATCCGCACTGTCAACTTTCACGGAGATGCGGCTCAAGAGTTTGCCTATTCCACTGCGGAGGAGGCGGGCGCTTCGTGTCACTATGCCTCAGCCATGGGGCGCTACCTTTATGAGCCCAACAGTTCGCTGATGAAGGCAGGATGCTACCGCTTGCCTGCCCAACGTTTCGGGCTGAACAAACTGCATCCCAACACCCATCTGTACACCTCGGACACACTGATGAGAGACTTCCCTGGGCGTATATTCCAGGTGGAACGTGTGTGTGGATTCAGCAAGAAGGAACTGAAAATGCTTGACTGCAAGAAGGCCAACCTTGCCGTGCGCAACTTCCCCGAGCGGGTGGATGCCCTGCAGAAACGGCTGAAGATCGGCGATGGCGGTTCCACCTATCTCTTTGCCACCACGCTGAACGATGAGTCGAAGGTGCTGGTGGTGTGTACGAAGGCTCATCTTTAATCAGCTACGCAGCTTTTAGATAGGCGGCGGCTCGGAAAAATGTGAGTAAACTTGCTTTTTCTCTCGCCTTGCACTAATTTTGCAAATCAAAATCAATAAATAAGAATATGGAACAACAACTATTGATCTACAATACCCTCACACGCTGCAAGGAGCTCTTCAAGCCCTTGCACGAGGGACGCGTGGGCATGTATGTTTGCGGCCCCACGGTATATGGCGATGCCCACCTGGGTCACGCTCGCCCCGCCATCACCTTTGACATCCTCTTCCGCTACCTGCAGCACTTGGGCTACAAGGTGCGCTATGTGCGCAATATCACCGACGTAGGTCACCTCGAGCACGATGCCGATGAGGGCGAGGATAAAGTGGCTAAGAAAGCTCGCCTCGAGCAGTTGGAGCCCATGGAGGTGGTGCAGCACTACCTCAACCGCTACCATAAGGCCATGGAGGCACTCAACGTGCTTCCCCCCAGCATCGAGCCCCACGCATCGGGTCACATCATCGAGCAGATTGCTCTCGTGAAAGAGATTCTCGACAATGGCTATGCCTACGAGAGCGAGGGCTCTGTATACTTCGACGTGGAGAAGTACAACCGCGACCACCGCTATGGCAAGCTCTCGGGCCGCAACCTCGACGACGTACTCAACACCTCGCGCGACAACCTCGACGGACAGAGCGAGAAGCGCAACCCCGTAGACTTTGCCCTGTGGAAGAAGGCACAGCCCGAGCACATCATGCGCTGGCCCTCACCCTGGAGCGACGGCTTCCCCGGATGGCACTGCGAGTGCACGGCGATGGGTAAGAAATACCTGGGAGAGCACTTCGACATACACGGTGGCGGCATGGACCTCGTGTTCCCCCACCACGAGTGTGAGATTGCGCAGAGCGTGGCCAGCCAGGGCGACGACATGGTGCACTACTGGATGCACAATAACATGATCACCATCAACGGACAGAAGATGGGTAAGTCATACAACAACTTCATCAACCTGAGCGAGTTCTTCGCAGGTTCGCACCCCCTGCTAGAGCAGGCCTACAGCCCCATGACCATCCGCTTCTTCATCCTGCAGGCACACTACCGCAGCACAGTAGACTTTGGCAACGAGGCTTTGCAGGCTTCAGAGAAGGGTCTCAGCCGCCTGCTCGAAGCATGGGAGAACCTCGGACGCATCACCGCTTCTGACACCTCTACAGTAGATGTGAGCAACCTCCGTGCCAAGTGCTACGAGGCAATGAGTGACGACCTCAATACACCTATCGTTATCAGTCACCTCTTCGATGCATCGCGCCTCATCAACCAAGTGGCCGACAAGAAGGCTACCATCAGCGCTGCCGACCTGGCTGAGCTGAAAGAGGTGTTCTCCATATTCCTCTTCGACATCCTCGGCTTGCAGACGCAGCAGGGTGGCGACAACAGCGGTCGCGAAGAGGCTTTCGGCAAGGTTGTCGACATGCTCCTCGAGCAGCGTGCCATCGCCAAGGCCAATAAGGACTGGGCTACGAGCGACAAAATACGCAATGAGCTCGCTGCCCTCGGCTTCGAGATCAAGGATACCAAGGAGGGTTGCACCTGGAAGTTGAACAAGTAAAAAGGGAGGCCTCCCCCAACCCCCTCCCGAAGAGGGGGCTTTTCAGACCCCGCGAAACTATGCGCATAATATACCTAATTCTAATTAGCTTTCTTGTTGCCTGCGGTGGCAAACAGACGCCAAAATCAGTGGAGCAGCCTCAGGCTCCCGTCGTGGTGCCTTCCTTCAATGCCGATAGTGCCTACCACTACACGGCAGGGCAGGTGGCCTTTGGCCCTCGCGTGCCCAACAGTGAGGCTCACGTGGCCTGTGGCGACTGGTTGGAGACCGAGCTCACACGCCTTGGTGCACAGGTGACCGCACAGCGCGTCACCCTACGTGCCTATGATGGTACACCACTCTATGCACGCAACATCATCGGTTCCTACAAGCCCGAGCTGAAGAAGCGTGTGCTCCTCTGTGCCCACTGGGATACCCGCCCCTGGGCCGATGCCGATCCCGACCCCAAGAACCATCGCACGCCCATCCTCGGGGCCAACGACGGTGCCAGCGGTGTAGGTGTGCTCCTCGAGGTGGCACGTCAGCTGCAGGCACAACCCGCAGCGATAGGTGTCGACATCATCTTCTTCGATGCCGAGGACTATGGCACCCATGCCGACGAGGAGGAGTCTACCGAAGGCATCACTTGGTGCCTTGGCTCGCAATATTGGGCTCGCGTACCGCATACGACAAACTACAACGCCCGCTTTGGCATATTGCTCGATATGGTGGGAGGCAAGGATGCCCGCTTCCATCGCGAGGGTTACTCAGACTATTTTGCCAAGCACATCGTGGACAAGGTGTGGGCAGCTGCTCATGCCAGCGGCAATGGTCAGTGGTTCCCCTATGCCGATGGCGGAGTGATCACCGATGACCACCTCCCCATCAACCAAATAGCCCGCATCCCCTGCATCGATATCATCGGTCACTATCCCGAGACAGGCTTTGCTCCCACATGGCACACCATGGACGACACGATGGACAACATCGACCCCGCCGTGCTCCGTGCCGTAGGGCAGACGGTGTTGCAGGTAATATACAATGAGAAGTAAATGAAACGCGAAGTCAATCCCCAGGATACCACCCGTGCCTATGCCTTTGAGATGTGGATGAGTGCCCCCATGCCCATGGTGACATTCTTCAAGACACTCAGCGTGTCGCGCCTCGTGAAGGTGAGTAAGCGCAGGGGATTGAAGTTCAATATGCTCATGTGCTACTGCATCGGCAGGGCAGCAAGTCGGGTGAAGGAGTTCTACCTGCTCCCCGTAGGCGATAAGCTGATGCAGTATGACAACATCGCCGTGAACACCATCGTGGCCAACAGCAAGGGTGAGGTGAGCTCGTGTGACATTCCCTTCACAGGCGACTTGGGGCAGTTCAATCGCGACTACCTGCGACTCACCCGCCAAGTGGCTGAGAGCTGCACCGACCACGACCTCTCTGAGGAAAGTATGGTCATTGGCACCTCGGCCTTGGCACAATATGAGATTGATGGTGCCGTGGGTATGTATAGCGGCATCTTCAATAACCCCTTCCTCATCTGGGGTAAGTACAAGCGACAATGGTGGAAGAAGGTGCTCACCCTATCCTTCCAATTCCATCACACCCAGATGGATGGTGCCCACGCCGCCCGTTTCCTCTTGCTAATGCAAGAAGAAATAGACAACGTAAATAGTAAATAGCCTACGAAGTTTGTGAATCGTAAATAGTAAATCGTCAAATAGTAAATTATATGATGACCATTAACGAAATACAAGACCAGATCATCGAAGAGTTCAACGAGTTGGACGACTGGATGGACAAGTACCAGCTCCTCATCGACCTCGGCAGTGAGCAAGAGCCCTTGGCCGAAGAGTATAAGACCGACAGCAACCTCATCGAAGGCTGCCAAAGCCGCGTGTGGCTGCAGGCCGACGAGGAGGATGGCCGCCTCATCTTCCAGGCCGAGAGCGATGCCCTCATCGTGAAAGGCATTGTGAGCCTGTTGGTAAAGGTGCTCTCGGACCACACCGCCGAGGAGATTGCCGATGCCGACCTCTACTTCATCGAGGAGATAGGCCTCAAGGAACATCTCTCGCCCACCCGCAGCAATGGTCTCGTAGCCATGGTGAAGCAGATGCGCCTCTATGCCTTAGCCTACAAGGCAAAGCACGCACAAGCGTAACTTTTGCCACTCACCTCAATATAATAGTCTCCCGTCTTTAAAGATGGGAGATTTTGTTTTCTCCACTTTGCAAAATGCACTGCTACTGCACTATTCAGTATATTTTTCTTTAGACTATGTATAGATAAGTCTTGATTTTTGTTTGGACTTTTTCTAAAAAGCATTACCTTTGCGGCCGAATTATTTAAACGATGTCTAAACAATCTAAAGAAGATATAATCTAAACAAGGTATGAGAAGATTCGTGTTTGCTATGGTTGCGCTCGTGATGAGCATGCAGGTGATGTTTGCCAACGTAGGTGTAGAGCCCCATGTGAATAGCCCCTCTATGGTGTCGGATGTGAAGGAGGGCTATATGATTTCGGGCCACGTCATCGAGAAGGACACCGAGGAGAATATCCCCTACGCTACGGTGCTCATCGTGGGTACCGACAAGGGTACCATGTCCAACGAGGCGGGGCAGTTCCAGTTCAAGGGCTTGTCAGAGGGGGCGTATGTCTTGCGTGTATCGGCCGTGGGCTACAAGACCTTGGAGAAGACCATTACCGTGGGTGGCGAATATATGGCCGTGGTGCACTTCCCGCTTGCGGAGGAGAACTTCATGGTCGATGAGGTGGTCGTTTCGGCCAGCCGTAGCGAGGTGAGCCGTCGCGATGCACCCGTGGTGGTGAGTGTGCTCAGTCCCATCCTCTTCGAGACGGTCAACAGTACCGACCTGGCCAAGTCGCTCAACTTCCAGTCGGGCCTCCGCGTGGAGAACAACTGCCAGAACTGCGGCTTCCCGCAGGTGCGCATCAACGGCCTCGACGGACCCTACTCGCAGATACTCATCAACTCACGCCCCATCATCAGCGCTCTGGGCGGTGTGTATGGCCTTGAGCAGATACCTACCAACATGATCGACCGCGTGGAGGTGGTGCGCGGAGGTGGCTCGGCGCTCTTCGGTGCCAATGCCGTGGGTGGCACCATCAACATCATTACCAAGGACCCCATCAGCAACTCGTTTCAGGTGACGAGCACGCTGTCCAACCTCGGCGGCAAGTCGTGGGAGCAGTATATGGGTGCCAACGTCTCGCTCGTGGCCAAGGACAACTCGTATGGCATTGCCATGTACCAGAGCTACCGCAACCGCAACCCCTACGACCACGATGGTGACTCGTTCTCTGAGCTGGGCAAGCTCAACCTCAACACCTTCGGTCTGCGTGCCTACTACCGCCCCACACAGTGGAGCCGCCTCAACGTGGAGTACCACACCACCAACGAGCTGCGCCGTGGCGGTAACAAGTTTGACCTGCTGCCCCACCAAACCGATATCACCGAGCAGACCAAGCACATCATCAACAGCGGTGGCGTGAGCTACGACCACTTCTTCGACGGCTACAAGTACAAGCTCTCTACCTATGCCTCCATCCAGCACACCGACCGCGACAGCTACTACGGTGCCCAGCGCGACACCTCGGCCTATGGCAAGACCAACGACCTCACCTGGGTGGCCGGTGCCATGTATGTGGGCAACTATGAGCGTTTCCTCTTTGCCCCGTCTGTCTTCACCGGTGGTTTGGAGTATCAGAGCAACTCGCTCCATGACCGCATGATGGGCTACAACCGCGACATGAAGCAGGATGTGCGCATCGCCAGCGCCTTCGTGCAGAACGAGTGGAAGCTGCGCCAGTTTACCCTCCTCGCCGGTGGCCGCATCGACAAGCACAACCTCATCGAGCGCCCCATCCTGAGTCCGCGTGTGAACCTCCTCTACAAGCCTATGGAGAGCCTCCAGGCACGCCTTACCTACTCTACCGGCTTCCGTGCGCCGCAGGCCTATGACGAAGACCTGCACGTGACCGCCGTGGGTGGCGAGGGCGTACTCATCACCCTGGCCGACGGCTTGCGTGAGGAGCGCTCAAACAGCTACAGCGGCTCGGTCGACTACACCACCACCTTCGGGCACTGGGCAGCCAACGTCCTCGTCGAGGGCTTCTACACGGGGCTCGACCACGTGTTCATCCTCGAGGACATGGGCCACAATGCCGAGGGCTACGCCATCAAGGAGCGCCGCAACGGTAGCGGAGCGCGTGTCTACGGTGCCAACCTCGACGCCAAGCTCGCCCATGGCAAGGAGGCCGTCTTCAGCCTCGGCTTCACCGCCCAGCGCAGCCGCTACAACACCCCCGAGGTGTGGAGCGAAGACAAGGATGGCAACCCCCTCACCACCTCACGCATGATGCGCACCCCTGACTACTACGGCTACTTCACCTTCACCTCCGAGCCCGTCAAGAACTTCGACTTCTCGCTCTCGGGCACTTACACGGGCTCGATGATTGTGCCCCATTATGCCGGTTTCATCGAGGCAGACCGCATGGAGACCACCCCCGACTTCTTCGACCTCAACGTGAAGTTCAACTACACCTTCGTGCTGCACGACCACATCAAGTTGCAGGTGAACACCGGTGTGCAGAACATCTTGAACCACTTCCAGCCCGACCTGGACCGTGGCGAGTTCCGCGACTCGGGTTACTTCTATGGTCCTGCACAGCCCCGCACCGTGTTCGTAGGATTCAAGATTTTGAACTAAAAATGTCATAAACGTTTCGTGTCATCCTGAACGCAGTGAAGGATCTCGCGCAGGGACTTTGCGAACTCCCCCTCTGTTCATAGAGGGGGTGCCTCAAAGAGGCGGGGGCGTTACAAGCGTAGCGCGTAGGGAAATAAAAATGAAATTTTATACTCCGCACTTCGTTTGGAACTCCCTCCGCCCTACGGGCTCGTCCCTCTATAAACAGAGGGACAGTTGGTTAGATGATTGCAATAGATGAAAAATTACATTTTGTACATTCGCCACTTTGTTGTAATTTTGCCCCACGATGGGCAAGGAAGATAAGACACAAGGCACCCGCCTGCTACAGAAGTTCAAGCAGTACCTGCTACTCGAGAAGGGCCTCTCGGTCAACACGCTCGACGCCTATGTGCACGATGTGGAGAAGCTCTTTGAGCATCTTGAGGAGAAGGGCCTGCACCCTTTCGATGTCAAGCTCGAAGACCTGGAGGAGTTCTTGGCCTCCCTACACGACAAGGCAGGCATCCATCCCCGCTCACAGGCGCGCATGCTCTCGGGCATCCGTGCCTTCTACCGTTACCTCGTGCTCGACGGCCACCTCGAGGCTGATCCCACCCTGTTGCTTGAGTCACCCAAGATAGGCATGCACCTGCCCGAGGTGCTCAGCGTGGAGGAGATAGACAGCCTCATCGCCGCCATCGACCTCAGCAAGCGCGAGGGCCAGCGCAACCGCGCCATCATCGAGACCATGTACAGCTGTGGCCTGCGCGTGTCCGAGGCGTGCAACCTCAAGCTCTCCGACCTCTACCTGAGCGAGGGCTTCATCAAGGTCGAGGGCAAGGGCAGCAAGCAACGCCTCGTGCCCATCTCCGAGCGGGCCATAGCAGAGATCATGGATTACATGACCGACCGTGCCGAGATACCTATCAAGCCCGGTCACGAGGACTACCTCTTCGTGAGCGCCCATTTCAAGAAGCAGATGTCGCGCATCACCCTCTTCCACATCATCAAGGAGCTGGCCGAGCAGGCAGGCATCAAGAAGACCATCAGTCCCCACACCCTGCGCCACTCCTTCGCCACCCACCTGCTCGAGGGCGGTGCCAACCTGCGCGTCATCCAGAGCATGCTCGGTCACGAAGACATAGGCACCACCGAGATATACACCCACATCGACGCCCATCGCCTGCGCTCCGAGATCATCGAGCACCACCCGCGCAACATGAAGAAAACCACCTTCTGAGGGAATAACTCCGATGAAAAGGTGGTTTTTACTCTTTTTAGCCTCTGCTTTTCTTATCTGAGAATTCCAAGGTGAAGGTGGTGCGCTTGTCAGGCTGTGAAGATACGGTTATGCTCCCCCCGTGTGCCATCATAATCTGCTGTGCCAATGCGAGGCCGATGCCTGAGCCGCTCTTCTTCGTCGAGTAGAAGGGTTCGAAGATGTGCTCTATGCGGTTGGCGGGGATGCCGGGGCCATTGTCGGTCACGGTGATGTAGGCCTTGCCCTCACTCGTTGTAGCACGTACCTCGATTTGAGCATCTTTGCACCCTTCGAGCGACTGCGCTGCATTGCGCACGAGGTTGATGAGCGTGAGCGTAAGCAGATGAGGGTCGGCATAGAGGCGCATGCCTGTGGGTGCGTTGAGTTCGAGTCGGCAGTGTCCCTTTTCATTGCGCAGCAGACGACCCAGCTTGGCAAAGAGTTCGCCGACGACGATGTGCTGGCATTTAGGTTCGGGCACGTTGGTCAGCTGATGGTATGAGGTGAGGAAGGTGTTGATACCCTCGGCCTGCTCGTTGATGATGGTGAGGCACTCGTGTGTGCGCTCCTTGTCATACATGTCGGGATGGCTCAGCACATCGTCGGTGAGCGACACGATGGGCGCCACGGTATTGCGCAGCTCGTGCGTCATCACACGCAGCATGCGGTCGTAGTGTCGCTTGCTCCGCTCCAGTTCGTTCGTCTCGTCCCAATAGAGTTGCAGTATCTCGTTCATGTCGTTGCATGCCTGCCCCAGCAACGGGTCTCTCGATGTGGGGAAGCGCATCATCAGGTCGCGTCCACGCAGGGCACGCAAGAAGTGGCTCACCTGTCGCAAAGGGTAGCGCAGCGTATGCCACAGCCACACCACGGCAGCCACCATGAGCAACACCGCCGTTACCATCAAACGATAGTGCTCCATATGTATGAAGTATAGCACCAGTGTGTAGGCAATCAGCACACAGACGAGTGCAGCCACGAGTCGCAGCGTATAGTGTCGTTTAATAGATGCCATATTTCTTCAGCTTATTGTATAGCGTCTGTCGGCTCACACCCAAGCGTTGTGCAACGGAGGTCAGGTTATGGTCCGAGTTGTCCCAGGCGGTGCGTATGAACTGCAGTTCCATCTCTTCGAGCGTCAGCGTAGAGCGTTTGCTATCCTTCTCGGCAGGCACTACCACCTCCTCCGTCCACACCTTGTTTGACGATAACAGGATGGTTCGTTCGATGGTCTCCTCCAGTCGCCCAAACTCACCGTCGATAGCCATCGCCAGCAGCAGAGCCATGGCCTCGTCGGTCACCTCGGGCTCGGGGCGGAAGTAGGTCGATGCGTAGCGCTTCACGAGCGAACGTATATACGATCGTGCCACGCTCATGTCGTCCGTAGCCTTCTCCTCCGTTTTGCGTGTCATCGCATTGCGCCGTTTCTCTATGGCCGTGGTGAGCGACTGTATCAATCGTTCGTTGTTCCACGGCTTTTGCACAAAGTCGTCGGCTCCCTGCTTGATTGAGTCCACCGCCAGTGGCACATCACCGAAGGCCGTGATGAGCACCACCGCAGGCGGGCACTCTAGTCCGCTGCGCTGCTTGATGCGCTCGAGCCAGAAGAGTCCGTCCTTGCCGTCGAGTTTGCCTGCACCGAAGTTCATGTCGAGCACCACGGCATCCACGTCGCCAGCCGCGATGAGTGCCGGTATCAGTTGTGGGTCCTCCACGGTCACCACCTTGGTGAACGCGCCCTTGAGTACCATGCCCATCGTCTTCAGCACGGCAGCGTTGTCATCGATGACTATTACCTTTGCGTCAATCATATATTTACTTCTTTAATATCTCCTCTCGCAAAATCCTTTTTGTTTACTCACGCGAATCTCTCGAATCTCGCAAAAGCACGCATTGTTTCACTCGCGTGTGTCGGCATGCTGCCGAGTGTTCATCCCGAATGGTAAGCACGAGCATGCAAGTGCGCTTCGCGTGATTACAACAATCTGTTATATACCATTCAAAGAACTTGTTTTCGCGTCTTTTGCGAGATTCGCGTGAAACAGAAATCCGCGCGAACCTTAATCCTTAAAGTCGTTCACCACACGCTTGATACCATCGCGGAAGTCATTCACATTAAAGTTTATAAGGAGACCAATTCGTTTATCTAACAGTTTGAGATATGTGAGCAGCTGCTTATAATGCACAGGCTTCAACTCATCAACAGATTTCAGTTCTACAATAAGCGAATCTTCTATAAGTAGGTCCAACCGTAATCCCTCACCTAGGTTCACCCCTTTGTAACTCATCTCTACAGGAACTTGTGATGACACGGATAGACCGTTAATCTGAAGCTCGTGTATCAATGCCCTTTCGTAGGCTGATTCCAATAGCCCAGGCCCCAATACATTGTACACTTCCATCGCACAGCCAATAACTTTATACGACAACGGATCTTTCGCTTTCATACTAATTATATGTTATTTCTTACTACATCAGTTTCCTATTACGCTGTTTTCTCACGCGAATCTCGCAAATCTCACGAAATACGCTTGCTTTGCTCGCGTTTGCCAT
>JAZRFA010000175.1:0-13184 GCA_045661085.1 Bacteroidaceae bacterium
AAGGCTCCCTCAAAGGGCGTTAACCCCGACGAAGTAGTAGCTCTCGGTGCATCTATCCAGGGTGCTGTATTGAACAAGGAGAGCGGTGTGGGCGACATCGTATTGCTCGACGTTACTCCCCTCTCAATGGGTATCGAGACCATGGGTGGCGTGATGACCAAGCTCATCGATGCCAACACTACCATCCCCTGCAAGAAGAGCGAGGTGTTCTCTACCGCTGCCGACAACCAGACAGAGGTAACCATCCACGTACTCCAGGGCGAGCGTCCTATGGCTGCACAGAACAAGTCTATCGGTCAGTTCAACCTCACCGGCATCGCTCCCGCACGTCGTGGTGTACCTCAGATCGAGGTAACCTTCGATATCGACGCCAAGGGTATCCTCAAGGTATCGGCCAAGGATAAGGCTACCGGTAAGGAGCAGGCCATCCGCATCGAGGCTTCATCAGGTCTCAGCAAGGAGGAGATCGAGCGCATGAAGGCCGAGGCTGAGGCAAACGCTGAGGCCGACCGCAAGGAGCGCGAGAAGGTAGACAAGCTCAACCAGGCCGACTCTATGATCTTCCAGACCGAGAACCAGCTCAAGGAGCTCGGCGACAAGATCCCTGCCGACAAGAAGGCTCCCATCGAGGCCGCTCTCGAGAAGCTCAAGGAGGCTCACAAGTCACAGGACCTCGCAGCCATCGATGCAGCGATGAACGAGCTCAACACCGCCTTCCAGACAGCAAGTGCAGAGATGTACGCACAGACTGGTGGTCAGGCAGGTCCTCAGCCCGGTGCCGATGCAGGCCAACAGGGCGGTCAGCAGGGCGACCACATCCAGGATGCCGACTTCGAGGAGGTAAAGTAATCCGCAAGGAATCCATAACAAGCAAGTCGGGGGCAGCCATGCTCCCGACTTTTCTTTTTTTTAGGCAACAAAGAAAGAGGAGTGTCTGCTTTTGACACCCCTCTTCTGTTTGATCAGAATATCCAGTCGTTTACTTCATCAAGTAGCGATCACCCGTCTCATTAGCTACTCGACGGTTGAAGTGCTCGGGATAGCCATTGCGCACGGGGCTCACCGCCTCGCCGGTCTCGATGCGCTTGAACACGCCATTCTCCTCGGGCTTCACCACCAGGTCGTTGTGCTTCACGATGAGGAACTTGGCGAGGTTGCCCCAGGCCTCCATGGTAGACATGGCTGTCTCGGCGGTGTACTTGGTGAGCATAGCCACAGCCTTGGGGGGATTGTCGTTGTAGAGCTCCTGTGCCTTGGCCTCTACGGCAGCCTGACCAGCAGCAAAGCTATCCTCGCACTCCTGCTGCACCTTCTTGAGGTCGCCGATGAGGGCCGAGTAGCGGGGATATACCATGTTTGACACCATATTGAAGAGCCAGAAGGCTGACTCGGCAGAGAAGGTCACGGGGTCGGCCTTCTCGCGCTTATAGCACTCGGGCACCACGTTGGTGCAGCAGTATACGGGAGTAAACACGGCCATGTTGGCATCATCGGTACCGAACCACAGCACGCCACCGATGGCGTTGGGCAGCTCGCTACGCATCTGCGACACGAAGGTGAAGGCAGTCTGCTGGGTCGAGATGGGGCGCTCGTTGAAGTAGGTCTTGTCGTCGACCTTGAAGCTCAGGGGTGAGGGGCGGTAGGGCATCGACCAAGGGCCTGCACCGAGGTCACCGGTGATATCCATCGGGGTGCCCTCATAGTGGTCGCGCATGGCGTGCTGCACATCACGAACAGACACTTTCTGCTTGGGCTGTACGTAGAGAGGCATGGGAGTAGCCGAAGCGTCACCCATAGCCCAGGGAAGGTAAGCATTCATGTCTGTGGCTGCAAACATGTTGAAGTAGCTCCACACGCGGGCATCGCAGTAGCGCAAGCCACCGAAGTCGACGGGGCAGTAGGCTGCGGCAAAGTCAAACTCGCTGTCCTTGCCCTCGAAGTATCCCTTCTCGCGGGCAAACTTGATGACATCCTTTGAGTAGAGGCAATTCTTCTTGTCCTTCAAGGGGAACTGGCGGATGCGTGCCTGATTGGCATGAGCCGAGATGCAGTCGTCGGGGATGCGGATGGCCACCCACACGGCACCCTTGTGCTCGGGACCCTTACCTATCATCTCCATGATCCACACCTCGTTGGGGTCGGCAATGGTGAAGCTCTCGCCACCACTGTTGTAGCCATACTCCTCGACGAGCGAGGTCATCACGTCGATAGCCTCACGGGCAGTCTTGGAGCGCTGCAGGGCGATGTAGATAAGGCTACCATAGTCGATGATACCCTCGGGGTTGACCAGCTCCTCACGACCACCAAAGGTAGTCTCGGCGATGGTCACCTGATGCTCATTGATATTACCAATCACGTTGTAGGTCTGCGCAGCCTCGGGGATGCGGCCCGTGTAGCGACCAGTCTCCCAGTCATACACCTCGCGCCAGGTACCCTCGGCATGCACTGCTGCGGGATAGTGGCAGAGGTAACCATACATGCCGTACGAGTCGGCCGAATAGCTCACGATGACAGACCCGTCGGCCGATGCGGCCTTACCTACGATGAGGTTCGTGCAAGCCATACCGCTTGTAATGGCGGCAAGCATTGTCACTACAGTCAAAAATAACTTTTTCATTGTCTTTTTTTTATACTATTTATTAGAATTTATTTTTCATCCACCGGCAATCTTATCTGCACGGTTTAGCGCAAAGGTAATAAATTCTTTGTATAGAAGCCGCCATTTGTCCCAACTTTTTGTGTTTTCCTATTGCCTCATGGGCGAAGACGGCGGCCTTGACAAAACATCTGACTAAAAGCCGTAGGGAGTTATTGGAGTATAAAATCCATAGAAGGCCTTCGAAGTACGCCTGCGCCTATTCTTCGAAGGCCTTCTATGGATTTTATACTATCACTCGGGGCACAGACCTTGATACTTAGGAAATAGCGGATAGTATATATCTACCATGACAAGCAAATTAACAGATTCTTATCCCGAGACAATATCCAATCTCACGTTGTAAAACTTAAATGGTTTTATCATTTGATAATTCACTCAGAATCTCAATCGCATCTTTTTGACCCTGACTTGCAGATTTTCTCAACCAAATTAGACCTCTTTTTTTATTAGGAATTTCATAAAGGTTTAAGTATAATCTTGATAATAGCAATTGGGCTTCTGCATTTCCTCGTTTAGCAATTGGGAGGCATTCTTTCTCTGCCTCCAAAATCAGTTTATGAACTTTAATTGAACAATATGGAGGATATTCGTCTTCAAGACCAGGATACTCGGGTGGATATAATTTGATAATTTCAGAAATATACTCTTTCACTCTTTTTAAAGTCATCCATTCTTCTGTGATTTTTAACGTAAATGCTTCTTCTATATCCACTAATATTCTCCTTAAGTCATTTAGAGATTTCAAAAGGAAAGAATTGTCTGTGATATCAATCGACATATTTCCATAGAGTTTTATTCCATCTGTAGCTCCTACAAAAGAATGTAATTTAACATAGTCCTTATACGATGATAGTTTTCCATGCATGAAATAATTTCTTAACAATCGATAGAAGTCAGATGCAGCATCTGCAATTAATTCTTCAGAGTATCTATTTTTGTATTCTTTTTTGATAACCTCAAATACTTGCTTAACTTGTTGAGCTTTTGTAGCTATCCCATAATATGAGAGTATTTCATTTAACATGTTCTCATAGTATGAAAATATTGAGCAAAATAGGATTCTTCGAGTTTCTTTTAATAGTGATTCTAAAATCTCTTCTTCAGTGTCAAAACTATGCAGAATAGAGAAGTAAATTTCATTATCTCCATCACAATTCTCTTTTGCTGTTTTTATAACATAATTCTGAAAATCAATCCATGGACTATGATAGTGCTTTTCGACATTAGAAATCAATTGTGATAGAATTCCATATCGGGTTTCTATCAAGGCTCTTAGCGTATTGTATCCTTTAGATATCATAAAAATAAAAATTAGAAGCCAAACAGATCATAATCGGTATCACCTAGAAAATCTCCGTACATACCATCTGTAAGGGCATACCAAGTGTCTTCTTCGTAATTTATGCTATTAGAGTTGTTGTTATATTCTTCATAGTCTATCCAGTTCCCAAACTTATCTATATGGCCATTCCCACCATAATCATTTACAGATGCAACCCCATTAATGAACTGATAAGCCCATCGATAACGGAATGGAATTATAGTTTGATTGTGTTGATTTATATACCCCCACTTTATTCTAAAAGCAACAGGGGCAAGGCCTTCTGAAAAAGAATTCGCATCATTGAAACGGAAAGGTATTACTTGATTCCCCTTTTTATCTATATAACCCCATTTATCCCCCCATTGGATATATTGTTTAACGGCGGCGAAACCTTCTTTGAAATCTTTTACTTCATCATATTTTCCACCGACAAAAACGCCATCTTTATCTATAAACCTCCAATAAAAGTCTATATATACAGCAGCTAATCCTTCAGAGAATGGTCTAGCTTTCTCAAAGTGGTAGTCTACAACTAATTTGTTTTCTAAATTAATATATCCCCATAATCCTTTTGACGAAACTAAAACAAGATCTTCATTGGGCTTAATCATAAAATTAGGACAAAAATGAGAGTGTGATCTCCATTCTATCTCATCTATAGAAAAATATTTACAAGGTATAGCTTCTTGACATAACATCAAATCAAATATCCCCCAATAACCATTTCGCTGTATCTGGATGTATTGTCCTTCCATGGTTGCTAAATCATCGTATTCATAAAATTCCTTAGTTTCTATAGAGTAAACCCTAATTTTATTTGAAGGAGTAGATATTATTATTGTATGGTTATAGATAATTAGAACAGAACATTGAAAATCAAAATCAAATAAGACAGAATCGTTAGTAGTATTTATAATTTTTGTGTTGTTTTTAGATTCTGCAATAATATAAATTTGATCGTCATTCCCGTATATATTATCCCCCAACCAAATATGAGAATTATTAGAATGAAAATAAATCCTATTGTAAATGCAGTTTAATAGATAGTTGTGAGGATTTTCTAAATTAACAAGCCCTAGTTCCTTTTCAAAACGAATAGGAATATACCCTCTTTCTATAAGCATTAGATTATGAACCTCGTTAAAATTTGCAAAACCGGGATACTTGCAAGGGAGTATGATTTTCCCGCACTTATTCATCAATCCATAACATCCTTTTTTGCTTATTGCTAAAAAGTTGAAAGTAAAATGAACTCCACATCTATTATGTAAAAAAGAATAACAGCAATCTAATATAATATCACCTTCCTTATTAATTAATCCCAGCCCTTCAGAATTCTGAATTACAATGTAATCATGAGAATTGTGCAATGAAACTATTTCTCCTATTTCGTTATAAGCAGAGTCTAAAAGAACTTGTTTTGTTAACCCAAAATCGTCCTTTGTCTCTGCAAAATAGTTTGAGTTTGCGCACTTTTTTATATTAAAGTATTTCATAGACAATAGGCCTTTTTTGTGTTATTGTTTAATAGCTTTTCAATCACCATACAAATGTACTGCAAAGTTTTTACTTTAAGGCAAGAATTGTGGTGATTGTTTTATATTGGCAATTATTATCTTGTTGCGTCTATTGCATGAGAAACCATAATTTATTATCTTTGCTATATAGCAGCAAAATCTATTACTCTCACGAAGAGAAACTATTACCATTACGAGGATAATATATTCTCCTTACGAAGATAAAGTATTCCTATTGCGAGAGTAACTAATTCTCCACGCGAGAAGAATTGCAATAGAATAAAGTAAAATCTTGAGATAGAGATTGATATGGATAATACTGCAAGTAGAAGAGAGAAACTTAATATATACCGATATGAAGACAAAGAAGTATAAAACTGCTGCGCACAAGCGTGGGTATGTAATTGAGGTGACCTGCAAGGCTACGAGTCGTAAACTGATGTGTGGAGCCAGCACTGAAGCTGAGGGAATGGCGTTCACCGTGTCGCACCCGATGAAGGTGGATGTGGCCTCCTTGGCGAAGGATATTTGCGATGCTACCACGGCTACCGAGACGGATGTGAAGCTGGTGTGGGATGCTATGAGCGAACGCATCGTGGAGGCACTGAGCCATGGCTATCGCGTGGAGTTGGCAGGGCTGGGCACGTTGAATATGGAGCTGAGCAGTCACATGGGCACTGAGGCGCCCACGGGCAAGGAGGTGCGCATCAGCGGTATCCGCTTTCGCCCCGACAAGAACCTGGCTTCGCGCCTGGCCGATGTAAAGTTCCGTGTGGAGGGTGTGAAGCGCAAACCGTTCACCGATGCCGAACTCGACGGGGCGCTGCGCGAATACTTCACCTCCCACGAGGATATCCACGTGCGTGAACTGGCTCGCATAGGCAACTATGCCATGAGCACCGCCTATCGCAAACTAAAAGGCTATGTGGAGCAGGGTAAACTGGAGCTGGTGCCGAAGAGTAGTAGCTATTATCGCTGGGTAGGGGAATAAAAGTACGACCGACACCTCATAGATTTGAGATGTCGGTCGTACTATTTATTGTTTGTAAACTCACAAATCACAGTTCATGATCAGTTTGTTCACATTTCGTCTCATATCCTCCACCTCAATCTCTATCTCGTGGCTGCCGGAGCCGATGCCTTCGGCCTTGAGGTCGCACCATAAGCGAGCGTTCTTGCTGCTATACTTGAACAGTACCCACTTGCCGTCAATCTTGCCGCGATAGCTGCGTATGCCCGTTTCTCCATCACCGATACGAAGCGCCACCCTCCCCTGCTTCTTCCACGTGGTCTCGCCTATGGGAGTAATCTTCGGTGCTACGGTGTCGACACATACGGTGTAGGTCGCCAGTTCCCTGATGTTGGCCGTGATGCGCCCATACTTGTAGGTTCCGCCACAATAGACACGCTGCTTGCCATCGACGCGGGCCACGTAGAGTTTCTTTGTATCGACATCCTCACCGGGCATTACAGGAAGTGTAATCTCGGCCGACTTGCGCAAGGGGATGCGCGTCTCGGTCAGTTGGTAGTGTGCCGCTTGGTCGGTTGTCGAGGGCAGCACATCGTAGTTCAGCTCCACATCCTCAAATAACGTCCCTTGAGGCAACCACAGTTCGGAGCCATTGGCACAGAAACGATTATCCCGCAATGCATCCATACGATAGAAGTAGTTGGGTATGCGGCGGGGAAGTTCCATCCGCTGTCCTCTCACCACGAAGCGGTAGGTAGAGGTATTGCCATAGAGATCCTCCAGTTCGTAGCGGAAGTGATAGTCGCGCTCCTCATCAATCATCACCCACCCACGCTCCTCTTCGGCATGGAGCATACGCAGGTCATTGTTCTCGGCAATCGTAGAGCGCATATACCAACGACCTGTGGTGCGCTGCACATGATAGTCGGTCCACGAGTTGATGAGCAGGTCTTCGTCGAAGGAGAAGCGGTCCACGTCGCTATAGCTTACCAAGCGGTCGTCCACATAAAGACGCACGTAGCGCACGCCATAGTTGTTGGTGGTGCCATCCATATAGTCATTGGCCGAGATGGCTGCTGAGATGCGGCCCCAAGCGGTGAGCGAATTGACAATGGACAATTGAGAATTGAAAATTATTTTTCCATCCATCTCTTTCACCTCTTTCGAATCGGCAGCAGAGGTTACCTTGCCATCACCCTTTGCTCCATACACCATGATATGCGTAGCACGCGGAGCGATGTTGTCCGTTATCAGATGCTTGTAGAAGGGCAACGGGTCGATGGGTTCGTTCGTGTCGGTGGTACGTATCTCCATGTGCAGGTGTGGGCCGAACGAGTAGCCCGTGTTACCGGCATAGGCCACGATATCGCCCTGCTTCACGCGGTACTCCTCGGGGCCAAACTCGAGGGTCACCACAAACGACTGCTCGCGATACTGCTTCTCGTGTACGAGCTGAGCTATCTCGGGAAGGAAACGGTCGAGATGCCCGTGTACCGAGGTGTAGCCATTGTCGTGCGTGATGTAGAGCGCGTTACCATAGCCGCCAGGAGTCACCGTCACCTTCGAGATATAACCGTCAGCAATGGCCAGGAGCGGCTTCCCCGTGACACCCTGTGTCTTGAAGTCGAGTCCCCCATGGAAGTGGTTGGAGCGCAGTTCACCGAAGTTACCACTCAAGAGCAACGGGAAGTCAAACGGCACACTAAACTCGGGCACTGTCTGTGCCTGAAGCGCAGCACCACTCACCAACAAACTCCATATATGGATAAGGAATAGACGTTTCTTTCTCATACTTGGTGCGAAATTACTGCAAGCCGAGCGATTTATCAAATATATTTAGTAGATTTGTACAAGATAGTTTCACGCTGAACTCGCAAAAATTCACGAAACACACTAAACACTACACAAGTATGATACAGCAAACCACCTTCAACCTCTCGGCCAAGCGCCGTGGATGCCACCTGATCACCCGCGAGGTGATGGAGCATCTCCCTCAGCCCCTACCTCAGACGGGGCTGCTCAACCTCTTCGTACAGCACACCTCGTGCGCTCTCAGCATCAACGAGAATGCCGACCCCGACGTGCGCACCGACCTCAGCCAAATCATGGACCACCTCGTGCGGGAGCGCGAGCCCTACTATGACCACACCATGGAGGGTCCCGACGACATGCCCGCCCACGCAAAGAGTTCGCTCTTCGGCGTGAGCGTCACCATCCCCATCACCGACGGCCGCCTCGCCCTCGGCACTTGGCAGGGCATCTACCTCTGCGAGTTCCGTAACCACGGCGGCAACCGCCGCATCGTAGCTACGATTTATGAGTAAGATTAGAACTATATGAAGAGGGTTTTGATTACTGGTACCAGCGGATTCGTGGGAAGCCGTCTGGCCAGAGCGATGAGCGGTGAGTGGGAGCTGCTTACTCCTACGCACGGAGAATTTGACATCACCTCGTTTGATGTGGTGAGGAGATATGTGCAGCGGCATCGTCCGCAATATATCATCCACTTGGCTGCCATATCCAACACGGGATACTGCGAGGAGCACCCCGAAGAGAGCTACAGAGTGAATGTCCTTGGCGTGGAGAACCTCGCCCAAGTGGCTGCCGAGATGAGCTGCAAGCTGGTGTTCTTCTCTTCGGATCAGGTATATAACGGCAACCTCGAGTTGGGCCTACTGAGCGAGTCAGTTCCCGTGGCTCCCGAGAACCACTATGGCCGTCACAAGCTACTGGCCGAGGAGCGTGCTTTGCAGCTATGCCCCGATTGTGTAGCGCTGCGTGCCACGTGGATGTATGACGCACGGCGCGAGGGGATGTACACGCACCATAACTTCGTGACCAATATCAAGGAGGCACTGCGCCAAGGCACTGTACTACGCTTTGCCACGAGGGAATACCGCGGTATCACGTGGGTGGACGAGGTGGTACGCAACATGCCACACACCCTGCAGCTGCCCGGTGGAGTGTATAACTTCGGAGCAGAGAACACACTCAACACCTACGAAACAGCGCGGGCATATCTTGAAATTCTAAAATGCAATACACCCGAGCAGGTAGCCATCGCCGATGAGGAGCGCTTTGCCGCTCACATCCGCAACATCAGCATCTCGATGAAGAAAGCTACTGAAGCATCGGACGGTGCCATCCAGTTTGCCGACACTGTGGAGGGGCTGCGAAGGTTTGAGAAAGTGAAGAATGAAGAGTGAATAGTTTAGAGGGAAGAGGGAATACATCGCGAAGCAAACTCTTCCCTCTTCCCTCTTAACTCTTCCCTCAATTACGGTTCACCTGCTTGACTCCCTTGACGGTGCGCAGCTTCTTGATGAGTGCCTGCAAGCGGGCGTTCTCCTCGATGAGTACGGTGAGCGTACCCGAGAAGAGGCCGTCGTGGGAGTTGATGCTGATGTTGCGCAACTGGATATTCTCCTCCTTAGATATAATAGAGGTGATGTTGTTGACAATGCCTATGTCGTCGTGTCCGATGACGGTGAGCGTGATGGGATAGAGCGAACCCTTGCTCTTGCCAGCCCAGCGGGCCTTGACCACGCGGTAGCCGAAGCGGGCGTGCATGTCGGGGGCGTTGGGGCAGTCGCAACGGTGTATCTTGATGCCGCCGCCCGTGGTCACGAAGCCGAACACCTCGTCGCCATAGATGGGATTACAGCACTGCGCCAGCTTGAAGTCGATGCCCTTGAGGTTCTGGTCGATGACGAGCACGTCGCCCGAGAAGTGCTGACGGAGTTGCTCGTCCTGTTGCAGGTTGTATCCCTCGGCACTGCGTATGGTCACATCATGCGGTTCGGTGACCTGCTCGATGGCCTGCACGTAGCGGTCGATGAACTGGTTCACATCGAGCGAGCCCTCGGCAATCTTCTGGTAGAACTCCTTGACCTGCTTGTAGCCCATCTGACGGATGATGCGCATCATCGTGGGCTCGTCGTAGTCGATCTTGCGGTTCTTGAACTTGCGCTCTATGGTTTCGCGGGCAAAGGCTGCCTGGCGCGACTCGATCTCGTTGAGGCTCTGGCGTATCTTGTTGCGTGCTTTCGAGGTGGTGACGATGTCGAGCCAGCCCTGCTTGGGGGTCTGCGTGCTGGAGGTAAGGATCTCTACCTGGTCGCCACTGTTCAGCTTCTGACGCAGCTGGGCATGCTTGCCGTTGACCTTACCACCCGTGCAGCGGCTGCCCACGTTGGTGTGGATGTGGAAGGCGAAGTCGAGCACCGTGGCTCCCTGAGGTAGCTTGAAGAGGTCGCCCTTGGGGGTGAACACGAAGACATCGTCCTTGTAGAGGTCCATCTTGAACTGGTCCATCAGCTCGGCTCCCTCCTCATCGGTGTGCTCCAGCGCCTCGCGGATGCTGGTGAGCCACTCGTCGAGTCCCGTCTCGCTCTTCACACCCTTGTAGCGCCAGTGGGCGGCAAGTCCGCGCTCGGCGATGTCGTCCATGCGCTCGGTGCGTATCTGCACCTCCACCCACTTGCCCTCGGGGCCCATGACGGTGGTGTGCAGCGACTCGTAGCCGTTGCTCTTGGGGATGGAGAGCCAGTCGCGCAGGCGCTTGGGGTTGGGCTGGTACATGTCGGTGACGATGGAGTAGGCAGCCCAGCACTCCTGCTTCTCCTTCTCATATTCCGAGTCGAGGATGATGCGTATAGCGAAGAGGTCATAGATACCTTCGAAGGTTGTCTTCTGCTTCTTCATCTTCTGGCTGATGGAGTGTATGCTCTTCGTGCGTCCCTTGATGTGGTATTTGAGTCCGGCAGCAGCCAGCTTCTTGTCTATGGGTTCGATGAACGAGGCGATATACTTGTCGCGAGCGGCCTTGGTGGCATTGAGCTTTTCCTTGATATGATAATACATATCGTGTTGCGTATACTTGAGCGACAGGTCTTCCAACTCTGACTTCAACTTGTACAATCCCAACTTATGTGCTAGCGGAGCATACAGGTAGGCTGCTTCGTTGGCCACCTTGAGGCGTGCTTCGTCGTTTTCGGCATCCTTGATCTGGCGCATGGTGTTGACGCGGTCGGCAATCATGATGAGGATGACGCGCATGTCTTCGGCAAAGGAAAGCAGCAGGTTGCGGAAGTTCTCTGACTCGATGGTGGGGTTCTTCTCATAGAGGCTGGCTGTGCGTACCAGTCCGCGCAGGATACCTGCCACGTCGGCTCCGAACTGTGAGGATACCTCTTCGGTGGTCAGATGTCCGCATTTGACGACGTCATGCAGCAGGATGCTCACGATGGCTGCGCGGCGCATGCCCATCTCGTCCACCACGATGATGGCTGTCTGCAGATTGTTGATGATGGGGTTTAGCCCAAAGGTGTCGCGACTGATCTTGCCTGCTTCGATGGCTTCGGTGAGCAGTGTCTCGATGCGGGATATGTCGTCTTCGCGGAGGCTGTCGCCTGCCAGTTCGTACAGGCGGGCTTTGAGCGTTGCCTTCAGTTCCATCTCTTCGGGTGTGAAGAATGCGTTGTATAGTGTTTCGTTCATCATACTGTTCCTTTCTATGTTTTTTAAGGGGGCAATGTGTGTGGTTTTTGCCAATGAAGTGCAAAAGTACATCATTTTCGATAAACTACGCCACATCGTGCGGCATATATTAGCATCTGTTTAGAAAATATAGCCAATTCTTACAATTCCTGCATCAACGAGCTGTAGTTGGCATCTGCTGACAGGACGTTGGGTATGCCGATGACGAAGAGCTGTTGGCGTGCTCGGGTGACGGCTACGTTGAGTTTGCGGTCTATGGTGTCGATGGGGTCTACGATGAGTTCGAGCTGTGTCGCTGAGGTTATCGTGGTGCAGTAGATGATGATGTCGCGTTGGCTGCCTTGGTATCGCTCCACGGTGTCGATGCTGATGTCTTCGGTGTGGGGTATGCCTAGGACTTCCAGCTCGTGACGGATGAGCGCTCCCTGTCCGCGGAAGGGTGCTATGATGCCTATGGTGCGGTTGGGGTCGTAGGCGAGGTGGTTGGCTTGGTAGAGCTGTATGATGGTGCTGACGAGGCGTGCGCAGAGGTGTGCTTCGTGTGTGTTGGTCTTGAAGCGTTCTTTCTCCGTAGGCTCGGGGCAGGGGATGAATGCTGTGCGGCGTGTGGCTACGAGCGTCTGCATGGGGCATGTGGCATCGTAGTGTGTGTAGGTCAGTGTCTGCTGGTGGTGTGGCAGAGGCACAGGTTCCAATCGTCCGTCGTAGAAGTGCTTGTTGGGAAAGCGGCTCACCTCGGGGTGCATGCGTCCTTGACGGTAGAGGGTGGCTATGCTGTGTTTGTGACCTGTGCTGACGAGGCGCTGGTGAAGGCGCTCGAAGAGAGACTGGCGGCAGTTGCTGAAGCCCAGTGCAGTGAGCTGGGGGGCGGTGATGAGTGCTTCTTCTTCGGTCTGCAGGGCGATGGCGGGCAGTTGCTTGTGGTCGCCGATGAGCACAAACTTGCTGGTGGTGGCTAGCAGTCCGATGAGCTGGGGCTCGAGGATCTGTGATGCTTCGTCGATGAGGGTGAGCTGGAACTGCTTGGCTGCAAAGAGTTCGGGACGCGAAGAGGCGGTGCTGACGGTGCTGACGAAGATGCGGGTCGATGCGATGAGTGTGCGTACCTCGTCGCGTGTGCGTAGTGGGGCTGTCTGGCGGGCTAGTGTGTGGGGGGCATAGCGTTCGTCGCAGCTCTGTTCGTTGCCTATGCGTATGTAGTGGGGTTGCTCGGCG
>JAZRFA010000176.1:0-4267 GCA_045661085.1 Bacteroidaceae bacterium
CGATACTATCTTTATACATCTGGATAATCTGGCGAGTAGAGTCCTCGGCATTGTACTTGTGGATAGACTCGGCATAGCGCTTGCCCATCTCGATGCGCTCCTCGGGGTGCTCTATCCACCAGTCGATGCGCTCGGCAAGGGTACGTGCGTCCGACTCGGGGAAGAGGCTGCGCTCATCGAGGGCAAACTGCGATGTGGCGGTGAGGCTACCCTCGGCAATCACGGGCACCACACCCTCCCTGATGGCCTCGGCACACGAGAGACCCTCCACCTCGACCCACGCACAGTGTATGTAGAGGTAGGCCTGACGTGTCAGCGTCTTCAGTTCCTCGGCATTGTAGAACCCGAAGCAGGGCGTGTGGCGCAGGATGCCCGCCTTCACCAGCGTGTCGGCCATCTTGGAGTACTTCTTCAGGTAAGGTCCCTTGCCTGCGAAGTGCAGTTGTATGCGATGGGCATGGCGGGAATACTTCATCGCCTCCAGCAGGGTCTCTTGCGACTTCTCCTTGGCCAGACGTCCGATGCAGAGCACTACGATGGGCTCCTCCTGGGGCATATTGGCTATCACCTGCTGTGCGGGGATCTCCATGCCGTTGGTGATGACGCGCATCTCCGACTTGAACCCTCTCTCTAGGAGGTACCGACTCACGGTCTCCGTAGGGCAGTGCACGTGGGTGCAGCGGTCATACACCGCCTTGCGCCACCACAGCGTCACCAGATAGTTGAGCAGGCGGGCCTTGCGCATACCCAGGTTGGCCATGATGTTCTCGGTGAACAGGTGATAGGTGCCCACACAAGGCTTGCCCAGTTTCTGAGCCAGACGAGCCGTCTTGCCTTCTAAGGGGAATCCCTCGCAGAGGTGCACCACATCGGCCCAAAGGATAGCCTCGGTAGCCACCCGCTTGCTGTATGTGGCATATCTGAAGCCGTTGGACTGGATGATGGGCTCGAAGAGGGGGAACTTGAAGTGCCTGAGGCGATACTCGGGCTGCTCGCCCTTGGGGTCGGGGTTCTCACACGCCATCACTCGCACCTCGATGCCCTTCTCTCTCAATCGCTTCACCAATGACACCACGGCAGTGCAGACACCGTTTCCACGCATATAGGCGTTGTTACATACGACCAATACCTTCATTTCATTTTTCACTTTTCTATGCAAAAAACATAGGCCTCAACTCTCGTCGCGAGGTAAGGCCATCCTATAATGACGCGGCAAAAGTACAGTTTTTTTTGCAATAAATGAGGAACTACGGCACAGGAATAACCCCAGCAGAGGCTTTTTTTAACTTTTGTTATCATACCAAAACAAGAGAGAGTAGGGGAATCAGATTCCTCACTCTCCCCCTTATTCAAAACTTCTAGTTTAGGCTAATTATCAATATGTCAAAAAATAATGGTTTCTTACTTATTCTTCCCCGAATCTACCAATGCCTTGGCCGACTCTACTCTGTGGTTAGCCTCCTGTAACTCCTTCTGCATACGCTCGCGCTCGGCAGCGGTGCGCACTGAGGGTTTTGACAGACGCTTCTGCTCCAAGTAGAATGCCTTGGTTTCGAGTTTGGTAGCCTGGAAGTTGGCCTTGTCGATCTGACGCTGTAGCTTGGCGCTCTCCTTCATGTCGCGGAATGCGCGCTTCAAGAAACCTTCCTTCTGTGTATCCTCCTGTGCACTGGCTGTGAGTGTGCAACATCCGAGCAATGCGATGCCCAATCCTTTGATAATCTTGTTCATTTTCTTTTACTTTTAATTAGGTTAATATTATTATTGTTTCTTCACACTTACCTTAATCTTACCATTCTCGAGCAGCCACTGAGCCTCGTCGCGCAGAGTCTCTTCGAGGGGGCGTGTGGTGTAGCCCAGTTCGCGCTTGGCCTTGCTGTAGTCAAACTTGTTGTTGCGCTTCAGGTTATACACCGTGAAGGTGGTCATCATAGGCACCTCGCCCTTCTTGGCAGCATCCTTCTCCATCTTGCGGGCGATGGCCTCGGCCATGCGTATGGGGAGGAAGAACTTGATGGGCTTGCAACCCAGTTCCCGGCAGAGCAACTTGCTCATCTTCTTCAGCGTGATGACCTCGTTGCCGAGGATGTAACCCTCACCTGCACGGCCCTTGTCTACGGCAGCGATGCATCCGGCTGCCAAGTCGCGCACATCGACGAGGTTGAACGAGCCGTCGATGCCTACGGGCATCTTACCATTGATAATCTTCACGATGGTCGATGTGGTCTCGCTCATCGAGTAGTCGTTGGGGCCGAAGATGCCCGTGGGGTACACGATGCTGGCATTGAGGCCACGCTCCTTCACGGCAGTGAGCACATTAGCCGTAGCCATTGCCTTGCTCTTGCTGTACCAGCCCTCCACCTTGTCGAGGTCAAACTCCGTCACCTCCTTGATTTTCTCCTTCTTCGGACGTTCGGGAATGGCACCCGTAGAACTTACATACACCAGTTTGCGGCACTCCTTGTGCTCCAGGCAGAGGTCCACGATGTTCTCCGTGCCACCCACGTTGACGTCGAGCACCACCTTGCGGTATTTGGGGTTCACCGTCACCATGCTGGCCACGTGGATGCACACCGTCTCCGTGCCCTCCTCTACGGCAAAGAAAGGCTCCAGCGACGCCTTGTCGCACAGGTTGCCATAGACAATCTCCACCTCTTTGGGGACATACTGGGCAGCCTTGTCGCCCTTCAGCACGAAACCTCTCACGCGCTCACCGCGTTCGAGCAACTGGGCACATACGTTGCTGCCCAGGAATCCGGCAGCGCCGGTCACAAGATACAGTCTGTTTTTCATATGTTATTTGTTTACTGTTTAGGGTTAACAACTTCGTTGTTGAGCTTCGGCTGCGCTCGCTGCAAGAGTTCAAGCAAGCTTTAGACTCCTTTGGAGAACTAAAGTTCTCGTCGTCGCAACCGACGCTTTCATTCCGCGTCGGCGTTTTCATCCTCCACCTTCTCCAAGAAGTGCTCCACGAAGTCATCCTCGATCTTCTTGTACGCCCCCACCACGGAGTTTTCTATAGCGAGGTAACTGGCCACGATGCGCTCCTCCATCCTCTTATAAGCATTCATGATGCTCTCCTCGGTCTTGGTCTTCTTCAGTTTGTACTGTGTCATAGGGTTCTTATCTCGTCATTTTTGACGGTGCAAAATTAGGATGAAAATTCCTTACAGATTGGCCCAAAATCCTCCACTATTGGCACGTTTCTCCTTTTCTGCGGCATTAACGCCTCGTTTACCCCAAACAGATTCGCACATTTGCGAACACGGTTTGTACGTTTGGCCTTTGCTGCAATGTTTACGGCTATCGACGGCATCTTCGTGGAGTCGGTGGTGCTGATGTAAGACTATATTGGCTTTCAAAGTCATGAAGTGGGAATAACAACACAGCGAATAAGGCGCGCCTTATTCGCTGTGTGTTGTGGATTATACTCTTCAGATGCTTGCAGATTCCAAATCTCAACTATCGTATCGCGAAGGACAATTACTCCCAAACTTATCTGTACCGAGTAAAGAATTCAGATTTTCGAGTAATTTTCGAGTAAAACAAACTATTCTTTACTCAAATGCCAAACTCACTTACTCCCTTGCTCGATAACGCTGATGAGGATGCTTGGGATTCTCTGGATATTCTCGTACCAATACCCCTTGCTCTACCATTCTTGGAATAATTTTGTTTTTTAAGTAGCTAGGAGTTTTTTCGACAATTGCCGCAATATCCTCCAGTGAAGTATATGCAGAGCAAACCTCCATAATTCTTTTGTATAGAGCATCCTTACTTAAACGCACAGCATTTTGACTAGCAACCTTACTAGCAACCTTATTAGCAACCTTACTAGCAACCTTCGAATATTCTATATTGATTTTATATCTCGTTCCTCTTCCTATGCCGAACGAAATCAGGTATTTATTGTCGCATAGATACTAATAAACGAGCGAAAAGATAAAGCTTGCTTAACTAAAGTTTTCTTCCTTCGCACTTCGGTATAGATTAAGCAAGCTTATCTATACGCTCAGTTTGGCGTCAGTTGAACTTTTCTCAGCAAGCGCCGAGTAGCAAGCCGAAGGCAAGGTCGGGCATGATAGAGCATGACAGAACATCTTAAGCCTTATTGCTTGCTATAGTCACCTCGACCATAGTCGATGTGGTAGCCTATGGCATGTAGCTCTCTGTCCAGTGTGGCGAGACCTTCGGCCGCTTCGCTACCCCATGAGGCTTTGTTCTCATAGGTGGCATACTTGGCTCTCACATCTTGGGGGGGTAGATT
>JAZRFA010000177.1:0-6908 GCA_045661085.1 Bacteroidaceae bacterium
CGTATCAACCTCATCGGTGAGCACACCGACTATAACGGTGGTTTCGTATTCCCCGCTGCTGTAGAGAAGGGTATGATCATGGTTATCAAGCCCAACGGTTTGGATAAGGTACGCGCATTCGCTATCGACATCGATCCGGAGGACGAGGCTCCCTACGTTGAGTTCGGTTTGAACGAAGAGGACAAGCCCGCTGAGGCATGGGCATGTTATGTATTCGGTGTATGCCGTGAGATGCAGAAGCGTGGTGTACCCGTTAAGGGCTTCGACACAGCATTTGCTGGCGACGTTCCCCTCGGCGCAGGTATGTCATCATCAGCAGCTCTCGAGAGCGTATTCGCATTCGCACTCAACGAGATCTATGGCGAAGGCAAGATCGACAAGTTCGAGCTCGCTCGCGTAGGTCAGGCTACTGAGCACAACTACACCGGTTGCAACTGCGGTATCATGGACCAGTTCGCCTCTGTATTCGGTAAGGCAGGCTGCCTCATGCGCCTCGACTGCCGCTCTATGGAGTTCGAGTACTTCCCCTTCGAGCCCAAGGGCTATCGTCTCGTGTTGGTAAACACCAACGTGAAACACAAGCTCGGTGACGAGTACAACCAGCGTCGTCGCTCTTGCGAGCACGTAGTAGAAGTTCTCAAGCCCAACTATCCCGGCATCGAGACTCTCCGCGACGTTACATGGGAGATGCTTGAAGAGGCTAAGGCTCTCGTTCCTGAGGTAGACTATCGTCGTGCCAAGTACGTTCTCGGTGAGAAGGACCGCGTACTCGCTGTGTGTGATGCACTCGAGAAGGGTGACTACGAGACCGTAGGTGCCAAGATGTACGAGACCCACTGGGGCATGAGCAAGGACTACGAAGTAAGCTGCGTAGAGCTCGACTTCCTCGCTGAGCTCGCCAAGGAGTGCGGTGTTACAGGTTGTCGCGTGATGGGTGGCGGCTTCGGCGGTTGCACCATCAACCTCGTTAAGGACGAGTTGTATGCTTCATTCACAGAGGCTGCCAAGGAGAAGTTCACCGCTAAGTTCGGTCACGCTCCCCTCGTATACGATGTAGTTATCGGCGACGGCTCACGCAAGCTCGACTAATTGCTCGTTTAGCGTATAGAGTGTAGTGTTTAGAGTTTAAGCACTGCATCTCTGTAAAACATAGAAGCAGATGTGCATTGCACATCTGCTTTTTTTATTTGCTATTGACCATCAGATATAACACTAAACACTAAATATACCCCACACAGACATTACGGTTCAACCCTATCATCATTATCAAACACAATGAACTCCCCATAGCGCGTGAAGCCCTCGGCATTGACACGCAAGTGGTAACTATACGAGTTATTGTAGAACTCGACCTCTGCCTTGCCATTTAAAACCTTCACTTCAGGATTCCAATAGAGTGTACGGCGATAGTCGGTATCGCCTTGGATAGGACCGTTGGGGTATTGAGGAGAGTAAAACTCTATCTTTGGCGAAAAACCGTCAAAGGTAGTTTGACGAGTGTTTTTATTCCAAGAGATACGACTATTGCTACCTGGATGTAAAATGATTTCAACAACATACAAGCCAGAAGGGAAAGGATTTTTAGGGTCTTTCACCTTTGTGATGAGTTCTGTACCGAAATCACGAAGCACATCCTCGTTACTCATGTAGCTATATGGACTGTCGTATATCATCATGCTCTTAACATCTGCAATATCAACATCAAATCCAGGTAGAGTGGAAGGAGAGGTCGCATTATTGTTCCCTTCTCTGACATACCATAATGTACGATAATTGTTAATGGTGGATTTTTCTATGAGCCATTCAAGGTATCGAGAACGATTGTCTTCTATTTCGGTGCTTTCTTGGATTATCTTTACAATCTTCTTTTTGCTTCCTTCGTCATCGGATGTTCTACTTGTAGTTTGTATAGCTGTTCCTTCTTGTTCTCGTCTTTTCGCATCCAAGAACTGTTCAAACGTCTCTCCGTCAGAGAGGGATATTTTATAGCCTTTTTCTATCAAATAATCAGCAACGGTAGTGGTATGTTCGCCCTTATCAATGATGAGTTCTACATCTTTCTCTACATTATATGCTTGGAAGGTGCAGAAGTCCACATAGCGGCGTCGACCCTCTACATTCACATTATCAAGGAGGATGGATGCCTCGGGGAGTTGCTGCATTTCTTCGACATTCTCCTCAATAGCAATATGTGTAGTATCTATACGATGTTGAGGTGAAAGCGATGTCAAGGGATAGGTTAGCACTTTGGGAGCTGAAGAGCATTCCAAGCGCAAGCGTGCCACAATAGGCTCTCCATTGCGATAGATTTGTATATTCAAGTCCCATTCGCCCTCAAAGTCCTGCAGGTTCACTCCCCAATAGCCATGTTCGTCACTCGTAGCTTTGATTTCCTGTACCTGCTTGCGGTCGGGCGAATAGAGTTTGATGCAAACCTCCATACCTTGCATCGGTTCGTCCTTGCGAGGGTGCAGAGCGTGTCCCTCAAGCACAAGACACGTCTCGGTGTAGTGCACCGCATCAGGTGATATTGGTGATTGCATCTGCTCTATGTTGTACCTGCTCCAACCCTGCACCATCATCAAGAGGTCTAGAGCCTTGCGGTGCGTTTCATCATCGGCCTCAAAGTAGTATTCGGGACGTTCTATGTATCCCTTCAGTTCTGAAGAGAGCAACATATAAGTGCGTATATCATCGTTATACCCCGTGCCATAGTCCGAGGCATCGCGTACGGCAAGCGACACGTGCTGTTCCTCTTCAGTGGGCATCTCTATGTGTAGGTCAATCTTCTCAAAAGGTTTGTAATGGGGCTTCGAGGTTGTAATGGAAATCGCCTGCTCTTTCACTCCATTGTTGCAAAAGAGCATACGAGTAGCATGCACCACTCCATCGGCATCGAATAGGCAGAGTTGGTATGTACCCGTAGGGAAATGGGCGGTAGATATTGCTTTCTGGGAAAGTGGCGCACTAATGGTCAGCGTGTCGATATAATGCACTTTACCGGCACACATGAGTATTACTGCCAATAATCTATTCGTATCAGGCTGCAGCGTATTGATTGTGACAGTGAGCGTGTCCTCCATGTCCTGGTGCACCTGAAGAGCATACCCACTTTCTAAGCTTTCCGGGAGGGAGAAGGTGTAGCGCTTCCCTTCATACAATACATCGGCCTTGTGCCTCCTCTCTTTGGGAGTATACATGAAATATCCCATGCCCCGATGTTGCGGACTTATGGAGATATGCTCACCTCCTATCGTCAGTTCCTCAACATCGGCTCCCTTTCCATTGCTGTCGGCAGCTTTGAAGGCGATGCGGTTTTCCACTCCGCGAATCAAGTGACCGCCTTCGGGGAAGAACTCTATATTTAGTTCCTTCGCCTCTTTGGTCTCGGGGCGTATCTCCTCTTTTCGCAGATACTGTTTCATGACAGGATTGTCGTAGTCGCCCTCCTTTTCGGGCGTTTCATACACGGGAAACACACGGGAGAAACAGCCATGGGCATCAAAGTTGAGCATCGAGCGCGTATAGGCACGCACCTCATAGTAACCACTGGGATAGCCCAACACTCCACGCTTGGCATTGGCCTCCTTCACGCTGGCATCGACGAGCGGAAACGCTCCATGGCATCGCCCCTCCTCAATCTTTAGTTTCTGTTGCTGCAACACAACTCCCGTCGGAGAAAGCAACTCCACATACAGCACCTTGCTAAATGCCGTATCGCTCGCAGTTGCACCCACGACATTAGCACAGAACCAAATGGTCTCACCCGAGAAATAAGCAGTATTGTCAAAGTGCAAGTACACCTTCTCCTGGGGATATAGCGTATTGAAATGGTTAGCACGCACAGCATAGGTGAGCAGAGAGCGCATTTGCTCTTGCTTATTGGGAGACTGGGCTTGTATACCCACAACAAGCAACAAGCCACATAGTGTTGTCATCAGCAATCTTCTCATCACTTACTCTTTTCCGTTGTCACTGTCATACACAATAAACTCCCCATAGCGCGTGAAGCCCTCGGCACGGATGTGGAGTTTGGTTGTCTGGCTGTTATTATAGAATGATACGGATGCACGGCCTTGATGGTCGGTCCATACATCGGGATTCCAGTAGAGCGTGCGGCGATAGTCTGCCGTGTCGGGCAGGGCACACTCGGAGTAGTCGGGACTGTAGAAGCTGCGCACTTGGCTATAGCCGTTGTAGTAGGTCATGCGTGTTCCGTTGTGGAGCATGTAGGGTGCCCGCCACGGGCTCTTCTTAGGACTGTAGCTCTCGACATCCAGATAGTAATAGTCGAGGAAGTCGGTTTGACCGTCTGTCTTCAATGGCAGCATGTCGCGTGTCAAGAGATTGGAGTATACTTTTATGTATTTGGGCATATAATACTTGTCGAAGAATCCGCGATGTTTGCCTGATAGTGAATCGTGTTGTTCCATCCGTCCCCAGAGCTTTACCTTGCCCAGCGAGTAGTGCAAAGTCATTTCATTGGCTTGGTTCGAGGGGTCTGGCTGCGCATCAAAGTTCCATAGCAAATAGTCATTGTAATAATTGGCAATCGGTATGCCGCGGTCGATAATATTATTCCACTCCTTGTAATAACTGATAACCATATCAGGATTCTCAAAGTTGATCTCGTGCTTCACCTTCTTGCGTTTCTTTACCGTCACCTCATCAAGCAGCAGTTCGTTGCTTGCCCAGGATTGTTCTTCGTAACGCATCAGGACATGTTTCTCGGGGCTATGGGTCTGATAATAGGAATAGGGTGTGGTAGAGGGTGAGAAGGCTCTGTCAAGGACAGGGACGCTGAACGCCAAAGGCGAAGGTATCGCTTTTCTCACCATCTTCTTGAACTTCGATAGTTCTCCCTCTTCTCTAAGGCGGATAATCAGCGAAGCATTGCCCCGAATATGCTTGTCGATGTCAAAATGGAAGCGCCCCATACTGTCGGTCACGCACTCATCTCTATGGCGCATGCCGTTGGCGCTCAGGTCAATCTTCACCCTCACATTGGGCATCCGCTTGTATCTGTCAGCTTGCGCAAAATACTCTTGCTTGACAATGTCCGACACGACATAGCCATCAATCTCCAGTCCTCGCTCGGGAAGGTATCGAAGAGAATATTCTTCGCCTGAGGACATCGCCTTCCATTCATATCTTCTCCATCCCTGCACAAGCATCAAACGGTCTATGTCGGCTGCCATAAGGCTGTCGTCAGTATGCTTGAAATAGGAATCCACATCCTCGATGAATCCTTTGAGGTCTGAGGCCAGCAACAGTTCACTGCGTATGTCGCGTGTGTCGTGAGTGTTCTCGCCACGCTCCTCGGTATCAGTGATGGCAATGGAGAAATGCCCTTGGCAGAACCAGCTGTTGGGGCTGTGCAGTTGCATGTCGAGCGTCACCTCTTCGTAAGGCTTCACGCTATCGGGGAGGCACTCTATACACAAATGAGGGGATTGTTTGGGAGAGACAAAGAATAGTCGGTCGGTAAGAATCTCACCCTGCGGGGTAAACAGCGTGAGTTGATTTACACCGGGCTTTAGGTTCTCCTTGGCTATCATTATCCGATAGAGGGTGTTGCTGCGTAGTGTCAACGTATCCATATCCGTGAGTTCGCCACGGCATTGCAATGTCCAAGCCAATAGCTTTTGTGAATAATCATCCGAAACAGAAATATTGAACGAGGCCTCACTATTCCCCACGGGAGGATACACCCGCAGCGTAGCACCCTGCTTCTGAATTGTGGGCAACTCATAGCGGTAGTGTAGTCCTTTGTATTCGACGTGGGCAAAATGTTTCTTTCCACTCTGAGGGGTCAGTCTGAATGTTCCTCTACCACGCCCTGCAGTAGAGAATCGAGCAAGCTCCTTGCCGTTCCTTCCTTCGGTAATCCATCCGCTCACTTCGCGCTTGCCGCCTAGTTCATCTCTCACCTCGAAAGCCACAATAGAAGGCAACTTCTCGACAAGCGAGCCGCCCTCAGGATAGAATGATATGCGCAACGAGTCGTCCATAAACTCCTCCTCTGTCACCTTGGGCGAGGCCAAAGCCGTATGCAAAGGATACCATTCCATCTCCGTCTTGTATTCACCAGGATTCTTGGGACGCATATATACGGGAAACACGCGTGAAAACATACAATGATTCATATCCGCCACGATATCTTGGTCGGCGATTTCTTCACTATAGATGGTATTGCTTGTTGAAGAATACTTCTCACGCTCTATTGTCCACGATTTCGGTTCATTCCCCCAATTCAGCATATAGCGAGTGTAGGCGCGTATCTCGTAATACCCTGTACGGAAATCCTCCTTTAAGATGAAATCACCGTGACACATGCCGTTCTCCAGACGCATCTTCTTGCGCTCCATCTCCACACCCTTTTCATTCAGCAACTCCACATAGAGCACCCCACTCAATTGAGTGGGATGCAATGTAGTAGCATTCATTACGTATGCCTTGAAAAAGATAGTATCGCCGATGAAGTAGCTGCGGTTGTCCATGTGAAGATAAACCTTCTCTTGGGGATAATGGCGATTGAATTGAGCTATGTGGGCTGCATAATTCTCAAGGGCATTAGATACCTGTAATTGTTCTTCAGCCGTCTGGGCAAACGCCAAAGCACTAAAGAACAGAGCTATCACAAACAGCCCTATTCGCCTAAACAGCTTTGTCTTCCCCACCTTGTAGAGCATGGATTTATATGTATATCTTCGATTCATCACCTTCCATCATTATTCTACGACAAAGTTATAGGTTATTCAGCAAACCGTCAAGGGGAAAATCCCTATTTCTTTAGGGGAAAATCCCTATTTCTTCATCCTATGCCTAAGGTAACACTAAACTCTAAACACTACTCCTCCCACATGAACAGCAGGTCGAGGCAGGTGGGCAGGTGGTCGCTGGTGCCT
>JAZRFA010000178.1:0-9916 GCA_045661085.1 Bacteroidaceae bacterium
TCCGCGTATCTCGGCCTCATCGTGTACGCCACCCAACGACACGCGCACATACTGGCGTTTCAGTGCCGTGGCGATGGAGCGTCCCAATGAGGTCTTACCCACTCCGGGAGGGCCGTAGAGACAGAGGATGGGCGACTTGAGATCACCACGCATCTTGAGCACGGCAAGGTGTTCGAGGATGCGTTCCTTCACCTTCTCGAGACCGTAATGGTCGCGGTCGAGCACGCGGCGTGTATTGTTCAAATCGAGGTTATCGGTGGTGTACTCACCCCAGGGGAGGCTCACCATCACCTGCAGGTAGTTGAGCTGTACGTTATAGTCGGGCGACTGGGGATTGATGCGCTCGAGCTTCATCACCTCCTTCTCGAAGGTGTCGGCCACCTCCTGGGTCCACTTCTTCTTTGAGGCTTTCTGGCGCAGTTCGGCAATGTCCTGATCCTGCACGCTACCGCCCAACTCGTCTTGGATATTCTTCAGTTGCTGTTGCAGGAAGTACTCGCGCTGCTGCTGGTCGAGGTCCTCGCGCGTACGCATCTGTATGCTGGCCTTGAGGTCGGCAAGCTGCACCTCGCGGTTGAGGATGGAGAGCAAGCGTGTGGCGCGCTCCTGGAGCGAATCCTCCTGCAGGAGCTGCATCTTTTCCTTGATATCGAACGGGAGGTTCGAGCACACGAAGTTGACGAGGAACATGCCATTGTTGATGTTCTTGATGGCAAAGGCTGCATCGGGCTGCATCTCCTCGGAGGTCTTGATGTAACGTGCTGCGAGGTCCTTGCAGTTGTCTACCGTAGCACGGAACTCACGGCTGTTGCGACGGGGTAGCAGCTCGGTGAGCATCTCTGCTTCGCCCATAAGGTAAGGGCGGGTCGACACGATATTGGTGAGCTTCAGGCGCTGCATACCCTGCAAGATGACGGTCGTCGTCTGGTCGGGCATCTCGAAGATGCGCACTACGCGAGCCGCCGTACCCGTCTCATAGAGGTCCTTCTGTGTGGGTTCCTCAGTCTCTGATGAACGCTGGCAGAACACGCCGATGGCCTTCTCCTGCTTGAAGGCATCCTTGATGAGGCGCAGTGAACTCTTGCGGCCCACCGACACGGGCAACACGATGCCTGGAAATAGCACCATATTGCGCAGAGGAAGGATGGGCATCACTGCATCGAGGGGAGTATCAAAAAGAGTCTCCTCATTGCCATCAAAATCGGCAATGAGCGAGATGGTGTGGCCGGTCTCTGCCGGCTCTTCTGTATCGAAATATAGTTTGCTTTTGATCATATTCTTTTCTAAAAAAGGTCAACAGACAACAGACAACGGACAACAGAATGTCAGCGATGCCTGAATCCTCCCCATACAGGGGGAGTTAGAGGGGGTCCCCTACAATTTTCTCACACATTGCTTGAACTGCTCGCCGCGGTCCTCGTAGCTTTTGAAGAGGTCGAAGCTGGCGCAGCAGGGGCTGAGCAGCACCGTCTCGCCCTTCTGTGCCATGCGGTAGGCGGCATCTACGGCATCCTGCATGCTCTGCACGTCGGCCACGGGAAGCCCGAAGGGGTCGAAGAAATCGTGCAGCTTCTCGTTGTGCAAGCCCATATAGATGAGTCCTACGCATTTCTCGCGCACGAGGTCGGCAATCTCAGTATAGTCATTACCCTTATCCTTACCTCCAAGGATGAGTATGGTCTTCTGCGTCATGCTCTGCAGGGCATACCAACAGCTGTTCACGTTCGTGGCTTTCGAGTCGTTGATATAGTCCACGCCACGCACACGGGCTACATACTCCAAACGGTGCTCCACACCCTTGAAGGTGGCTAATGCCTCACGGATAACCTCTTTGGTAATACCCGAGAGCGAGGCCGAGATGCCTGCCGCCATCGAGTTGTATAGGTTATGCTTACCCGTGAGAGCCAGCTCTTCCTGCTCCATATTGAAGGCATAGGGAGCGGCAAAGTAGAGTTCGTCAGCATCAGCATAAGCCATCACACCGTCACGCTTACCCTCAGCAAAGGGGTACAGCTTGGCGTGTATGCCATGCTTCGACAGTTCGCGTTGGATGATGGGGTCGTCGTTCCAGAAGACGAAGGCATCCTCGTCGGTCTGGTTCTGCAAGATGCGGAACTTGGCATCCACATACTCCTGCATATTATGGTTGTAGCGGTCGAGATGATCGGGGGTAATATTGAGCAAAATCGCGATGTTGGCACGAAACTCATACATATTGTCGAGCTGGAAGCTGCTGAGCTCGATGATATACCAGTCATAGTCACACGTGGCCACCTGGTAGGCCAAGCTCTGCCCGATGTTGCCTGCGAGGCCCACGTTGTAGCCTGCGCTCTTGAAGATGTGGTAGATAAGCGAGGTAGTGGTCGTCTTACCGTTACTACCCGTGATACACACCATCTTGGCGTCGGTGTAGCGTCCGGCAAACTCAATTTCCGAGATCACGGGGATGCCCTTCTCGGCAATCTTGCGCATCATGGGTGCCTCGGCCGGTATGCCCGGGCTCTTAATCACCTCGTCGGCATTGAGGATGAGCGCCTCGGTGTGCTGCCCGTCCTCCCACGCGATGTGGTGCTCCTCGAGCATCTCACGGTAGTGGTCCTTAATCTTCGACATGTCTGAGAGGAACACGTCGAAACCCTCTTTCTGCGCCAGGATAGCGGCACCCACGCCACTCTCGCCTCCGCCTAATATGACTATTCTTTTCATTGTTATCTAATCTTAAGTGTAATGATGGTGAGTGCTGCCAGGATGATGGTCACGATCCAGAAACGCACGGTAATCTTAGCCTCATGAAGCAAACCTTCGGGACCTACAAACTTGATGCTGCATCCGGGGTCCATCTTCTGCACCTGTGCCACCGAGGTACGGAAATGGTCGTGGATGGGGGTGCGCTTGAAGAAGCGCTGCTTCACGCCCTTCTTCTTGCCCCACTTATAGTAGAAGCGTTGGATGATGACCGAGAGGCTCTCCACGAAGAAAACGCCACAGAGTATGGGAATGAGCAGCTCCTTGCGGATGATGATGGCGCTCACGGCGATGATGCCGCCGATGGTGAGGCTGCCCGTATCGCCCATAAACACCTGGGCGGGGAAGGCGTTGTACCATAGGAAGCCGATGAGCGCACCCACGAAGGCGCAGAGGTATACTACCAGCTCCTCGGAGCCGGGGATGTACATGATGTTGAGGTAGCCTGCCATCGAGATGTGACTCGACACGTAGGCCAGTATGCCGAGCACGACACCGATGATGGCCGAGTTGCCCGCCGTCATGCCGCCCATACCGTCGTTGAGGTTGGCACCGTTCGACACGGCGGTGACCACAAAGATGGTCATGAGGACAAACAGCACCCAACCGCCCAGCTGCTTATGCTCGCCCAGCCAGTTGAAGGCATTGGCATAGTCAAGGTTGTTGTTCTTCACGAAGGGAATGGTAGTCTTGGTCGACTTGATGGCCTCGCTCTTGTGCAACACTGCGGTGGTTCTGTCGGCACCGCGCTGCACCTCCACATTCTCGCGTATCACGGCCTGGTCGCTCAGGTAGAGCGTGAGGCCCACGATGATGCCGAGGCCCACCTGACCGATAATCTTGAACTTGCCATGCAAGCCCTCCTTGTCGCGCTTGAACACTTTGATGTAGTCGTCGGCAAAGCCCAAGCCTCCCAGCCACACGGTGGTGACGAGCATCAGTATCATGTAGACATTATTGAGCCTACCGAGCAACAAGCAGGGGATGAGGATGGCAGCCAGGATGATGACACCTCCCATCGTGGGGATGCCTATCTTCTGCACTCCGAAGGGGTCGATGCTGGCATCACGCTGCGTTTCGGTGATTTGCTGGCGCTTGAGTAAAGCGATGAACCGACGTCCGAAAAACAGCGACACCAACAGGGCTATGAGGGTAGCCAGCAGCGAGCGAAATGAGATGTAGGTGAACATTCCCGCCCCGGGCACATTGAGCTCGTTTAGGTAATTAAAAAGGTAGTATAGCATAGAGGTGTGGATTTACTTTTTAAACAGTCTGCAAAATTAGGATTTACTTCAGTAAATCGCAAATAAAAAACAATTTTCTCTCGGTTTGCACGAACTTTAATCTGCTTCGCAGCTTGAAATTAGGCTGCACCTCAGAAAATTACAAATAAATTTGCATTTTCGTTCGGTTTGCACTAATTTTGCAGCCCAAAGAGTGTAAAGGAGGTAAAAGAACAAAGAAATACGACACAGAACGTAACCCCAGAAGCCGCGTACAAGACGTACGCAACTCATTAAAAGAAAGATTAATAACAAAACAATAAAAACTAAAAACAAAATGATTGTAGTACCCGTAAAAGAGGGCGAGAACATCGAAAGAGCCCTTAAGAAATTCAAGAGAAAATTTGAGAAGACTGGCGTAGTGAAAGAGCTCCGTCGTCGTCAGCAGTTCAACAAGCCTTCTGAAGTAAAGCGCCTCAAGATGGAGCGTGCCGTATACGTTCAGAGCTTGCGTCAGAACGAGGAGTTATAATCCGCTCCGCACTTCTCATCACATAGTGCAACAGGCAGAGGCTAACCCCTCTGCCTTCATCGGAAAGTAGCGCAGTTGGTAGCGCACTACGTTCGGGACGTAGGGGTCGGGCGTTCGAGTCGCCTCTTTCCGACACAATAGCGGCAATTGATGAAAATCAGTTGTCGCTATTGCTTTATCAATATGTTTTATGTACATTTGTCGGGAGAAAAGCGCTAGTGCTTGATGATAACGCCAACTTAAAAACCCAAAAACTCATATATACCATGTACGACATTGCAATCATCGGCGGCGGTCCTGGCGGATACGTTGCGGCAGAGAAGGCCGGAAAGAAGGGCTTGAAGACTATCCTCTTTGAAAAGAAAGACCTCGGGGGCGTATGCCTCAACGAGGGATGTATCCCCACGAAGACATTGCTCTACAGCGCCAAGCTGTATGACCAGGCACGCAAGAGCGAGAAGTATGGCGTGAGTGTCGAGGGGGCTACGCTGGACTATAAGCGAATGACCGACCGCAAGACGAAGGTGATGCGCAAGCTGGTGGCTGGCATAGGACTGCGCATGAAGAACGCTATCGTGGAGGTGGTCAAGGCAGAGGCGATGATTGAGGGACGCACCGAGGAGGGCATCCTGCGCATCACGGCAGGCGACACTACCTACGAGGCGAAGAACCTGCTCATCTGCACGGGCTCGGAGACCTTCATCCCGCCCATCGCGGGGCTCGACATGGAGGAGAACGAGGCCATCGTGACCAGCCGTGAGATACTGGCTCTGAAGGAGGCACCTGCGAGCCTCATCGTCATCGGCGGCGGTGTCATTGGCATGGAGTTTGCCTCGCTCTACAACAGCCTCGGAGCCGAGGTACACGTGGTAGAGATGCTGCCCGAGATACTGGGTGCCATGGACACGGAGATAAGCGCCATGCTGCGCGCACAGTATGCGAAGAAGGGAGTGCAATTCCACCTCTCGTGCCGCGTGACACGCATCGAGGGGCACTGCGTGACCTTCGCCGACAGCGAGGGCGTGGAACACATCGTGGAGGGTGACAAGATTCTCGTCAGCGTGGGCCGCAGAGCCAACACCCGAGGCTACGGGCTGGAGGCCTTAGGCGTGGAACTGGAGCGCGGTGGCATCAAGGTGGACGAGAAGATGTGCACCAACGTGCCAGGCGTGTATGCCGCAGGTGATGTCACGGGATTCTCGATGCTCGCCCACACGGCAAGCCGCGAGGCGGAGGTAGTGATCAACAACCTATGCGGACACCCCGATGCGATGCGCTATGATGCCATCCCGGGCATCGTGTACACCAACCCCGAGGTGGCTGGCGTGGGCCTCACCGAGGCACAAGCACAGCAGCAGGGTATCGACTATGATTGCCACAAGCTCCCCATGGCCTACTCGGGACGCTTCGTGGCCGAGAACGAGGGAGGTGAGGGACTGTGCAAGGTCATCGTTGACAAGGGCTCGGGCCGCATCGTGGGCGTACACATGCTGGGCAACCCCTGCAGCGAAATCATCGGCACCGCCTGCATCGCCATCGAGCAGGGCATGACGATAGAGCAGCTCGAACGCGTGGTGCTGCCCCATCCCACGGTGACGGAAATCCTTAAGGAGACGATAGGCAGCTGACAATTGACAAGAGCCAAGAGCTAACGACCTCCTAAAAATAATCCTCCAAAAATTCCCTCATCTGAGAAAAAAGCCGTTACTTTGCACCGCTGAAAGGTGAAAGATTTGAATAAGGAGAGAAGGAATACCCATGGGCTTGATTGACAATGTTAGAGCGACGCTGAAATGCCAGGAGACGGAAGGGCCTTTCGAACTGTATGTGACCCGCACACCGGGATACCTCTGGGCATGCCTATTCAACAGGCTGGGCATCCATCCTATCACCATAACTTTGACAAGCATCGTCATCGGTGCTGCCAGCGGATGGTTCTTCTATAGCCACGACCTCAAGACAAATATCATTGGCATAGCTCTGCTCATCGGGGCCAACTGGCTTGATTGCGCCGATGGACAACTGGCACGAATGGCCAATAAAAGAACACTGATAGGACGCATCTTGGATGGCTTTGCGGGCGACGTGTGGTTCTTCGCTATCTACTTAGCCTTTTGCCTCAGAACCGCAACGGGAACGATGCCCTTCACCAACAGCACGTGGGGAGTGTGGATATGGCTGCTCGCTGCATGGGCCGGGCTGCATTGCCACGCACGCCAATGTTCGCTTGGCGACCGTCTACGCAACATACACATGTATCTCAGATTGGGCAAGGAAAAGGCTGAGCTGGACAGTTCACACAAGATAACGGCCGAAATGCGCGCGTTGGGATGGAACAGGAAGGAGTGGTTCCAAAAGCTCTACCTGTTCTTCTATGCACGCTACACTGCAGGGCAGGAGCGGCAGACGAAAGCCTTCCACGTCATGAGACAGAGGCTTGAGGAAAAATATGGGGACCAACTGCCCGAGGAGATAAGGGAGGACTTCTGCAAGCACAGCCGTCCTATCATGCCGCTTGCAAACCTCCTCTCTACAGACCTGAGAATGATGGTCATGTTCGCGTGCATCATCGCAGGACAGGTGTGGATATACTTCCTCTTCGAAGCCACCATACTGGAAGCCTTGCGCTTCTACACCATCAAAAGATATGGAAATCTCTGTAGAAGGATAACCGAACAATACGCCTGACAAAAAGACAAATACCGACGTTACACATATGAACAGAAGCATTGCACTGATATTGGCTGGCGGCATAGGCAGGAGGATGAACATCTCCACCCCCAAGCAGTTTGTAGTTGTGGATGGACTCACCATACTGCAACACACGATGCTTGCCTTCCAGCGCCACCAACTCATCAGCGCCATATACGTGGTGTGCCCATCGCTGTATCAGGAGAATGTCAAGCAACAAGCGGCCGAAGCCAACATCGGCAAGTTTGCCTCATGCATCGAGGCTGGCGAGAACAGCTTTCTCTCGGCACGCAATGGGATATTGCAACTGAGCGAGAAGGAGGGTGAGGAGTGCGTCGTCCTCATCCATGATGCCGTGCGGCCGCTCATCTCACAAGACATCATCAGCAGAAACATTGCCGTATGCCTGTCGAGAGGCAATGCCATCACTGCATTGGCAAGCCAAGAGAGCTATATGGTGCTCAACCCGTGCGACAAGGTCCAGAATCAGGGGCAGACATCATCACAATGCATCTTGCGCGAGAACCTCTTGCGGGCACAGACGCCGCACACCTTCTTCCTCAAGGACCTACAGGCCATGATGGCAGAATGCGACAAGAGGGGAATAAGGTATTCACAATCCATCTTCACGCTAGCTAACGAATTGGGACACGTGCCCCTACACGTTGCCGAGGGAGAGATGACCAACTTCAAACTCACGCAGCCATCAGACATCAGCCTATTCCAAGCCATCTTGCGCACGGCATCGCAAGACGCTTGAGCGAAAGAGCCGCTTGCACTATCCTTTAAATCTTTTCGGGCCTTCAAGGAGGGCTGCGCCATGGAAAATTGCAAGTAAACTTGCATTTTCTCTCAGCTTGCACTACCTTTGCAGCTATGCTACGCAAACTGTTACATTCCATCGGCTGCTACCTGCTGCTGATGCGTCGCGCCTTCAGTCGTCCGCAGCGTGCGCGCATCTTTTGGCAACAATATGTGCGCGAGTTCTTCCAGTTGGGTTACAACTCGCTATTTATTGTCATACTGATGTCATTCTTCATTGGTGCGCTGCTGTGTGTGCAAATCAAGATCAATATTTGGTCACCCTGGATGCCACGCTTCACCATTGGATATGCCATGCGTGAAGTACTGCTGCTCGAGTTTGCATCAAGCATCATCTGTATCATATTGGCAGGTAAGGTAGGATCCAACATCGCTTCAGAGATAGGCACCATGAGGGTGACACAACAGATTGACGCACTTGACGTGATGGGGGTCAATTCTGCTAATCATATTTTGCTTCCCAAGATCTTGGCAATGGTGAGTGCAGTTCCACTCTTCGTCACTTTCAGTGTTGCCAGCGGTTTTATAGGAGCATATGTGGTATGCGATCTGGGAGGCTTCCTCTCTGCCGCAGATCTCACCGTTGGTTTGCAACACAGCTACGAGGGTTGGCATCTGTGGACAGCCTATATCAAATCTTTCTTCTTCGCCTTCATCATCGCCAGCGTGAGCGGATACTTTGGCTACACCGTGAATGGGGGCAGCATTGAAGTGGGTAAAGCCGGAACCAACTCGGTAGTCGTAAGCAGTGTGCTAATATTGTTCTCTGACCTATTACTCACCAATCTTTTGATGGCATGATCACCATTTCCGACATACACAAACATTTCGAGGAGCAAGAGGTGCTACATGGCATCAGTACCACATTCGAAGCGGGCAAGACTAACCTTATCATCGGGCGTAGCGGCTCAGGGAAAACCGTACTTTTGCGTTGCATCGTAGGTTTGCTCACCCCCAACCAGGGGCAGGTGCTCTACGATGGCAGAGACATACATCACCTACCCAAACGAGAAGGAGCCCTGTTACGTCAGGAGATGGGCATGCTATTCCAAGGAGCCGCCCTATTCGATTCGATGGATGTGCTACACAATGTGCTTTTCCCCTTGGAAATGTTCTCATCCAAGACCTATGACGAGCAGTTGGAACGTGCCCGTTTCTGCCTCGACCGCGTAGGACTTACCAATGCCGAAAGCAAGATGCCCTCGGAACTGAGTGGCGGCATGCAGAAGCGTGTGGCCATAGCCCGCGCCATCGCTCTCGAACCGCGCTACCTCTTCTGCGACGAGCCCAACTCGGGACTTGACCCAATCACCTCGCGCATCATCGACCGACTCATCAGCGACATCACCCACGAGTATGGAATCACGACCATCGTCAACACCCATGACATGGGTTCGGTACGTGGCATCGGGGAACAGGTACTCTTCATTCACGAAGGACGAGCCGAGTGGACAGGCACCGGCGACACCATCAACCAAACCGACGGCCCTCACCTACGCGAATTTCTCGACCATGCATAGACTGTGCCCTGCGAAGTGGCAACCTGCATTCTTGAAAAAATGTAAAAAAAAACACTTTTACACCTATTATATAGGAGGGTTTGATTTTTTTGTCTACTTTTGCCGCCGAATTTGTGAAAGCACGTTGATATTATGCAAAAGAATCTGGTGATAGTAGAGTCTCCTGCCAAGGCAAAAACCATTGAAAAGTTCTTGGGTAAAGACTATAAAGTGATGTCGAGTTTCGGTCATATACGTGACCTAAAGAAGAAGGATTTCAGCATCAATACTGAGACGTTTATTCCGACCTACGAGATACCCACCGACAAGAAAAAGGTAGTGGAGGATTTGCGCAAGGCAGCCTCACAAGCCGAGATGGTGTGGCTCGCATCCGATGAAGACCG
>JAZRFA010000179.1:0-9073 GCA_045661085.1 Bacteroidaceae bacterium
CGGATGGGCTTAACGTCAATCTGTGAACCGGGCAAGAAGGCCTCGATACCAAATACGTCAACGATCATACCGCCCTTAGTGCGGCACTTAACAAAGCCCTTGATGATTTCTTGTGCTTCGAGAGCAGCGTTAACGCGCTCCCAAGATTTAGATGCACGTGCTTTCTTGTGTGAGAGGATGAGCTGACCTTTCTTGTCTTCCTGGTTCTCGATGAACACTTCTACCTTGTCACCGATAGTCAACTCGGGGTTGTAACGGAACTCACTCGCAGGAATGATACCGTCTGATTTGTAACCGATGTTAACGATTACTTCGCGCTTGTTCATACCGATTACGGTACCTTCAACAACTTCATTGTTGCCCACCTTGTTCAAGGTGTTGTCATAAGCTTTCTCAAGCTCTTCGTGTGAAACGCCAGCGAGCACTTCACCCTTTTCATACGCTTCCCAATCGAAACCTTCTACGGGAGCAATGTTCTTTAAGTTTTCCATTAAAGTTAAAAAGTTAATAAATAATTAATTACGTTAGACATTATGTTGATATATCTAAATCGGGCACAAAATTAGTGCAAACCGAACGAAATACCAAATTTATTTAAGTATTTCTGAGGTGCAGCCTAAATTCAAGGCTTGCCTGCAAGAACTAAAGGTACAACAAACCGAGCGGAGAATAAAATAATTTCTATTATTTTTATCCCAAGGTGCCGTATACCTTCAAGCCTATTTATTCGGTACAACCCCGCAAGCTCTCGGTTTTTGACGCCGGTTACATCAGGCACAGTTCATTTTCGAGTATTTGGGCAAGCAGTAGGTTATTTCGAGATTTTGTATTATCTTTGGGCACACAAAGTAAGAGTATATGAGCTACGATGTCTTTATCAGTTACTCGATGGGCTACTCGAGCCAGGCCTACGAGTTGTCGGGTCAGTTGAGCCGCGAGAGCATACAATGCTACCTCGACTGTGCCGAGAGTGGCTTCACGTTAGGCGACTACACGCGCAACCTCATAGAGGAGAGCCGTGTGTATGTGATGCTTATCGGGGCAAACTACATGAATACGGCCTATGCTGTGGCTTCGACACAGCGTGCCGCCGACATGACGAAGCCGATGCTCGCTTGCCTCACCGACGGGGTGCAGCTGTCCGAGGAGCTGAGAGAGCGCTGCACGCTCACCACCGAAGCCTCATTGCTCGAGGATATCCTTTGCCTGCTGAGGGATGACGAGGAGCAGGAATCAGACGAGTCTGATGAGGCAACCGCAGAGCTCGCTCCCCACCTCGAGGAGGAGGCCTCCCTTGACTGGCAGCCCCTGTTCTCGCCCACCGACTCCTCCCCCACCCCCACCGACGAGGACAGCACCGGGGACAGCACCGAGGATGAGAAGGCCGAAGATAAGTTCGAGGGCTTCGACATTTCCGAGGACGACGCAGAAAAGACCGTTCTAATCCACACCGAGCACCGTGGCGACATCAAGGAGTTCTACGAGCTTGCCGAGGAGTCCAACCTGTGGAAGCGTCACGACAGAAAGCATCATGAGGAAGGGATGGAAAGTAGCCAGAAGCCTCTCAGTACCCCCAATGAGGAGGAAGAATACGAGGAGGAGATTCCCCAGTCAGAAACAGAGGATTTCATGCAGAAGCTATCCGATTTCTTTGACAAGAATCCCAAAGCGGGAGGCGCACTGTTGGCCGTTTTGATTCTCATCTTGATGAGATATTGCTCCTGAGCTTTTGCCCCTGCCGCGCTGGAGCATAGACCCCTTGCGCTATTACCAGAGTTTCAATGTGTGGTGCAGCTACCACATAGCGGCTTCTTCAAGTGGCTCTTCCGCTCGCACTACTTCGATACCCTGCTCGACGAACTCGCCAAGGTGTATCCCTCGGGCTATGGCCGTGCCGTGCGCGATGCTTACAAGTCCATATACACCTCGCGCCTCGAGTGTGTACGCAGCACCGATATCCACTATTGGTACGGACAGCATGAATCCTCAGCTTTTCTCAAGGCTTCCACCTTCGGCCAACGACTTAAAGGTTCAGGCGGTGACCTAAAGGTTCGTGGCAAATTTACGGGAATTTATGTTGAAAAAGAAGGATGCACTGATGTTTCTTAAATGTCCATGCCAGAACTTCACAGCCCCGGCATGGATTGGTTTTGACCATTCTAAATTACTTTATTGGTTTAGTGATTTGCGGTATAAGGAGTATTTTGCGCAGTGTATGTATTGTCCATTACTAAGATATTCAATTTACAACCAGGATAGAACATCAAGTCAATCCAAGCTTGGCATAGGAAGCCATCCTCAAATATCGCACGGATACGTCCTTTGGTTGGTTTGTCGAGTTTGTCGTAGTAGAAGAATTTACCATTCTCGACATGTACAGTGCTTTCGGTGGTCTTTCCTTCATCATCTGTTAATGTTATCTGATAGGCTACATCCTTGATGTCAGAAGAAACGTGTCCCTCGATCATGAAGTCTTTTGTCCCAGAAGAGGAACTCGGGGTAGATTGTTCTTGTTCTATTCTTTGTAGAATCAAAGTTCCATTCTTTGCCTTCTCGTTCTGCGTGCTATGATACAAATCCAACATGTCTGTTTCAGGCATCCATATTATGCGAGGAACGAAAAGTTTGCGAATCTGTTTAACTCCTTTCTTGTCTGGTACTGCTGCATACAGTATATCGTTAGGGGTTCTGTTGGTGGAATATAACAACTCTAAGAAGCTATCAGTTTCTACGATTTCATCACCATAGATGAGTAGCATATTGTCCAGTTGCTTGTATAAGCGTTTGTCAACATCCTTTACCTCATTAATGGTCTTGGCTGTTCCAGACGTTGCAAACGCACAGAGCAGTACGATTACCATAGGGAGAATATAGAGCGCTTTGTAGCGCTTCCATGGGCTAAAATTCTTGTTCTTCATCATAATGATACGATTTTTAATTAGTGAATGATTGAAGTTATTTGCAAAAGCATAGGCACTATTGCCAACGGCTGTTTTTAACAGCAGTGTCTGATACTCGCTTGCGGTGATGCCTTGACGCAACACATAGTCATCGGCTTCATATTCATGTATGTCGCGCAGACTTGCGCCGAACATATAAGCGAAGGGGTTGAACCACTGGATGGTCTGTACTATAGTTAGCAAAAGGATGTCCCATGAGTGGAGACTCTGTGCGTGCCCCTTCTCATGGAGCAATATCTCGTGGCGATGGTGTTGATAGTCATGCTCACAGATGATGATATGGCGCATCCAACTGCATGGAGCCACGACATCGGCATGACAGTGAATAATGAAACCATCCTCCTTATCGCTCCAGAGGCAATCTTTGCGAATGAGGTGATGCATACGGGCAAACTGCCATAGGCGAATGGATAGAACGATGAATGTGCCTATCACGTAAAGGAGGCATAGCCAAGAGATGATATCGAACGAAGAGTTCTTCTCCTCTATGAAAGCTACAGATGAGGAAGAGGATACTCCCGAAGAAGCCTCAGCAAGTTCCTCTGCGTAAAAAGTGGTGGGGCTTGATGAAAAACTTGCCAAAAGATTCTCAGGATAGAGTGCATGCACATCACAAAAAGGAAGCACCAATGAGAGCACAAGTATGGCAAGAAGAGTAAAGCGGTTTTGGCGGAAGATACGCTCCTTGCGTAACAGCAACGTATAGGGCGCATAAAGAAGTGTAAGCACAATAGCCGATTTGAAGGCATAGGTAAATAGTTCGTTCCACATAGTCAATCCTCCTGTTCGATAAAGTCAAGCAACTCCTTTATCTCATCTGCAGTGAGGTTCTCCTCCTTGACGAAGAAACTGAACATCGACTTTAGGCTGCCGTCGAAAAGGCTCTTCTTCATCTCCTGCATGGTCTGCCGGGTGTATTCGGCACGCTTCACCTTGGCGATGTACATGTGGGTCTTGCCCTCACCCTTGTTCTTAAAATAGTCCACATAGCCCTTCTCATAGAGAATCTTCATATAAGTGGCAATGGTGGTGTAGGCTGGTTTGGGTTCGTCCATTCGGTCGAGGATATCCCAAGCGCAAGCCGAGTGGTTGATGTCCCAAAGGATGGACATGATCTGAAATTCCATCTTGGTCAGTGTGTTGTCTTTTCGTCTCATACGATAATGGTGTTTTTATTCTCTGTTTATGGCATCATGGAGCTGCAGTCTTCCCTTTTACCGTGGACAAAGTAAGGAATATTCACGCAATATCGTAAAACTTAAATATCGAAAATTATCGATTTTAGGCTGGATTTAACATTTATTCATAGAAATAGAGGAGTTTGCAGTCTTTTGAAACCATAGTGAAAGATCTTACAGCTCCTGATTTTTATTCCACCCCCCCCTCGGCAGGTTTATGGATTTGCGTTCAAACATGCCAACACCCCTTGGCAAGTCTTCGTGATCAGCATCCCAACTGCTTTTGAATGAACGTTTAGCGCCCTATGCAATTACATTTTTGTCCCCTGGCAGGTTTTGGATTTTCTCTTTTCTGCATGCAACTCGATGGAAAAACAGTAGTAAAGAATCACTGTGACAATCCACTCATTTTCATAAAATGAGCCATGCAAAAGTTTTTCTTCTCGCGGTCAGAAACCTTTCTATTCGCGAATAGAAAACATTCCGCTCGCGGTCAGAAGATATTCTACTTGCAAGGATAATTTTAATTGCTTGGTTATATTTCGTAAAAACGTCTTGTCAGATACTAATAACGGCTCTACACTCCCGATTTCAAGGTAATAAAAAATGCCACCCGGCAAGAACGTAATTGCATAGGGGGCTGTCTTACTTATTCCCCCTCACGATATTCGAGTATGTCGCCCGGCTGGCAGTCGAGGGCTTTGCAAATGGCATCGAGCGTAGAGAAGCGGATGGCACGGGCCTTGCCCGTCTTCAGTATAGAGAGGTTAGCGGCGGTGATGCCCACCTTCTCGGCTAGTTCGCCCGAGGTCATCTTGCGCTTGGCCAACATTACGTCTACGTTTACTATGATTGACATATCTGTTTCTTTTTTGAAAGGGTGAGACAATAAGGTTACACGGTCAAGCGGTTCTCTTCGCTCAGGCGAACACCTGCTGAATAGATTATGGCGATACCGATGAGGAGGAGAGGAGTAAAGAACGTGCCGGGGTAGATCATAAAGTATGAGACTCCATAGATTATGGCGAAATTATTAGCACATAAACTTGAGAGGAAATAGATGGGTGCTGACCACCATATGATATTAGCATTACATTTAGAGAAAAACTCACCGCATTTGATAGACTTGATGGAGTTGACCATAAACACCATAGTAAGTATATTTGCTATAAGGCCAAAGATAACGTACCCGATGAGAACGACTACCTTCCAGGCATACCACTCTTCATCCCATTTGCCTAAAGGATTACTCCAGATACCCACTGCGTTCTCTGCTTTTACCAATAATAGCAGTATGTTCAACACTCCGAAAAAGATTACAAAACCGGTAATTACCGACATTCGCTTTGAAAGATTTGTTTTCATAATACAATAAGATTTTATTGTTTAACGATACAAAAGTAATAATCTTTTATCGAAAAACAATAATTCAGTCAAACTTTTAATCTTGTTTAACAAACGAAATACTTCATCCTTCTTTTGGAGGTAGAGGGTTTGTGATGTACTTTTGCAAGGAATAACATATAGACTACGCTATGCTCTTCACCACCTTTGGCAACCCCACGCATAAGACGCTGATGCTCATTCACGGACTCGGGGTATCGTACCAGGTCTTCGCCCCGCTGATAGCGCACTTACAAGAGCGCTACCACCTCATTGCCGTGCAGGTCGACGGCTTCCTTCTCGATGCCGAGAGCAAGGCTATACCCTCCGTGTTCACGAGTATCGATAATCAAGTGGACTAGCTGGTGGAACATATCCGCTCGGCATACGACGGCCATTTAGATGCTGCCTACGGCCTCTCGATGGGTGGCTGGCTATGCCGCCGACGCGGTATGATAGCGTCGGTTGCGACGATTGAAGCTTTAGCTTTATCAAGGAGTCTCGCTTGCGAGTATAGGAGGAGGAAAAGCCTGCATGCAGGCTTAACAGCCAAAGGTCAAAGTCCTACAGCACAAATAGCTGCAGCATCATCCAGGAGGCTATCATGTGGCAGATGTCGCCGAGGATGACGAAGACGTGGAATACGGAGTGTATGTAGGGCACGCGTTTGAAACTGTAGAGCACGGCGCCCACGATGTAGGCCACGCCCTCGCCCACGACCCATAGCACGATGGGGAGTCCGCAGGTGTCGTAGAAGGGCTTGAAGGCCACGAGGATGGTGAGCCCCATGAGCACGTAGCAGGTGGTCTCGAGGTAGCTCTGTGTCTTCATCTTGCGGAAGCTGAGTGCCGTGCCCACGATGGCGCAGAGCCACACGAAAGCGCATATCGTCACGCCCCACACGGGTGCTCCGCCATCGCGCATGGCGATGAGCGTCAAGGGGGTATAACTGCCTGCGATGTGCCAATAGATGGCGGCGTGGTCCAGCTTGCGGGCCAGCGCCTTGGCCTTCGCCCGGGAGGCGGGGATGGCGTGGTAGACTACCGAGGCGGCATAGGAGCTGACCACACCAAACAGGTACAGCGCCAGGCTGAAGGGCACCAGCCACGTGCCCGAGCCGCTACATCGCACAAGGAAATATATGCACACGGCAAGCGCCATGGTGAGCCCCACGCCGTGGGTGCTCATGTTGACAATCTCTTCGGGGAGGGAATAGGTATTCTGCTTTTTCATAGTTCGTTCGTTTAGGTTATCGGTTCTGCAAAAGTAGATAAAATTGGGTTAAAACATTGCTGCTGCTTTCAAAAACACGATACAGATGTATGCTTTTTTAACAACGTTTATGAATCTACCCGATAGGGCAGGGTCGGAAAGGGCCGTGTGTTAGCAAATCTTAAACATTTCTCCATCGCATGCGTTTTTTGATAAAAAACATTATCTTTGCACCCATTATGAGAGCAACGACACGACACACCCGATGGATTCTCTGCATGGCAATGGCTCTGCTATGCCTGGTGGTGGGGCGTGCCGATGCCGTTTCTGCGGACCACACACCATCCGCCACCCCCTCCTGTGAGGTGAGCGGCGATGCGTGTGCCTCGCTCATCGAGAAGGAGGACGACATGCTGCATGCTGCGCGTGAGATGGGGCAGTGGGCCATACCTTCGGCATCGGTTACCCTGCAAGGTACGGCAGGACGGATGATCTCGCTCCATACGGCATTGCAGCGCGTGACACGAATGCTGGGCGCACTATTGACCAGCGAGGCCTCATGCAGCACTGGACCGACAGAGGCGTTGCACCATACGCTCTCGACCAAACGTTTTCACGCTGGATACTATATCTATTACCGCTGCCAGATGCGGTGTTAGCGATTTCCATTTGTTTTCAGTTTCTTCTTTGCTCGGGCGATAGCCTGTGGCAAAGCATGTGCGTGTATGTGTACACGCAAGCAATCATCATTATTAAAACACTATATAAAACAAAAACAATATGGAAATCCAAAATAACACCGAGGCCCAGAGCCTCCACACCGCTGCATACCCCGAAGCAATCAACGAAACCAAGTCTGTCATCAACCCTCAAGCCCTATTGTGGGCTATCATTGCGGTGACGCTGTTCATCATCTACCGCCAGCAGCCCGACAAGGACACCACGCTGGGCATCGTACAGATTTCCTTGGTCATCCTATTCACCGTATTGGCCGTGGTCAAGTTCTTCGTCGGTGACCGCAAGCTCACCTATGCACCTACCAATAGTCCAGTAGAGAAGACGGAGAAGTACTATAACCTCACCCTCGAAAGCGACATACGCCAATGCCTGAAGGAAGGCAACACCTCGCGCCTCAATGCACTGAAGACCGACGACACGGGCGGCATCCTTGTAGAGACCTTAGAGTCGAAGGACAAGGCCTTCACCGCCCTGCGTATGCAGAAGTATTGCCCCGAAGGATACCGCCCCGAGACAGGGTGGGTGGTGATGTCGTAAAACTCTTCACTCTTAACTTTTCACTAAATTTATGAGCTACATCATGCTTATCCTCAGCCTTGTGCTCCTCGTAGTGGGAGCCAACTGGCTGGTCGACGGCTCGGCTGCTATTGCCCGCCGTTATCACATATCAGAGTATATCATCGGAGCCACCATCGTGGGCATGGGCACTAGCATGCCCGAACTGGTGGTGAGCGTCGTGTCGGGCATCGGAGGACATCCTGAGATTGCCATCGGCAACGTGGTGGGGTCGAACATCTTCAACGTCTTCCTCATCCTCGGCGTCACCGCCCTGATGATGCCCATCAAGTACACGCGGACCAACATCCGTCGCGACATCCCGCTCAACATCGTCGTCTCGCTCTTCGTCATGGCGCTCTGCGCCCTGAGCATCTACACTCGTGGCGAGTACGGACTGGGGCGCGTCGAGGGCTTCCTCCTGCTGGCCTGCTTCGCCTTCTACCTGTGGTATAGCCTGCGCAGTGATGCCGAGCAGGCTGTCCCCGATGAGGAGGTCGAGGTAGACCTCGGCCGCTACCGCTCGATGGCGGTGTGCATAGCCTCCATCGTCCTCGGCTTGGGCGGACTCATCTTCGGTGGCGACATGTTTGTCGGCGCTGCTTCGGCCATTGCTCGTGAGTGGGGCGTGTCGGAGGCCATCATCGGTCTCACCATCGTAGCTGGAGGCACCTCGCTGCCCGAACTGGTGTCGTCCATCATCGCCGTGAGCAAGAAGAAAGGGCAGATGGCCTTGGGCAACATCGTGGGGTCCAACATCTTCAACCTCCTGCTCATCCTCGGCGTCAGCTCCCTCGTGCAGCCCCTCTCGATGGGCGACATCACCTTCGTGGACTGGGGCGTGATGGTGCTCTCGGCCGTGATGCTGCTCGTGGCCTCGCTCACCTTCAAGAAGCGCGTCCTCGACCGCACCGATGCCATCCTGCTCCTGCTCATCTATGCCGCCTATATGGCTTGGCTGGTGATGGGGTAAGTGGCCATATAAACAACTAACCAAAATAAGCAACAACTAACTATGGGTATATTACAACTATTTACGCTGTTGGG
>JAZRFA010000180.1:0-24604 GCA_045661085.1 Bacteroidaceae bacterium
GGATTTCTTCAAGGGTACCTCAGTGAATACCGGTACCTATGACTTCGACGACCTTGCCGAAGACATTGCCGAGAGCACCACCGTCACCAAGGCCAAGAAATATTCAAGCAAGCTTTCTTGAACAAAGTATTGTTTTTCGCTCACTTATTCGTACCTTTACGGCACGAAATGAAAATCAGAGAATATTCTCAATCAAAAAAACCGAACTATGAACAAGAACTATCCCATCTACAAGACCACCTTCATCGACGACATACGCTCGCTCGTGGAGGAGGCTGCACAGAACTTTGCGAATGATACAGCCATCTCATACAAGGACAAGCCCTCGGACAAGGAGGTCAAGAAGGTCACCTTCGCCCAGTGGCGCGACGACGTGAGGCATCTCGGGACAGCACTCATCGCCCACGGGCTGCGCGAGGAGAACATCGCCATCATGGGCGAGAACTCGTATGGCTGGTGCTGCGCATTCTTTGCCGTGATGGGCACCGGCTCGGTGACGGTACCCGTGGACAAGGAGCTGCCCATCGAGGACATCGACGGCATCATCACCACCACGGGCTGCAAGGCGGTCATCTATGGCCGCACGGCCGAGGGCAAGGTGAAGGAGCTGCTCGCGAAGGGCGGACTGGCATCGGCCAAGCTGCTGGTGGCCATCGACCCTACCCCCGCCATCGACAAGGCGCTCCTGGGCGACAAGACGCTGACAACCGTCGCTGCGCTGGAGGCACAGGGCGAGGAGCTCTACAAGGGCGGCGACAACGCCTACTACGACTACAAGATCGACGTCAACAAGCTGGCATCCATCGTGTTCACCTCGGGCACGACGGGCAAGGGCAAGGGAGTGATGCTCACCCAAGCCAACATCTGCCTGGACATGACGCTCGGAATGTACAACTTCGACATCACCCGCAAGACACTCCACGTGCTGCCCCCGCACCACACCTTCGGGTCGACGGTCAACTACATAGGCCACCTCGCGCAAGGATGTGAGGTCTACATCTCGAGCGGACTCAAGCACGTGAGCGACGAAATCCGCGAGCAGCAGCCCACACACCTCATCCTGGTGCCCGCATTCCTCGAGGTGATGAACCGCAAGATATGGACCACCGCGCGCAAGACGGGCAAGGAGAGCCTCTTGAAGGTAATGATGAAGGTGAGCGATGCCCTGCGCAAGGTGGGCATCGACCTCAGGAAGCAGCTCTTCGGAAGCGTGCTCGCGGCATTCGGCGGCAAGCTCGAACTCATCATCTGCGGAGGAGCGAAGTTGGATGAGGAGATCATCAACACCTTCGACTCGCTGGGCATCACCATCCTCAACGGCTACGGCATCACCGAGTGTGCACCGCTCATCTCGGCCAACCGCAACAAGTACCGCAAGCCCGGCAGTGTGGGCACCCCCATCCTCGCCTGCCGTGTCAAGATAGACAACCCCGACGAGAACGGCGAGGGCGAGATATGCGTCAAGGGACCCAACGTGATGATGGGCTACTACAACAACCCCGAGGCCACGGCCGAGGTGTTCGACAAGGAGGGATTCTTCCACACGGGCGACTACGGCAAGCTCGACGACGAGGGATGGATATACATCACCGGACGAAAGAAGAACCTCATCATCCTCTCCAACGGCAAGAACGTATACCCCGAAGAGATCGAGGCCGACCTGCAGAAGGTGGAGGGCGTGAGCGAAGTGGTGGTATATGCCGGTGAGAGCCGCGTGCAGAAGGACAAGATCACCATCGTGGCCGAGATATTCCCTGATGCCGACCTGCTCGCCGACAAGGGCATCACCGACCCGCAGAGCTACTTCGAGGAGCAGGTGAAGGTGCTCAACGCCAAGATGCCTCCGTACAAGGCCGTCAAGCGGGTGAAGCTGCGCGACGTGGAGTTCCAGAAGAACACCTCACGCAAGATCACGCGATTCTCCATCGACAAGACGATAGACTGAGAGAGCCTGTAAAAATTATTCAAAAAAAAGTAACCCAAGCTGCCAAGGGAAATAATTAAATCACTATCTTTGCAGATGCATTATTGCGGAAAGAAACGAAAATTCATTTTCATTCACTTAATATCATCAACACAATGAAAGCGTTAGTAAAGAAAGAGCCCATGAAGGGCATTTGGATGGAAGAAGTTCCCATGCCTGAGGTAGGCGTGAACGACGTGCTCATCAAGATCAAGAAGACCGCCATCTGCGGTACTGACCTCCACATCTACAAGTGGGACGAGTGGAGCCAAAAGACCATCAAGACTCCCATGACCATCGGTCACGAGTATGTGGGCGTAATCGCTGAGGTAGGCCCCGGTGTGCGCAACTTCAAGGTGGGCGACCGTGTGACAGGTGAAGGTCACATAGCTTGCGGCCACTGCCGTAACTGCCGCCGTGGTCTCCAGCACATCTGTGAGAATAGCATCGGCGTGGGTGTGAACCGTGACGGTGCTTTTGCTGAGTACCTCTGCATCCCCAGCCAGAACGTGGTGAAGCTCGACGACCGTATCTCTGACGACATGGCTGCCATCATGGACCCCTTCGGTAACGCTACACATACCGCACTCTCATTCCCCTTGCTTGGTGAGGACGTGCTCATCACAGGCGCAGGCCTCATCGGTACCATGGCTACTGCCATTGCAAAGTTTGCCGGTGCAAAAAACATCGTGGTGACCGACCTCAGCGACTACCGTCTCGATATCGCCAAGAAGATGGGTGCTACTTGCACTGTAAATGCTTCGAAGGGTGAGACCGTGCAGGGCGCTATGGATCAGCTCGGCATCCGCGGCTTCGACGTAGGTCTCGAAATGTCAGGTGCTCCCGTTGCCTTCCGTGAGATGGTAGCCAAGATGTACAACGGCTCTAAGATTGCACAGCTCGGTATCCTTCCTCCGACAACTACCGTTGACTGGAGCGAAATCATCTTCAAGGCACTCACCATCAAGGGTATCTATGGCCGCGAGATGTGGGAGACATGGTACAAGATGGAGCAGATGCTCGTGTCGGGTCTCGACCTTACACCCGTGATCACTCACCACTTCCCCATCGCCGAGTTCCAGAAGGGCTTCGACGTGATGGAGTCTGGCCAGTGCGGTAAGGTTATCCTCGACTGGGAATAATCCCTCTCGTAGGCTTTATAATATCGGGGGCGTGTCTTTCTTGACGCGCCCTCTTTTTCTTTGAATGCATCGATGAGGATACCAAAATAAAAAGGGAAAGATTCACATCCTTCCCTTCTCTTGTGTTAGCGACTTGGATTTTCAGTCCACCTGACCCAAGCTGTTGCCATATTCCATCTCGGCCTGCACCACGAGCTCGATATCCTCGGGGAGCCAGTCGCCGATTTTGTCCTTCTTGGCCTCCTTAATGATGTAGGCCACGATCTTGTCCACATCAATCTCTACGCAGCCGTCAGCATCGGGCTTGGCATCGAGTAGGCCGCTGCTAAAGTAGTAGTCGGCAATGACGTCGATGATGTAGTAGAGGTCGTCATCGGTGAACTTCTCCTTGAGCTCTACGGGCAAGAAGTTGCGGATAAACTCGACGGTCTTGTCATCGTCAAGGTCGTCCATGAGGAATTCGTCGTTCATAAGAAAACTTTGTTTTATATTTGACAATGATCAACAGTCTACAGTCAAAGGACTGCCTCCGGTTGATGTCTGTCGTCTGTTGTCCGTTGTCTGTTGTCAATTTTTTACTTAAGCAATGCTTCGATTTTCTCAGCAAAGGCAGCCTTGGTGGCTGCACCTACGGTCTTGTCCACAACTTCACCATTCTTGATGAAAAGCACGGTGGGGATATTGCGTACACCAAACTTGGAGGTGAGGTCGTCATTGTCGTCTACATCGCACTTGCCGATGATAACACGACCCTCATACTCCTCGGCCAAAGCCTCGATATCGGGAGCAATCTTCTTACAGGGACCGCACCATGTGGCCCAAAAGTCTACTACTACGGGTTTGCCTTGCGCTACCAACTCTTCGAAGTTGGCGTCAGTGATTTGTATTGCCATTTCGTTTATGTTTTTTTTTAGTTGTGATCAATAGTTTTCGGGCTTGAGCTGGAAGTGAGCCTGTGGGTGGTCGCATACGGGGCATACCTCAGGAGCCTCCTTGCCTACGCACACGTGTCCGCAGTTGCGGCACTGCCAGATGCAGTCACCATCGCGTGAGAAGACGAGCTTGCCCTTCACGTTCTCGAGCAACTTGAGGTAGCGCTCCTCGTGCTCCTTCTCAATCTTGGCTACACCCTCGAACTGCTCGGCGATAGCGATGAAGCCCTCTTCGCGAGCCTCCTTGGCCATCTGAGCATACATGTCGGTCCACTCTTCGTGCTCGCCTGCTGCAGCTGCGAGGAGGTTCTCGGCGGTAGTGCCGATACCGCCCAGGTGCTTGAACCACATCTTGGCGTGCTCCTTCTCATTGTCGGCAGTCTCCTGGAAGATGGCAGCAATCTGCTCATAACCCTCCTTCTTAGCCTTTGATGCGAAGTAGGTGTACTTATTACGTGCTTGTGACTCACCTGCAAATGCCATCTGCAGGTTCTTCTCGGTCTTTGATCCTTTAAGTTCCATAATCGTTATATTTTTAGTTGTGTGGTAAATCCATGTTGTAAAGATTGTGTAAGCGGATGAATAAAATCGCTTCTATTATCCATGAGCGCAGCCAATCCTCGTTATTCGTATTGCAAAGTTAAGAGATATTTGTTTTATTGCAAATAATGATTGCTTTATTTTTCCGCAATGAGACCATAGATATCTTCTATCATGCCTCGCCCTTGAAGTCGCTCAAGCGGGGGATGTATGTCCCTTTTCCTTGCTCGGGCAGGCGGATGGGGCCAAAGGTCTGCTCATACTTCTTGAGGTTGTCCTGCAAGGCAAGCATGAGGCGCATGGCGTGCTCGGGAGTGAGGATGGCGCGGGTTTGCACCTGTGCCTTGGGCATACCGGGGAGCACGCGGATGAGGTCCATGATAAACTCTGACGATGAGTGTGAGATGACAGCCAAGTTGCAATAGATGCCTTGTGCCACATCTTCCTTCAGTTCTATCTGTAATTGGTTTTCGGGTTTCTTTTCCATATGTTTATGAGTGTTTGGTGTGATACTACTTGCGCTTCGCCTCCAGGTCGCTGATGTCCTGCTTGGTGCGTGCATAGGCTGGCAGCGAGTCGATGGCATCGATAAGGTCATCATTGAAGAGGTCGTCGCCCTCCATGATAAAGGAGTGGATGATGCGTTTTGCCGTGAGATGGTTGTCGCCATAGTATTGGGTAATCATCTCGGTGCTCTTCTTCTCCTCCTCAAGTCGCTTTGCCTTTTCCTCGGCGCTTTCCTCGACCTCCTTCGCAGGGGTGCGGTCGAGTTGGATGGTGGTATTGCTCATGCCGGGGATGTTGCTCACGCCAAAGCCCGTAGCGAGAATGGTGATCTTCACCTCTTCGTCGAGGTTGTCATCGGTAGCCAAGCCCCAGATGACCTCGATGTCCTTGCTCACAAACTTCTCGGTGAAGCGGTTGATCTCCTCCATCTCCTCCACCATGAGCGGGTGCTTGGTGCTGCCGTAAATATTGAAGAGTATCTTCTTGGAGTTATAGATATCGTTGTCGTTGAGCAGAGGTGAGTGCAGGGCGCTTTCAATAGCTTCGGCCAAGCGTCGCTCACCTTTTCCCAAGCCATAGCTCATGATGGCCACGCCACCATCTTTGAGTACTTTGCTCACATCGCGGAAGTCAAGGTTGATGATACCCTCGGCGGTGATGATCTCGGAGATACTCTTCACGGCAATGGTGAGCGTGTCGTCGACACGGCGGAAGGCATCGTACACGTTGCAGTTCTGGTAGATGTCGAAGATGCGTTCGTTGTTGATGACCAGCAGTGCATCGACGTGCTGTGAGATGGCTTCGACACCCTTGAGTGCCTGCACAATCTTAGGGCGCTGCTCAAACTTGAAGGGGATGGTCACTACGCCTATGGTGAGCATACCCGCTTTTTTCGCTTCGCGTGCCACTACGGGAGCGGCTCCAGTACCTGTGCCACCGCCCATGCCGGCAGTGATGAACACCATTTCGGTGTTGCCGCCAAACTGAGCCCGTATGTCCTCGACATTCTCCTCGGCTGCCTGGCGCGCCACTTCGGGGTCATTGCCCGCTCCGAGTCCCTTGGTGGTTTCGCGACCAATCTGTAGCTTTACGGGAATTTCCGATTTGGCCAGAGCCTGGTTGTCGGTGTTGCACAGGACGAATGACACGTCTCGTATACCGGTACGGTACATGTTCTTTACGGCATTGCCACCGCCACCGCCCACACCGATGACCTTGATGATGTTTTTTGTCTCGGTGGGCAGATCGAAGGGCATAATATCGTTATCGTTCATATCGTGTATGTTGTCTTTTTGTCTGTATTATTCTTTGTCGTCATTCAGGAATTCGTTGGCCAACTTGTCGATGTTGTCGCCCATCGATTTCACTCGCTTCACGATTCCCGAGAAGAAGCCACCGCCGGAGTTCTTCTGTTTCTCGGCTTGCATGGCAATCTTTCTTGCTTCGGCCTCCTTGATTTTCTGCTCGCGCAGTTGGCGGAGCTCCTCGTCGCGCTGTGCCTGAGCGCTCTCGCCGTCATCGGTGAAGAGGTTGCCCGTCACGGCACGTGGAGCATCTTCGGCGCTTATCTCCACTTGCATGCCGCTCTGGCAGCAGTTCTCCGTGCCATCCATGAGGAGTCCCACGAGTACGCCTTGTGTGCCATTCTCGGGCTGTTCCATCGTGCTCCATTCCACTTTGGCCACGGTGTTGCATGCCAGTCGCACCTTGGATAGCTGCGTTTTCTTTGCCACGGCCTCAGCAAATCCTTTGAGGTTGATGCCGCCACCACAGCACACCACTCCTGCGAGCAGTTGCTTGTCGCCATAGCCCGATGCTTCTATCTGGTGGCATACGTTGAGGATGATTTCCTCGAAACGCGCCTCGATGACATCGTACACCTTGCGCAACTCGATACTGCGGCTGTCGTCGAGGGCGATGGTCTCGTCGCTCGATGTGGGGAGTTGCAGTCCATACTCGCGTTTGAGGCGTTCGGCCTCCTCTTCGTCGAGCTGTAATGAGCAAAGGTCGCGGGTGATGTTTTGACTACCTATGGGGATTACGGTGAGGAACCGCAAGTTGCCTCCCTTGTATATTGATATCGTAGTGGTTTCGGCACCGAAGTCAATGAGTGCACATCCTTGGCGTCGCTCACTGTCGGTGAGCAGCACGTTGGCAGCCACGAGGGGTGGGATGGCGGTGTCGGCAATGTTTATCTTGGCGATTTCGAAGCTCTTGGCCATATTGTGCATCACCGATGTGCGGGTGAGGATGTTGAGGTAGTTGCCCTCGATCGTGGTGCAGTTCACTCCCACGGGGTCGTTCAGCAGGTTGTTGCCTATCTTGTATTCCTGCGACACCATCAGCATCATGCCGTAGCCGGGATATTGTTTTCCGGCGTTTTCTTCTTCCATCTCGTCGACCAGTGTGTCTGTCACACGTGTCTCCTCTCCGAAGGAGCGTGCCACGGTGTTGCGTTCGGAATGTAGGGTGTATCCCCCTACGCCGACGTATAGCTGGTCGATGGTGTAATTGCCCAGTTCAGGCTCGAGTCGGTTGATGAGGTTCGACAGGCATTGTGCTGTCTGGTCTATGTTGTACACCACGCCACGGCGCACGAATCCTGCTACCGGTTCGCTGGCATAGGCCAACACCTGCAGGCTGCCGTCAGCGCGTTTGCGGCCCACGGCTCCAGATATTTTTGACGAGCCCAATTCGACTGCCACTATCATGTCGTTTGTTGCCATATGTATTGTAGGTTTTATGCTGTATGATACAAATTTGCGAATTTCCCACAAAAGTAGGAAATCTTTTATATCCGACAAAGTTTTTTTGTCCGACTTTCGATACTTTTTTATACCTTTGCCTGTGATATGAATAGGCATGGTATCATTTCTCCTACGCTGAACATTGGGGGGAGGCTGCTTTCTCTTGATTGTCCGCAGATAATGGGCATACTGAATGCTACGGAAGAGTCGTTCTACGAGGCTTCGCGTGCTTCGTCTGCCGTGTCTGTCGTGGCTCGTGCCAAAGAGATGATTGCTGAGGGTGCTTCTGTCCTGGATGTGGGCGGCTGCTCCACCAAGCCTGGGCTTGCTCCTGTGAGTGAGGCCGAGGAGATGCGGCGATTGTCTGTGGCGCTGTCGGCTATCCGCAGTGAGTTGCCCGATGCTGTACTCTCGGTCGACACGTTTCGTGCTTCGGTGGCTCGCCGCTGTGTCGAGGACTTCGGTGTGCAAATCATCAACGACGTGTATGGCGGTGCGGCCGACGAGCTGATGTTCGACACCGTAGCCGACCTGCAGGTGCCCTATGTGCTCACCTACGATGGTGCTCCTTGGAACGAGATGATGCATAGCCTTGCCGAACGCATCCAGCGCTTGCGGCTCATGGGGGTGAACGACGTCGTTGTAGACCCTGGCTTCGGCTTCGGCAAGACGCTCGACGAGAACTACTACCTGATGCAGCATCTGGAGGAGTTGCATCTGCTCGAGTGCCCACTGCTCGTGGGGGTGTCGCGCAAGTCGATGATTTACAAGAACCTTGGCTGTACCCCCGAGGAGGCGCTCAATGGCACCACGGCACTACACACCATAGCATTGATGAAGGGAGCCCACATCCTCCGCGTACACGATGTGAAGGCGGCGGTGGAGGCCGTACGAATAGTTGAAAGACTCAAATCCTCCACACCACTCTAAACACTAAACACTCCACTCTAAACTCTAAACCCAACGAAATATGTTACTCGGTTTTGGCATAAAGGATTTGATTGACGTGCTGCTCGTAGCACTCATGCTTTTCTACCTGTACAAGTTCATGAAAGAGTCAGGTTCGCTCAACCTCTTCATCGGTATCCTCACCGTCATCGTGGTGTGGGTGTTGGTGTCGCAGATATTCCAGATGCGCCTGTTAGGAGGTATTCTCGATACGCTGGTCAGCGTAGGTGCCCTGGCGCTCATTATCCTCTTCCAAGATGAGATACGCCGTTTCCTGCGCGATGTGGGTTCACAACATCGTGCGCGTCGCATACTCAGTTTCTTCGTTTCGAGGAAGAAGTCCGTTGCTACCGATCACACCGAGATGATGCCTATCGTGATGGCCTGCATGAATATGGCTAAGCGCAAGGAGGGGGCACTCATCGTCATTGAGCAGAGCGACAACCTGGGCGAGGTCGTCAAGACCGGAGAGGCGGTGGATGCCACCATCAACCAGTTGCTCATCGAAAACATCTTCTTCAAGAACAGTCCCTTGCACGATGGAGCCATGATTATAAGCCATAAGCGCATTGCTGCTGCAGGCTGTCTGTTGCCCGTGTCGCACAGCATGGACATCCCCAAGTCGATGGGTTTGCGCCACCGTGCTGCTCTGGGCATCTCGCAGGAGACCGATGCGCTGGCCATCGTCGTGTCTGAGGAAACGGGAGGTATCACCGTGGCTCATCGCGGCGCGCTGCACCGCTGGCTCACTGCCGAGCAGCTGGAGAAGTTGCTCTTTGAGCTAAAATAAGCGACAAACTGTCACAAAACCCGACATTTCCTCTCGCATGTGCCACATAGAACAAATGTGGCACGACTTTCGTTTCTATGGATTGTGGAGAATGAAATCATAAATTAAGACTATAAACCAAAAAAATTACAACAATGAACATCAAACCATTAGCCGACCGCGTGCTCGTCGTTCCCGCACCGGCCGAAGAGAGAACCATCGGTGGCATCATCATCCCCGATACCGCCAAGGAGAAGCCCCTCAAGGGCGAGGTAGTAGCCGTGGGTAACGGCACCAAGGACGAAGAGATGATCGTGAAGGTGGGCGACACCGTGCTCTACGGCAAGTATGCCGGCACCGAGTTCGAACTCGAAGGAACCAAGTATCTCATCATGCGCCAGAGCGACATCCTGGCGATTGTTGGATAATAGATTTCGTGTCATCCTGAACGAATGTGAAGGATCTCGCGCGATACGATGAGATTCTTCGCTATGCTCAGAATGACAAGTTTTTAATTTTTAACTTGACATTAACAACATTATGGCAAAAGACATTTTATTCAATATGGAGGCTCGCGAGCAGCTCAAGAAGGGCGTTGACGAGCTTGCCAATGCAGTGAAGGTAACCCTCGGCCCCAAGGGTCGTAACGTGATCATCGAGAAGAAGTTTGGCGCTCCCCACATCACCAAGGACGGCGTGACCGTAGCCAAGGAGGTGGAGCTTGCCGATCCCTTCATGAACACCGGTGCGCAGCTCGTCAAGTCTGTAGCATCGAAGACTGGCGACGATGCCGGTGACGGTACCACTACCGCTACCGTGCTGGCACAGAGCATCGTGAACGTGGGTATCAAGAACGTGACCGCCGGTGCCAACCCCATGGACCTCAAGCGCGGTATCGACAAGGCCGTGGCCAAGGTGGTTGAGAACATCAAGGAGCAGGCCGAGGCCGTAGGCAGCGACTACGACAAGATCGAGCAGGTGGCCACCATCTCGGCCAACAACGACCCCGAGATCGGTAAGCTCATCGCCGATGCCATGCGTCGCGTGTCAAAGGACGGTGTCATCACCATCGAAGAGGCCAAGGGTACCGAGACCTCTATCGGCGTGGTCGAGGGCATGCAGTTCGACCGTGGCTACCTGTCACCCTACTTCGTGACCGACACCGAGAAGATGGAGTGCGTGATGGACAACCCCTACATCCTCATCTACGACAAGAAGATCTCCAACCTCAAGGAGTTCCTCCCCATCCTCGAACCCGCCATCCAGACAGGCCGTCCGCTCCTCGTGATTGCCGAGGACGTGGATAGCGAGGCCCTCACCACGCTCGTGGTGAACCGTCTCCGCGCCCAGCTCAAGATCTGCGCCGTGAAGGCTCCCGGCTTCGGTGACCGCCGCAAGGAGATGCTCGAAGACATCGCCATCCTCACCGGTGGCTTGGTCATCAGCGAGGAGAAGGGCTTGTCACTCGAGCAGGCTACCATCGAGATGCTCGGCCGTTGCGACAAGGTGACCGTATCGAAGGACAACACCACCATCGTCAACGGTGCCGGCAACAAGGAGGCTATCGCCGACCGCGTGGCACAGATCAAGGCACAGATTGCCGCCACCAAGAGCGACTACGACCGCGAGAAGCTGCAGGAGCGCCTCGCCAAGCTCGCCGGCGGTGTGGCCGTGCTCTACGTGGGTGCTGCCTCTGAGGTAGAGATGAAGGAGAAGAAGGACCGTGTGGACGACGCGCTGTGCGCTACCCGTGCTGCCATCGAGGAGGGCATCGTGCCTGGCGGTGGTGTAGCCTATATCCGTGCCATCGACGCACTCGAAGGCCTCAAGGGCGACAATGCCGACGAGACCACCGGTATCGAGATCATCAAGCGCGCCATCGAGGAGCCCCTGCGCCAGATCGTTGCCAACGCGGGCAAGGAGGGTGCCGTAGTGGTGCAGAAGGTGCGCGAGGGCGAGGCCGACTTCGGTTACAATGCCCGCACCGACGTGTATGAGCACATGAAGGCCGCTGGTGTCGTTGACCCCGCCAAGGTGACCCGCGTGGCTCTCGAGAACGCTGCCTCTATCGCAGGCATGTTCCTCACCACCGAGTGCGTCATCGTGGAGAAGAAGGAGGAGAAGCCCGCTCCCATGGCTCCCGGCATGGGCATGGACGGCATGATGTAAAATCTTCCCCATTTACAAAAACAACATAAGAGGTAGGTTCTTTGGAGCCTACCTCTTATGTATTCATACACTTTGTACACAAGGGATGGATAAAAAAAAAGAAGAAACCCATCAGAGTTTCTTCTTCCAGTGATTCGCTTGGGGCTCGAACCCAAGACCCCATCCTTAAAAGGGATGTGCTCTACCTGCTGAGCTAGCGAATCGACCTCTTGTGCAAGAGCTTTCGCATTTGCGAGTGCAAAGGTAGGAAGTTTTTGCGAGACTGCAAACTTTTTTTCGCCCTTTTTGCAGGCGTCGTCGTTTTTTCTTCCAGCAAAAAGGTTCTATTGCCGACTGCGACAATTGCCCTGCGGCACTTCCCGCTCTTCAGCAGCCTGTTTCTTCAGAAAACGACGGTAGTATGACAGCAACAACGAGGTGGCAGGAAGGGCAATAATCATACCCACCAATCCCAACAGACTTCCCCAAATGGAGAGCGAGAGCAGAATAACGGCAGGATTGAGCCCCGTTACCTTGTTCATGATACGGGGGATGAGGATGGTCTCCTGTATCGCCTGCACCACGAGGAACACGATGCCGGCAGCCACGAGTATCCACCAGAAATTCTCACCTGTATTAGCCGCTTTGACCAAAGCCAGAAACACAGTAGGCACCAATGCCACAGTCTGCAGGTAGGGTACAATATTGAGAAGCCCCACAAATAGTCCGAAGCCGATGGCCAAAGGGAAATCGATAATCACAAAGCCAATACTGAACAATATGCCCACGCATAGTGCTACGAGTGACTGGCCACGAAAGTAGTTACTCATACTATCCTCTACATCCTCAACAAGGTGCGTCACACGGGTACGATATTTCTCAGGGATGAGGCTCACCCATCCACGCTCCAACAACTCATAATCCTTGAGGATAAAGAGCACATACACCATAAACATGAAGATGGCCACCAAGCCCCACACCATACTGAACGACTGCGACACCACGTTCCAGATTTTGGGCAGAGCCCCCTTAAGCAGCTCGCCAATGCGCTCGACCGAGAAGTAGCTCTCCACAGCCTCCATATCTATATGCTTGTGTACAAATTCATTGACGACATCAGGAATAGTCGTATTATTGCCACCAGACGTGATATAGTTAAACACAAATTCCTTGAGCGTAACGAACTCCTGCACCACGGGAGGTATCACCAAAAAGCTGACACCCACGATAATGGCCATAATGAGCAATAGCACAACTGCAATGGAAAGCAAGCGATTCTTGAGCCTCAGTTTATACTGAAAGAACTTCACTATCGGATACACCAGATAGCAAAACAACCAAGCAATGAGAAAGGGCAACAGCGCACCGCTCAAACGATTAACCAACAGATAAGCCACCACGCACACTGCTATGGCAATGAGCCCTCGGATGAAACGGTCAAAAGTAATTTCCTTGTTCATGACAATAATCCTTATATCATCGCAAAGGTAAAACGAACGAAATAAAAAAGCAAGGTTTATTTCGATATTCACTAAAATCACCCTACCTTTGTAGTAAGCCGTAAGCCACGAGCGATGAGCTGCGAGCGCCTACCCCCCCAACCCTAAACACTAAACACTAAACAAACCATGCTACAGCCCGGACTCACCCACACCAGCACCCGCTCCGTCGAGGAGCATCACTTGGCCGCCCACGTAGGTAGCGGCGACCTTCGCGTACTTGCCACCCCATCCATGATAGCCCTGATGGAGGAGGCAGCGATGCACTGCGTAGCCCCCCATTTGGAGGCAACTCAAACCACCGTAGGTGGACACATTGCCTCCTCGCACCTGAAACCCACAGCCCACGGTCGCACCATCACAGCCACCGCTACCCTCACCGCAGTTGAGGGGCGCAAGCTGCAGTTCACCGTTACCGCCTCAGACGAAGACGGCCTCATCGGTGAAGGTGAGCACACCCGCTTCATCGTCGACCGCGAGAAATTTATGGTGCGACTGGGGTAAACTTCCCAATCCCGTTCGCTCCATCCCTACTAACTGGCCAACAGAGCGCAGTCACTTGATTTTATAGCCTGCGAAAAAGGATTATCGCACCTATGTCGTGAAAATATGGCACCTGAGATAGATTGTCATCGCAGGTGAGAAAAATATTTTCTATTCTTAATTAAAAGCAGTAACTTCGCATGGCAAAAAGGTTGAGGGTCGTTTTTCCCTTTGGGCAGCGAACTCCGTTTAAGAGTTGAGAGTTGGCCAGCCAGATGGAACTCTACGCACTAAACACCAAACACTACACACTAAACAAGACATCGATGATAGTTTGCATTGCGGAGAAGCCGAGTGTAGCGAAGGAGATAGCCGATGTATTGGGTGCCAGGACGCGCCGCGAGGGCTATCTGGAGGGAAACGGATACCAAGTGACGTGGACCTTCGGACACCTTTGTACCCTAAAGGAGCCGCACGACTACACCTCGCAGTGGAAGAACTGGTCATTGGGCAGCCTGCCCATGATACCGCCCCGCTTCGGCATCAAACTCATCGACAATCAGGGCATAGAGAAACAATTTGCCATCATCAAAAACCTGATGCAAAGTGCCGACATGATCATCAACTGCGGTGATGCCGGCCAGGAGGGAGAGCTCATCCAACGCTGGGTGATGCAGAAGGCCGAGGCCAAGTGCCCCGTGAAACGTTTGTGGGTATCGTCACTCACCGAGGAGGCCATTCGCGAGGGATTTGCCAAGCTGCTCGACAATGCCGATAAGCAGTCACTCTACGAAGCCGGCTTGTGCCGCGCCATCGGCGACTGGGTACTGGGCATGAATGCCACACGACTCTATACGCTCAAGTATGGGCAGAATCGCCAGGTGCTCTCCATAGGCCGGGTGCAGACCCCCACATTGGCCCTCATCGTGAAACGACAACAGGAAATTGAGAGTTTCGTACCACAACAATATTGGGTACTGAAGACACTATACCGCGGTGCCACCTTCAACGCCATCATGAAGCGTAGCGAAGAGGACCTGATGGCCGACATCGAGAAGCAGAAGGAGAAGGCCGAGAAAAAAGGCGTAGAATTCGACACGACAGCGGCTTGGCGCAAGGCCGAAGCCGACAACATAGGGCTCGATCCCATAGCCAATGGTGAGCAAGGAGCTGCCATACTGGAGCGCATCAAGGACAAACCCTTCACCGTGACCTCGGTGACCAAGAAGGAGGGAAAAGAACTTCCACCCTCGCTCTTCGACCTCGGAACCCTGCAAACCGAATGCGATAAGAAATTTGGCATACCCGTAGACGTGACCTTGCAGACCGTACAGTCACTCTACGAGAAAAAGGTAACCACCTATCCCCGTGTGGACACCACCTACCTGAGTGATGATGTGTATGCCAAATGTCCGCAGATTTTAATGGGCTTGCGAGACTACCAGCAATATATCACCCCGCTGCATGGACGTCCTCTACTGAAATCGAAGAAGGTGTTCGACAACAAGAAGGTGACCGACCACCATGCCATCATACCCACTGGCGTAGTACCCGGAGCGCTTACCGACATCGAGAAGAAGGTGTACGACCTCATCGTAAGGCGCTTCATCGCCGTGTTCCACCCCGAGTGCAAAACTAGCACCACCACCGTGATGGGCGAAGTCGATGGCATCCCCTTCCGCACCTCGGGAAAAGAGATCTTAGAACCAGGGTGGAAAATGGTGTTTGATAGACAACAGACAACAGACAACGGACAACAGACTATAGAGGAGCAATCGGAGGACAATTCTCAATTCTCAATTCTCAATTCTCAATTCATCAAGGGTGAGAGTGGCCCCCACACACCCGAGCTGATGGAGAAGTGGACACAGCCGCCCAAGCCCTATACCGAAGGTACGCTGGTGCGTGCCATGGAGACGGCAGGAAAGTTTGTCGACGACGAGGAGCTACGCGATGCGATGAAGGAGAACGGTATAGGCCGTCCTGCCACCCGTGCCGAAATCATCAAGACGCTCTACAAGCGCAACTACGTGACCAAAGTAAAGAAAAATCTTGTGGCCACCCCTACGGGTATCGAGCTCATCGGCCTCATCCGTGAGGAGCTACTCAAGAGTGCCGAGCTCACCGGTATCTGGGAAAAGCGCCTGCGCGAAATCGAAGCACGCCGCTACGATGCCAAGCAGTTTATCGAGAAGCTGAAACAGATGGTCGCAGAGATTGTCCACCAAGTGATGGCCGACAACACTCCGCGACGCATATAAGAATTCGCGACTGAATCTGAGAGGGAAAGACTACCCTATTCCTCTATCTGATAGCCACAATAGACGTTATTGTTTAAGAACGAGAGGCTGCCCTTCAGGTGCAGAGGTTCGTCGTATGACTTCACCAGCAGGACTCCTCCGTTGAGAGTCAAATTACCATCGGTGTCGACACCGCGTGAGCGTGAGTCGAGCCCGTTGCTCTTGTGGGTGGCACCCGAAGCTATGATGGTAGCGCGACAATTCTCCACCACCACATCACCTACATTATTGATGCCCTTGCTGCCAGTGCCTGTACTCTTGACACCGAGGGTTATATTCTTCATCGTAAGCACTCCCTTGCTGCGGATTCCTGCCGAAGAGGACAGGTCGCCATCCTCATAGAGCGCATTGCCCTCGGTCTGCACAGTGACCTTGCCGCCAGTGAGCGACATGCCACCCTCGCTCATCAGAGCCTTGGAGCCGGCACCCTTGGTCGTTGCCTGCACGATACCGCCAGACATGGAGAATGTTGACATGGCACGTATACCATGACCTTTGTCACCTGTAGTAACGACCTTGATGAGTCCACCCTTGATATCTATATAAGGAGTGATGAGCGGGTCGACGATACCTGTATCTTCGTCTCCCTCATACGAGGCAGTGATGCCCTCGTCAACGGCACTCACGGTGAGCTGGCCGCCACCAATCTCGATATAGCCCTCGTCGACATCGATGCCATCTTGCTGGGCAGTGATGTTCACGACACCGCCATACATGATAAAGCGGTCGCTGGTACTGATGCCATCGCGTACGGAGTTGATCGTGATATTGCCTCCACGCACACGCACATAGTCGTCGCTCACGATGCCATGGCCATAGTTGCTCTTCACGTTAAGCGTGCCCTTACCTGAGAATACGAGCTGACCTTCACTGAAGAAGGTACCCTTCTGCTGTTCCGTACCCTCCAGAGTATAGGATTTGCCGTCTTCCAAGTAATTTGTAGTGCCATCGGCGAGCTTTATCATCATCGTCTTGCCCGACTGGATATTGAGGGCCGCACCGGTAGGGTTGGTGATGCTGACACCATCGAGCGTTACCTGAGCCTTCTTGTCTGAATAGAGCTTGAATGAGCCGTTTGTGGTGGTGCCCTTCAGGGTATAAGCGATATCACTCTTGGCAGAAGTTACCGTCACATGGTTACCATTTACAATTACGCTAACACCAGAAGGTTTTCCCGTATAAGTAGCCTTTCCCTCTTTGTAGGTAATGACAACCGTATTTTTGGGTTTATAGTTCTCGATAAAATCGCCATAATCATCGTGCTCCTTATCAGTTATAATCACCTCTTCAGCTTCAGAAAAAGAGGTGTTATCTGCAGAAGAAAGAGCCACATCAATATGAGCACCTGCATAATCGTAGGCTTCGTAGGTCTTTCCCAATTGCGCAAATTCAACGACCTCAATGCCATCAACGGCATAGCTGACTACGGCATCCTGCCCCTCCGTCTGTATATATAATATGGAGCCATCCTCATTGAAAGTGAGTTCTGTACCCGCCCCACAGAAGTAAGCGACTGAGCCATCCTTACACACTACTCGGAAATCAGAAGGAACCGTTACGGCCCATGAAAGCATAGCTGCCACAAGGGCCAAAGAAAGAGACATCAATCGTTTCATCGCTTCACGAATTTAAGGGTTACATTTCTGACAACAGCTACATAGGTGCCGGCAGGCAAGTGCGCTACACTGACAGGAGTGCCCGCAATGGTTTGCATCTGCGACAATGCCAACGCGCCATTGGCATGATATACAGCCACGGTAGTGCCCGGCTGGGCATGAACGAGAAGTTCTTCGGTGGCGGCAGAATAGGTCACAACATCCTTGCCTTGCAGTTCATCCACACCTGCATCGACAGAATAGAAATAGATTCGGCTGATATCTTTGATGCCGATTGTATTCTTCACCGCGCCATCAACATGGAGCAGCATCTGACCATCCGAGAAGGTTATCTTACAAGAGGTATAGTTCTCCTCGAACTTCAATTCGTTACCATCACTCAGAGCCACCGCCATCTGCTGTGCTCTCATCTGCATAGCCGAAGCGAATAACATGGCCAAAAACAGGTAGACAGGTCGTTTCATAGTTTCAGTCGATTCACTATTTAGAATTCAAAGGCATAACCAATACCCAAAACATGACCACTCACCTCATCTATATCAGCATAGTCTTGGTAGCGATAATACAGTTTCAGCTTATGCTCCTTGTTTATTTTGTATTCTGTACCCACGGTATAGCGTATCTTGTCGTAGGCAAAGGCATTATCCAATTCGTTGTATACCTCTACCTCGGCAAAAGGCTCGAACGGGCATTTCTTGATATCATAGCTCACCGCAAGACGAGAACGGAGCTTGTGGTCGCTCTTGGATTTCTTCTCGTCTGTCAACAATTCCGGTTGTTCAAAATCAGACAATTCGTAATCCCATTTTTTTAGAGACTCGAAATAATAATAACGTTCACGGTCGCAATAGCTTCTCATACGATGAGTAAACTGGTAACGTTCGCGTAGTGAAAACTTGAAACGTCCCCACTTGACAGAACCCGTAAGTGAAGCAGTGAAACGATGACGGGCTGCCCAATAGGCATCATCAACATTCATACGATCAGGAATGGGGTTACCCTCAGCATCCAATTCATAGTTACCATCATCATCTGTAACATACTTGATGGTCGTCTCGCCCAGATAGTTCATAGACATAAAGGTGTAGCCCACATCGGCCTTAAGGAAGGGCAGGAAGTTCTTGTTCTTATAGGAGAGACTGACACCTGTGGCGATACGCTCAGTCTTCGATGACATATCTTGCGTACGGTACTCCCCTTCCAACGAGAGTTCTATACTCTTATTCACCTTCGTAGTACCCTCAATGCTGGTCCACACACCGAAATCACTCTGTGCAGTGGCGGTGGCTGCAGCCAGCAGCAAGCACCCGACGCAAAAAAATCGTTTCATATTTTTCATCGTTTTATTCATTTTTACGCGACAAAAGTAAGGCGCAATTCTGAAAAGATTCTGAAAAAACAGAATAAAAATGGGATTATCAGTTCATTTTAGGCAAACGTCCGATATGGTTTACGCTATTAACTTCGTTGGTCAGGGGTTCATAAAAAATCTTCACCATTGCCGTATCTTTAGAAAAATCGATGGCTCCCACCTCTACACGAAGGATATCCAAACCTGTACGCTTCTTCAGGTCCTCAACAAGCTCGGGTTCCTTTTCAGGAGTAATGAGACTGATGTTATCGTATAGCACAAGCTTGCTGGCTACGTGTTTCACCCAACGGTTACTCTCCATTGCCCATATTGAGATGATGAACAAGAGGTTAGTTGCCAACAATTCGACATAGCTTATACTGGAGTCCAAAGCATTGATGGTGCTCACTGCAATAATCAGGAAGAGATAAGTCATCTCACGGATAGGTACCGACTCCGTTCGATAACGAATAATACCGAAGATAGCAAACAGACCAAGAGCCACACCCGTCTTTAGTTTGACTCCTCCCATCAGATAGATAATCAAAAATATACTAATCGAGATAAGAATAAAAGTCACGAAATAGTCACGGCGCTTGCTCTTGGGGTAGTAGAACACACGCACGATGAACGAGATGACCGCCACGTTGAGCAAGAAACGAAGAATGAGCTCGGTCAAGCCACTCCAATCCGCCCACACTGGTGCTATCAGAGATTCCGATGCAGATAGCACATCTAAATCCAATTCTTCAGCTGCAGCAAGAGCCGTTTTGAGACCGCCAGCAGCAAGGTTTAGCAGGTTTACCATAATATTAGTGTCTGTTTAATAATTTATCAATCTTTTTGAATCGCGGTTTGAAGCGATTACGTTTGAGATTCGGGTTTGTGAGTGCCGAGCCCATACAATACTTACTGAATCCCGAGGGTTTGATGCGCAATTCGCGCAACATATCCTTTACGGGAGAATAGACATTGCCATCACGCTTGAGTTCAATAATGACAAGGCGGTCGTAAGTATTGTGAACATCAGTCTCGCAGTGGTGAAATTTCACATGGCAATCTATGGTAAGACGCTCGGTCTTGGCCATATTCACGAGGGTAATGCGTTCGAAGCGATTCTCCACCTTAGGCACCAAATCAGCCAACCGGTAGTGGGCATATTTGGCCAACAAAACATCTCCATCGTCCTCATGCAATGTATGCACCCCATTCACTACCATACGTTTCTTCTTGGTACGCCCATGGTTATTCTTGTTCTTCACCTCAAGGAAGGTGTCACCCGAATCCAAGTAGGTGCGCACACGCACCTTCTGACGCACGATGCGACCATTATGGTGCATTGTATACATCTCCTCATCGGGAGTATCAAGATATATCGTATGATAACGGTTGAATCGCTTGCCTTCAATCTGCTGTACCATATATTTACCCTGCGCCATCACAAGCAACTGTTCCAACTGACTTATCGTTGCCAAGTATTTCTTGTCGATACGATTCATCAGCTTGATACCGCTCATCTCATCAAGAGAGATTGGAGGCAGCTGGTCGAGCAAGTGTAATATCTGTTGTTCCATGGCAATAGGCGCATAAAGCGATTATGTGCAAATATACTTATATTTTCGATACTTACGAACAGAAAAGCATAAAAATACAGCAATTGACACCCTTATTACACATATATGCGCACAAACTATTGCAAAAAAGGAAAAAACCACCTACCTTTGACTACACTTATAACCACATTAAACAGAAAGAATATGCAAGAATATTTGAACGAAGCACAAGAGATGATGGAAATGGCCATCCTCCACGTTGAAGACGAACTCGCTCGCATCCGTGCCGGCAAAGCCAACACCCGTATCCTCGATGGTATCCGTGTGGATTCATACGGAAGCATGGTTCCCTTGAGCAATGTTGCTTCAGTCACCACCCCCGATGCACGCACCATTGCCATCAAGCCCTGGGACAAGAATATGATTCGTGTCATCGAGAAGGCCATCATCGACTCTCCCGTAGGCATCATGCCCGAGAACAATGGTGAGATTATCCGTCTTGGCATCCCCCCTCTCACCGAGGATCGCCGTAAGCAACTTGCCAAGCAATGTAAGGAGGTTGCCGAGCACGCCAAGATTAGTATCCGCAACGCACGCCGCGACTGCATCGACGCCCTGAAGAAGGCAGTGAAGGATGGTATGCCCGAAGACGTGCAGAAGGATGGCGAGGAGAAGCTCCAGAAGCTGCACGACAAGTACATCAAGAAGGTCGATGACCTCTACGCTGACAAGGAGAAGGAAATCATGACCGTGTAAATTCAATGGACAATGGACAATTGATAATGGATAATAGGGCTACGCGCTTGCAATAATTCTCAATTTTCCATTCTCCATTCTCCATTAGTTATGCTTGGACTTGTAATCAAAAACACCGGCAGCCAATACATCGTGAAGACCGATGAGGGGAGCCTCATCGATTGCCGCATCAAGGGCAACTTCCGACTCAAAGGCATACGTAGTACCAACCCTGTGGCCGTAGGCGACAGGGTTGTACTCACTGAGCCCGTTGATGGCATTGCCTACATCACTGACATCGAGGAACGCCGCAACTATATCATACGCCGCGCCTCGAACCTCTCGAAGCAGTCACACATCCTCGCAGCCAATGTCGACATGTGCTTGCTCATCGTCACCATCAACTACCCCGAAACCTCGACGACCTTCATCGACCGTTTCCTGGCTACCGCCGAGGCCTACCGCATTCCCGTACACATTGTATTTAATAAGGTGGACCGCTACGACGAGACCGAGCGACGCTACCTCGAAGCCATCGTGCACCTCTACCGCAGCATCGGTTACGAATGTTCTTGCGTGTCGGCGCTCAACAATGAAGGGCTCGGCGAGGTACGTGCTGCCCTATCGGGCAAGACCACCCTACTCTCGGGCAACTCAGGTGTAGGTAAGAGCACGCTTATCAACGCCCTGCTTCCCGACCTCCGTCTGCGCACCGCAGAGATTTCGGAGCGCCACAACACAGGCATGCACACCACCACCTTCTCAGAGATGTTCCCCTTCGACAATGATGGATGGCTCATCGACACACCGGGAGTGAAGGGTTTCGGCACCTTCGACATGGAAGAAGAGGAAATTGGTCACTACTTCCGCGAGATATTTACCATTTCGGCCGACTGCCGCTATGGCAACTGCACCCACACCCACGAACCCCACTGCGCTGTGCGCCAAGCCGTAGAGGAATGCCGCATCAGCCAGTCACGCTATGCTTCCTACCTCAGCATGCTCGACGACAAGGAAGAGGGTAAGTATCGTGAGGGATACTAAGGAAGAACAGGTAAAATCATAGAAGACAAAAGTCAATATAAAAGAATAGCGGAGGATTTCGAGGTCCTCCGCTATTTCTATGTAGTGCATCTGCATTACTTCTGGTTCTCAACCCACTTGCGAGCATTCACGAATGCCTCGATCCAAGGTGTCACCTCATCGGCACGACGGTTGAGCGGGTAGTTACCGCACTGCCAGGGGAAGATACAACGCTCCAAGTGGGGCATCATAGCTACGTGGCGGCCATCAGCGCTGGCTATACCGGCGATGTTGTAGGCCGAGCCGTTGGGGTTGGCGGGATAGCCGGCATAGTTGTACTTGGCTACGATGTGGTAGCGGCTCTCCTCGTAGGGGAGGGCAAACTTACCTTCACCATGAGCTACCCAGATACCATGCTTGGTGCCGCTGAGCGAACCAAAGAGTACGCTGTTGTTCTCGGGAACGTGTACGCCCACGAAGTTTGACTCAAACTTGTGAGAGTTGTTGTGGTGCATAGCACCCTTCTCCTCGTGCTCGGGAGTGATGAGGCCGAGCTCCATCATGAGCTGGCAGCCGTTACAGATACCGAGCGAGAGGGTGTCCTTACGAGCATAGAAGCGGTCGATGGTCTCCTTGGCCTTCGGGCTGAAGAGGATGGCACCTGCCCATCCCTTAGCTGAGCCGAGTACGTCAGAGTTAGAGAATCCACCGCAGAAGACGATGAAGTTGATATCATCGAGCGTCTCACGACCAGTCACGAGGTCGGTCATCGTTACGTCCTTCACGTCGAAGCCAGCGAGCCAGAGTGAGTAGGCCATCTCGCGCTCACCGTTGGTACCCTTCTCACGGATGATAGCGGCACGGATGCCTGAGGGTGTGCGACGGTCGGGGTTGAGGCCATATTGTGCGAGCTTACCTGTAAATGACTCGTTGAAGTCGAATACGAGGGGCTGGTTCTTATAGTTCTTGGCACGCTCGTCGGCACAGCCGTGGAAGCTCTGCTTGCGGTCGAGCAAGTGAGAGGTGCTGTACCAAGCATCGCGCATAGCGTCGATGTCGAGGGTGTACTCCTTATTAATATAGAGGGTGCGGTCATCGGTGGGCTGGCCAATCACTGCGAAGGCCACGCCAGCCTCTTCGAGGATAGCTTCTACACGAGCTGCATTTTGTTTTGCTACCTGTACCACTACACCGGGATTCTCGGCGAAGAGCACCTTCACGATGTCCTTCTCCTCGAATACGCTGAGGTCGATCTGCATACCGCCCTTGGTGTTGGCGAAGCACATCTCGAGCAATGCCGTCACCATACCACCAGCCGAGATATCGTGACCTGCCATGAGGAGACCTTCGTTCACGAGCTGCTGCACAGCGATGAAGGTGTCGCGGAAGTACTCAGCATCTACTGCAGGCACCTCGCTACCCACCTTATCCAAGGTCTGGAAGAAGGCCGAGCCACCGAGTGCGAGTGCATTGTCGCTGAAGTCGATGTGATAGAGCAGGCTCTCCTTGTCGTTCACCACGACGGGCGATACCACCTTCTTCACATCAGACACCTCACCACCAGCCGATACGATAACGGTACCGGGGCTCACCACCTTAGAGCCGTCGGGGTATTTCTGAGTCATTGAGAGTGAGTCCTTACCAGTGGGTACGTTGATGTGGAGGTCGCAGCAGAAGTCTGAGAGTGCCTCTACAGCCTTGTACAAGCGAGCATCCTCACCCTCCTGTGAGCGGCAGGGCCACATCCAGTTGGCGCTGAGTGAGAGCGAATCCATGCCATCGGCGAGCGGAGCCCATACGATGTTGGTCAATGCCTCTGACACAGCGAGTACCGAACCCTTGTCGGGAGCGGCAAGCGCAGCCTGGGGTGCATGACCGATAGCGGTAGCCATACCCTTGGTGCCACGGTAGTCGAGTGCTACTACACCGCAGTCGCTCAAGGGGAGCTGAAGCTCACCCTGACACTGCTGACGGGCAATCTTACCGGTTCCCGAGCGGTCCACCTTGTTGGTGAGCCAATCCTTACATGCTACAGACTCGAGCTGGAGCACCTTCTCTACATATTGTGTGAGGTTCTTCTCTGAGTATTCTGCATCGCTATAGTTGCGCTCTACGGTCTTGTCCACCATGATGGTCTTGGGCGAAGAGCCGAACATCTGATCTACGGCGAGGTCGAAGGGGCGTACGCCATCCTTCTGCTCGAAGGCAAAGCGGGCATCACCGGTAGTCTCACCGACTACATACATCGGAGCACGCTCACGCTCGGCAATCTGCTTCACATGCTCGATAGCCTCCTCACGGATGAGCAAGCCCATGCGCTCCTGTGACTCGTTGGCGATGATTTCCTT